>JANXWV010000073.1 GCA_025350965.1 Rhizobacter sp.
CGCCAGCAGGACCAGCGAGAACACCATGCCGACGCTCTGTGCCCAGTCGGGCAGTGCGGTGTAGTGCAGGTGGTGCGGGCCGGCCCACATGTAGGTGAAGATCAGCGCCCAGAAGTGCACGATCGACAGGCGGTACGAGTAGACCGGCCGCTCGGCCTGCTTGGGGATGTAGTAGTACATCATCCCCAGGAAGCCGGCCGTCAGCAGGAAGCCCACCGCGTTGTGGCCGTACCACCACTGCACCATCGCGTCCTGCACGCCGGCATAGGCCGAATAGCTCTTCCACAGGCTCACGGGCATGACCGCGCCGTTGACGATGTGCAGCAGCGCAATCGCGATGATGTAGGCGCCGAAGAACCAGTTGGCCACGTAGATGTGGCGCACCTTGCGTTTGCCGACGGTGCCGAAGAACACGATGGCGTAGGCCACCCACACGATGGTGATGAGGATGCCGATCGGCCACTCCAGCTCGGCGTATTCCTTCCCGCGCGTGAAGCCCATCGGCAGCGTGATGGCTGCCAGCACGATCACCGCCTGCCAGCCCCAGAACACGAAGTTCGCAAGCCAGGGCAGGAACAGCGGCACCTGGCAGGTTCGCTGCACCACGTGAAAGCTGGTGGCGAACAGGGCGCAGCCGCCAAACGCGAAGACAACCGCGTTGGTGTGCAGCGGCCGCAGGCGCCCGTAGCTGAGCCACGGGATGCCATAGGTGAGGTCCGGGAAGGCCAGCTGCGCGGCAATGAGGCACCCCACCAGCATGCCGACCAAGCCCCACACCACGGCGGCCAGTGCGAAGCCGCGAACGGCGTCATCGGTATACGTTACCGGCGCTGCGGCCTGCGCTTGTCCAGCCATCGGAAGCCCCTGTTGTTGTTTGCCGGCCCATGCCAACCCAGCGGATTCTTCGTCTGCGGGCCCTCACGCCCCTTGATGCGGATCAACTGAATCGGTGGCGGCTTCCAGAATCTGCTCGCCGTGCTGGTCAAGGTCGTCGAACTGGCCGCCTTGCACAGCCCACGCGAACACACCCAGGATGAACAGCACGAGCACGGCCGACAACGGGATCAGCAGGTAGAGGATGTCCACGGCATGCCCTCGCCGGGCCTCAGCGCGACAGCCGCAGCGAGTTCAAGACGACCACCAGCGAGCTCGTCGCCATGCCCAGCCCTGCTCCCCACGGGGGCAGCCAGCCGACCAGTGCCAGCGGCACGCAGGCGGCGTTGTAGGCCACCGCCCACGCGATGTTCTGGCGCATCACGCGCAGCGCCCGCCGGGCCAGCACGCGAGCGCGCACCACATCACCCAGCGCGTTGGAGACCAGCACGCCATCGGCCTGCACGCGTGCGATGTGCACGCCCTCGCCCATCGCGAGCGAGGTGTCGGCCTGTGCGAGCACCGGCGCATCGTTGATGCCGTCGCCCACCATCGCCACGCGCTCGCCGCGTGCCTGCGCGGCACGCACGGTTGCGAGCTTGCCTTGCGGCGACAGGCCGCCATGGTGCTCGCTCACGCCGAGTTGCCGTGCCATGCGCTCGACGCGCGCCGGCGCATCGCCGGAGAGCAGCACCACGCGCACGCCACCGCGCTGCAACGCCTTCACTGCGGCCGCCGCATCGGCGCGCAGTACTTCGCCGAAGTGAAACGATGCGACGGGCCGGCCGTTGCAACTCAGCCAGGTCTGGGGATCTCCGCCTTCATCACCGATGTCGTGCGTTGCAGGTGGCAATGCGGGGCTATTGGTGGTGGTCTTGCGCGTGCGCTTGCCCAGGCACCACAGCGCGCCATCGCCGGCACGGCCCTGCATGCCCTCGCCCGGCGTTTCGCGCAGGTCCGCCCAGGCCCCGTCGGCGCCTTTGTATTCGGCCGCCAGGGCCCGGGCCAGCGGGTGCGCTGACCACGCGGCAAGAGATGCAGCGATGGCGCGCAATGCCGCATCGGGCAGGCGCTCGCTGGCACCGTTGGGGTCATCGGCATCGCCGCCGTCAACGCGCAGGATCTGGACACCTCGGCCCTGCGCCTCGGTCACGGTGCCGGTCTTGTCGATGAACAAGGTCTGCATCCGCGCCAGGCCTTCGATGGCATCGGCACGGCGCAGCAGCACACCGCGCCGCGCCATGGCCGTGGTGGCCGCCAGCAGCGCGGACGGTGCAGCGAGCGACAACGCGCACGGGCAGGTGACGATCAGCACCGACACCGCAACCCAGACCGCGCGCGACGGGTCGATCACGCTCCACACGGCGGCAGCGCCGGCCGCCAGCAACAGCACGCCCCACAAGAACGGTGCGGCCCAGCGGTCGGCCGCTTGCTGCGATGCGGGCCGCTGGGTGCGGGCCTGCCGGGTCATCGCCACGATGGCTTCGAAGCGTGTGTCCGCGCCGACGCGCTCCACCCGCATCGCGACCGGCGCGCCCAGGTTCACGCTGCCTGCCAGCACCGCATCGCCGGTGGTCTTGGCCACTGGCGACGATTCGCCGCTGAGCAGCGACTCGTCCACCTGCGTGCTGCCCTGCGTCAACACACCGTCGGCGCAAAAGGCTTCGCCCAGCGGCACGCGCAGCATGTCGCCGGGTTGCAACCGCAAGGCGCTGACCAGCGTGACGCTGCCGTCGGCGTTCTCGCGCAGCGCGGTCTCGGGCAGTTGGCCGGTACCGGCTTCCAGCAAGGCGGCTGCGTGGTGGCGTGCGCGCATCTCGAGGTAGCGCCCGCCGAGCAGAAAGCTCACGAACATGGTCAGCGAATCGAAGTAGACCTCGCGGCCGAACAGGCCGCCCGGGTCGAAGGCGGCGGCGCTGCTGGCGATGAAGGCCACGAGCATGCCGAGCGCAGCCGGCACATCCATGCCGATGCGCCCTGCGCGCACGGACCGCCACGCGCCGCCGAAGAACGGCGCGGCGGCAAACAGCATCACCGGCAGCGTGAGCAGCCAACTGCCCCAGTCGAGCAGTTGCTTCAGGTCGGGCGCCAGCTGCGCTGCGCTGCCGAGGTACGACGGCGTCGCCATCATCATCACCTGCATGGCGCAGAGTGCAGCGACGAAGAGCCGCCAGAGCGCATCACGCGCTTCCTTGCGGCGCATCAGGCGCGCGCCGGCTGCCGTGTCGGGCACAGCCTCGTAGCCGGCTGCAGCCACCGCACGCACCAGCGCGGATGGCCGGGTGCGCGCCACGTCCCACTGCACGGTGGCGCACTGCGATGCCGCACTGACGTTCGCGCTCAGAACGCCGTCGACGCGCCGCAACGCCTGCTCGACGAGCGTGGCGCACCCGCTGCAGTGCATACCGCCGATGCGCAGCGCGGATTCACCCGTGCGTACGCCATCGGCCGTGGTTCGGGGGAAGGTGAAGCGGGCGAGTTCGATGTCGTCATCGAGCACCGCCAGGTCAGGTGCGCCTGCGCGAGCGCCGCTGTTGGCCTGCCACCCCAGCGGGCGCGCCGCCCGGTGGCTGTTCATGGGTTCTCTCCGAAGGGGCTTCGAAGAGGCGGATCGTGCCGCCCGGGTGCGTCAGGCGCCTTGATCCATGTCAAGCCATGTTGCGCGAACCTGGCGAGTGGGTTGCGACGACAGCTGTCGCGTTGAGCCCGGCATCTGCGGCGTCGGCCGTCTCACCGTCGGTGAGTTCCGGTTGGTGGCGGTCGAGTGGGCGGCAGATGCGGCTGGCGAGCCGCGCGAGGCGGTCCGAGTTCTCGATGGCGGCGAACACCGCCTGCGGATTCAGCAACAGCACGAATGGGTTCGCGGCAGCTTGCGTGGTCGTCATGTCGGCCCTCCCTGGAGCGGTTCGGAAACCCGACTCTAGGCATTCATGCAGCCCAGCCCCAGTGGGCGCAGCCCCAAACCGCGTGTCGGGAAAATTCCTACAACGCGGCCCTGGTGGTGGTTCTGTTTGCTGGCGCGCGGAAGCACGTTAGGGCGTCAGCGGCGCGGCGCGTCCAGCAAGCGCACCACCGCCTCGCGCCCCGACAGCTTGGCGAAATCGACCGGCCCCAGGCCGCGCTGGTTGCGCCGGGCCAGGTCGGCGCCGCGCTGGAGCAACAGCTTGACGCTCTCTTCGCTGCCGTACTGCGCCGCCATCATCAGCGGCGTGGTGCCGTTGGGCGATGCGGCGTCGATGTCGGCACCCCGGTCGAGCAGCAGCTTCACGAGCTGCGGCTCCGGCCCGGTGGCAGCGTAGTGGATCGGCGACCAACCCGCCAGGCTGACCGTGGCGCCACGCCCGAGCAGCAGTTCGGCCCCAGTCAACTCCCCCTTCAGCGCCGCCAGCATCAACGCCGATTCGCCGGCCGGGTTCAACGCGTTCACGTCGATGCCCGGTTGTTCCAGCAGCACGCGCGCCACCTTGACCGAGCGCTCCTGCATCGCAGCGGTCAGCCCCGGCTGGCCCTTGACGTCGCGCGTGTTGGGGTCGAAACCGCGCTTGAGCAAGTCGGCCACAGCGCTGGGGTTGTCATTCTTGATGGCGATAAAAAAATCGTCAAATGAGCCGGCATTTACAGAAACTAATGTAGACGCGACAAATAGATAGGCGATATATCGAAAGCAAAGTCTCATGATCCGGTCACTCCGATTTGGCACATGGCGGGCAGCTTGAACAGCCGCTCGAAGTTGGCGGTGGTGGCCTGTGCGATGGCTTCGACGGGCAGACTCTTGAGTTCGGCGATCTGCTGCGCCACGAACGGCACGAAGGCGGGGCTGTTGGTCTTGCCCCGGTGCGGAACCGGCGCGAGGTACGGGCTGTCGGTTTCGATCAGGCAGCGGTCGAGTGGCACGAACCTGGCGACCTCGCGCAGGTCGCTCGCGGTCTTGAAGGTCAGGATGCCGGAGAACGAGATGAAGAAGCCGAGGTCGAGCGCAGCGCGCGCCACAGCGAGGGTTTCGGTGAAGCAATGAAACACGCCGCCGGGGGCGCTGCCGCCCTCCTCCCTCAGGATGGCCAGCGTGTCGTCGGAGGCGCTTCGGGTGTGTACGACCAGCGGCAGCGTGGTCGCGCAGGCGGCGCGAATGTGCACGCGAAAGCGCTCGCGCTGCCATTCCATGTCGGCCTGGCTGCGGCCGTTCAGCCGAAAGTAGTCGAGCCCCGTTTCGCCGATGGCCACCACGCGCGGTCGGGCCGCGAGCGCCAGCAAGTCGGCAAGCAACGGCTCCTGCACGCCTTCGTTGTCGGGGTGCACACCGGCGCTGCACCAGAAGTTGCCGAAGCGCGCGGCGAGCGCATGCACCTGCTCGAACTCCTCAAGCGTGGTGCAGATGCACAGTGCACGGTCGACCCGCGCGCGGGCCATGTCGGCGCGAATAGCGTCGATGTTCTCGAGCAGCCCAGGGAAGCTGAGGTGGCAATGGGAGTCAACGTACATGGAAGAGCCGGGCGCATCGCGCGCAGCGGGAAAGGCTAGATGGTCTGCGTCGGTTTCGCCGATGCGATGCTGGTGCCCAGCACCTCTTCGATCTTCAGCTTCAGGCCGCGCGTTTTTTCGTCGTTCGGGAAACGCACGCCGACGCCCTGTGTTCGGCCGCCGGAAGCATTGGCCGGCGTGATCCAGCCGACCTTGCCGGCCACCGGGTAGCGCTGCGGGTCGTCGGGCAGCGACAGCAGCAGGTAAATGTCTTCGCCGATGCGGTACTCGCGCGTGGTCGGCACGAACAGGCCACCGTCGGCGAACACCGGCATGTAGGCGGCATAGAGCGCGCCCTTCTCGCGGAACACCAGCTGGATCACGCTCGGCCTCGCGCTCGCCGGGGCCACGGCATGGGGGACCGCACCGTTGATCGCACCGCTTCGGATCTGTGGTTCGCTCATGGCCGCGAGTGTACTGAAACACCTGCTGCGCGATGGCCTGCAGCCGGGCCGCCCCCACGGCCGGCTGGGCGCAGCGCCCGCTGCCCTTGCTGCACCAGCGACTCGGCCAGCAGCGCGGCCGACCACGCGTGCTCGGCATGGCGGGCGACGCGCATCAACTCGGCCGACCACGCCGTCAATGCGGCCGGGTCGGCAGCGGGCGGCAGGCTCGTGGCCGGGAAATAGCGCGGCGCCGCGCCGGCGGCCACGCAGGCGGCGTCGTGGCAGAGCTTCTGCAACGCATCGACCAGCCGAGGCAGCGGCCACGCCGCGAACGTACCGGCCTCGCCGCGTTGCACCAACGCTGGCACACGCTGCCAAAGCGCGGCATCCAGGCCCTGCGCGGACCACTCCAGCGCTTCTTGCGGTTGACCGCCCGTCGCGGCGAGAAGCACGGCCGCGTTTGCGACGCCCCGCTCGGTCAGCCAGCCGACGGCGACAGTGGTGGGCGGCAGCGCCATCGGCACGCCCTGGCAGCGGCTTCGGATGGTGGGCAGCAAGGCGTCCGGCGCCGCGCCGCTGAGCACGAAGCGTGCAACGCCGGCGGGCTCTTCAAGCGTCTTCAGCAAGGCGTTGGCGGCCACGCCATTCATGCGTTCGGCAGGGTGGATCACGACCACCTTGCAGCGCCCGCGCGCCGATGTGGTTTGCGCAAACTCGATCGCCCTCCGCACGGCATCGACCTTGATTTCCTTGCTCGGCTTGACCTTGCCGGCCTTGCTCTCCGAGGCTTCATCGCCCTCACCGCCTGGCGGCGCCCAGCCGAGCGGCTCGCGCAGCGCATCGGGCAGCAGCACCAGCATGTCGGGATGGGCGTGCGCCAGCACCAGCCGGCAACTGGCACAGGCTCCGCACGGGCGGGTGGCCGCGTCGGCGGCTTCGCACAACCACGCCTGCGCGAGCGTCACGCTCAGCTCGAACTGGCCCACGCCCTGCGGGCCATGCACCAGCAGCGCGTGGGCATGGCGCGTGTCCAGCACGCTGCGCAAGGTATCGGCGAGCCACGGCAGTGGCAGCGCGCCGCCTTCGCCTACCACCCGCGCGACTCCAGCGCGGCGGCCACCTGCGACCAGACCGAGGCCTTGTCGACAGCCGCGTCGATCAGCGAAATGCGGTCCGGCGCGGCGTTCATGCGTGCGGTGTAGCCGGCGCGCACGCGGCGGAAGAAGTCGAGGTCTTCCTGCTCGAAACGGTCGGCCGCGCGCGCCTGGGCGCGGCGCTGCGCGGCCAGTTCGGTGGGCAGGTCGAACAACAGCGTCAAATGAGGCTGCAGGCTGCCATGCACCCAGTTTTCGAGCGCGTGCAGAACGTCGAGAGCCAGCCCACGCCCGCCGCCCTGGTAGGCGAAGGAGGCGTCGGTGAAGCGGTCGCAGAGCACCGTGTCGCCGCGCGCCAGTGCGGGAACGATGACTTGCAGGACATGGTCACGCCGTGCTGCGAACACCAGCAGCACTTCGGTGAGCGGGTCCATCGGCTCGCGCAGCACCATGTCGCGCACCCGCTCGGCCAGCAGTGTGCCGCCCGGCTCACGCGTGCAAAGCACGGTGGCGCCACGCTCGCGCAGGCGCTTCGCGGTGGCGTCGATGTGGCTGGTCTTGCCGGCACCGTCGATGCCGTCGAAGCTGATGAAGCGCGCACCGGCTGCGGCCGGCGCAAAGCCCGACGACCCGACGCCGTCGCCGGGCACGTCGGAGTGCACATCGAGCCGCCCATCACTGCTCACGTCACTTGACCCCACGCTGCCCTCCCCGCTGGTACAGATTGACGGCTCGATTGTGCTCGGCCAGTGTCTCGCTGAACTCGCTGCTGCCGTTGCCGCGTGCCACGAAGTACAGCGCGCGCGTGGTGTCGGGCCGCACTGCAGCCAGTAGCGCAGCCTTGCCCGGCATGGCGATGGGCGTGGGCGGCAGGCCGGCGCGGGTGTAGGTGTTGAACGGCGTGTCGGCCTGCAGGTCGCGCTTGCGCAGGTTGCCGTCGAAGGTGCTGCCCAGGCCGTAGATCACGCTCGGGTCGGTCTGCAGCGGCATGCCGATGCGCAGGCGGTTCACGAACACGCCGGCCACCTTGCCGCGCTCGGCCGCTGCACCGGTTTCCTTCTCGACGATGGAGGCCAGCACCAGCGCGTCGTCGGCGCTGCGCAAGGGTGTGTCGGCAGCGCGCTCGCGCCATGCGGCACCGAGCCGTTGTTGCATGGCGCGGTAGGCGCGAAGCAGCACGTGCAGGTCGGCCGTGCCCTTGCTGAACGCATAGGTGTCCGGGAAGAAGCGCCCTTCGGGGGCCACGCCGGGCGCGCCGAGCGCGGCCATCAACTGCTCGTCGGTGAGCGCAGCGGTGGTGGGTTTGAGCGCATCGGCCTTGGCCAGCTCGGCGCGGAACTGGCGGAAGGTCCAGCCGTCGATCAGGCGCACCACGGCCTGGGTTTCGTCGCCTCGCACCATCTTGTCGAGCAACTGGATGGGCGTGGTGCCGCGCTCGATCTCGTAGCTGCCGGCGCGGATCTTCCGCGCCTGGCCCGACCAGCGGAACCACTGGTACAGCCACATCGGCGGTGCCTGCACGCCGGCTTGCACCCAGGCCTGCGCAATGTCACGCGGTGCCGTGCCGAGCTCGATCGACAACTCGACCGGGGCAGTCGCAAGCTGCAGCGGCTCGTGCAGCCACCAGGCAATTGCAGAAGCGGCGGCTACCGCAGCTATCGCGAGCGTGCCCAGTGCAAGTCGCCAGGGCTTCATGGTGTCGGCGCGCCGCGAAGCGGCTCGTGCCGCAGCGGGACAGAAGGCATGGGCGGTGATGATAATCGCGCATGACCCATGAACTTTTACCCGCCGGCGCCGTGCCACTGACCCATTGGGGCGTGCTCCGAGCGCACGGGCCGGATGCCACCTCGTTCCTGCAAGGCCAGCTCACCAACGACGTGGCTTCGCTGACCTTGTCGCAGCTTCGGCTCGCGGGGTTCTGTTCAGCCAAAGGGCGCTTGCAAGCCAGCTTTCTGGTCTGGCGTGCGGGGCCTGACGAACTGTTGCTCGCGTGCGCGGCCAGCGTCCTGGCGGCCACCTTGAAGCGGCTGTCGACGTTCGTGCTGCGCGCCAAGTGCAAACTCAGCGATGCAAGTGCCGAGCAGGTTCTACACGGCATCGTGGGAACGGGTGTCGAAGCGCTGATGCCCGCTGCCGCAGCCTGGTCGAAGCTCGATGCACCGCAGGGCGCGCTGCTGCGGCTGCCCGATGTGGACGGTGCGCCGCGCTGCATCGTCGCGGGGCCTGCGCAAGGCACACCAGCGGGTGCGACGCCGCTTGCACTCGACACCTGGCGCGCGCTCGAAGTGCGCAGCGGCATCGCGCTGATCGAGGCCGCCACTGTCGACCAGTTCGTACCGCAGATGCTGAACTTCGAACTCGTCGGCGGGGTCGACTTCCAGAAGGGCTGCTACCCCGGCCAGGAGATCGTGGCGCGCAGTCAATACCGGGGCACGATCAAGCGGCGCATGTTCGTGTTCACTTGTGACGCGCCGGCGCAGCCGGGGCAAGAGGTGTTCCACAGTGCCGATGCGGCGCAGCCCGCCGGCATGGTGGTGAACGCGGCGCCGGCCGGCGCGGGGTGCGTGGCCCTGGTCGAGGTCAAGCTCGCGGCGTTCGATCAAGGCAGCCTGCACCTCGGCACGGTGAATGGCCCCGTGATGCGTGCCGGCACGCTGCCCTATGCCCTGCCCTCAGACGCCTCCCTGCTCGCCTGAGAGCGCATGCGCGAGCTGTACATCTACTACCGCGTGGCCGAGGCCCACGCTGCCCCGGCGCGCGCGGCCACCGTCGCCATGCAGGCGCGCTTGAAGCAGGCCCACCCGCAGTTGCTGATGCGCCTGTTGCGCCGCGCTGAAACGGTGGAAGGCAACCCGACGTGGATGGAGACCTATGCCACCGAAGCCGCAAGCGCCGAGGGCGAGGCAGGCATCAGCACGGCGCTGCAGGCGTTGATCGAAGTCGCCGCGCTCGACCTGCAACCGTGGCTCGCGAGCCCACGCCACATCGAGGTCTTCGAGGTATTCCTTCCATGTGCCTCGTAGCGCTGGCGCTCGACAAGAGCCGGCGCTTCCCGCTGGTGATCGCGTCGAACCGTGATGAATATTTCAAGCGCCCGACCGCGCGGCTCGCCTGGTGGACGCCGCATGCGGGCGCACCTGCGATCCTCGGCGGGCGCGATCTCGAAGCCGGTGGCACCTGGCTCGGCCTCACCGCCCAAGGGCGTCTCGCGCTGCTGACGAACGTGCGCGGTGGCCTGCCCACCGACCCGCAAGCGCCGTCACGTGGCAGCGTCGTTCCGGAATGGCTGGCGGCGGCAGAACCCGTCGGCAGCTTCTGGATGCGCACCGCATTGGCGGGCCACAACGGCTTCAACCTGATCGCCGCCGACTTCCGCCAGGGCGAGTGTTTCTGGGCCTCGAACACGGCCGCACACCCGCAGCGCCTGGAACGCGGCATCTACGGTTTGTCGAACGGCGGGCTCGACTCGCCATGGCCGAAGGTCGACGCGCTGAAGGCGCGGCTCACGGCCGCGTTGGCCAACGCCACCTCGGTCGACAGGCTGGCCGATCAACTCTTCGCCGCACTGGCCGACCGCCAGCTCGCACCCTGGGCGAGCCTGCCCAGCACAGGCATTCCGCCTGCGTGGGAGCACCAGTTGTCGGCGGCGTTCATCCGCACGCCCGACCTCGCCTACGGCACCCGCTGCTCAACGCTCGTGATCACCGAGCGCGGTGGCCGCCAGCCCGTCACCCACGTGCTGGAGCGCAGCTTCACCGCGAACGACGGCGTGGCGCTTCTGCGCCGAACCACACTGCGCCAATGGCCGCCGCGCTACAACGACGGCGAACCGGCGGCCGGGCTGGAACAGCAAGCCGCAGTCTCGGAATCAGAAGTCGCGCCAGAGGCCGACGCCGGTATGGCGACCGCGCGGCGCACCCGCGTGCGAACCCTGCTCAAACCCGACGCTGGCCGGCGCAGGCGCTGAACGTTGGCGCAACCACGCCACGTCTGCAGCGCAATCACCGAGCATCGCAGCGCCCTCACAGCGCCATCGTCATCTCGATGTGCGGAATGCCCGCTTCCTCGAACACCGTGCCATACGGCCGGAAGCCGGCGCGCGCGTAGAACGACTGCGCGGTGAGCTGGGCGTTGAGCAGCACCTCGCCGTCGCCGCGTGTGCGCGCCGCAGCCACCAGAGCATCGAGCACCGCGCCGCCGACGTTGCTGCCGCGCAGGATGGACCGCGTGGCCATGCGGCCGATGCGGGCCACGCCCGGCGCGTGCGTCAACAAGCGGCCGGTGGCAAGCGGCAGCCCCATGCGGTTGAACGCCACGGCATGCAGCGCGTCGTGATTGGCTTCGTCCCATTCCAGTTCGGCCGCGATGCCTTGCTCGTCGATGAACACCTCGGTGCGGATCGCCTTCGCGTGCATGCCCAGCGTCGCCCACGAACCGAGCTGCACTTCGAGCATCGCCGCGCCGGCCTCGAAGTCGTTGAACACGGTGCGCAGGGCAGGAGGCACCGGCCGGGAGGTTTGGCTGTGCGGGTCGGCGAACACGTAGACGAGTTCGCCGGTCACCAACAACTCGTCTTGCCGGAACGCAGCGCAGTCGAAGCGCATCGACGAGTTGCCGATGTGGCCGCAGCGCAGGCCGATGTCGAGCACGTCGTCATAGCGTGCCGAGGCAAGGTACTCGACCGTCGCCTTGCGCACGAACATGTCGCCGCCGAGTTGTTCCATGGTCTGCGCGTACGGCAAGGCCAGCGCGCGCCAGTAGCCGGCCACAGCCGTGTCGAAGTACATCAGGTAGTGGCCGTTGAAGACGATCTTCTGGGCGTCGATCTCTGCCCAGCGCACGCGCAGCCGGTCGAAGAAACGGAAGTCGCTGCGGTTCATGGTGGCGGTACCTGTCGGAAAGCCGAGGTCAGAAGATCGAGTCGCGCCCGATGCCGTTGCGGGCCATGCGCCGTTTCAGCTTGGCCAGGGCTTCCTGCTGGATCTGGCGGATGCGCTCGCGCGTCAGGCCCAGGCGCTCGGCCAACACTTCCAGCGTTTCCGGCTCGCGGTCACCCAGGCCGTAGCGGCCAGCGACGACTTCGCGTTCGCGCTCGCCGAGTTCGTCCAGGCCATGGCGCAGCAGCAACTCGACTTCATGACTCAGCGTCAGGCCCATCGGGTCGGTGGCGCCGTCGTCGGCCACGCCGTCGAGCACCGACTCGGTCGAGCCTTCGCCGGCGTGGCGCTCGATGGGCGCATCGAGCGAGGTCGGTTGTTCGGCGAGCTTGAGCAGATCGGCCACTTCCTTGGTCGGCCGGCCAAGCGCTGCGGCAATTTCATCGATGCGCACCGGCCGCTCGCCCTGGCCCCGGCTCGCGGCTTCCGATTCGAGCGCGCGGCGTGCCTTCAGCACCTGGTTCAGTTCGCGCACCACGTGCACCGGAAGGCGCACCAGCCGGGCCTGGTGCATCAACGCGCGCTCGATGTGCTGGCGCACCCACCACGATGCGTAGGTCGAGAAGCGAAACCCGCGCTCGGGCTCGAACTTGCCGATGGAGTGCATCAGGCCGAGGTTGCCTTCCTCGATCAGGTCGCCCATCGGCAGGCCGCGGCCGAGGTAGTGCTTCGCGATGCTGACGACGAGCCGAAGGTTGTGCTCGATCATCGTCTGGCGCGCCGCGAAGTCGCCTTGTCGGGCACGCGTGGCGGTGTCGAATTCCTGCTCGGGCGTGAGCAACGGGGCGCGCCGAATGTCACGCAGGTAGGCCTGCAGGGTGTTGCCGCTGTCCGCGTCGCCGGCGGCGAGTTCGCCTCCAGTCTGCGAGCCACCGCGCTCGCCGCCGCTGGAGTCGTTCAGGCCAGCGGGGGCCGCATCGTCGTCTTCATCGCCGGGTTTCGCCGCCGCGCGTGGCGCGGCGCCCTTGCCGTTCGACAGACCCGGCGCGCCGTGCAATGCGCCTTCGAGCGGGGGTCGCTTGGCTGGCATCGTCAGGCTGCGGCGCGCAGTGTCAGCGCGGCGGCAGCAGCCGCGCGGGGTCGATGGGCTTGCCCTGCTTGCGAATCTCGAAGTGCAGCCGCACGGTGTCAGCGTCGGTCGAGCCCATCTCGGCGATCTTCTGGCCGCGCTTGACCGCCTGGTCCTCGCGCACCAGCAGGGTCTGGTTGTGGGCGTACGCCGTGAGGTAGGTGTTGTTGTGCTTCAGGATGATGAGGTTGCCGTAACCTCGCAAACCCGAGCCCGCGTAGACCACCCGGCCATCGGCGGCGGCCAGCACCGGGTCGCCGGCCTTGCCACCGAACACCAGCCCCTTGACCTTGCCTTCTTCGAACGGGCCGACCACGGCGCCGGCCGCAGGCCAGGCCCAGTTGACGTCGTCATCGCCTTCGCGTGCCGCGGGCACAGGCACCGCCGCTGCCGC
The DNA here is from genome assembly GCA_025350965.1 of Rhizobacter sp. GTDB lineage: Bacteria > Pseudomonadota > Gammaproteobacteria > Burkholderiales > Burkholderiaceae_C > LMDS01. Next base: position 13,272 of record JANXWV010000073.1, read on the forward strand.
CGAATTTGCCGGCGCCGGCGCAGAGGCTGCCGCCGCAGTCGTGCCGGTGCCCGCCACACCGCTTGCCGGCGCCGCGCCGGTCTTGGCGTCGAGGGGCCGGCTGTCGATGCGCGGGGCCACGATCGGCCGCGTGGACACCGCGCTCGGGTCCACGCCCGGTGCAACGACGCGCAGCACCTGCCCGACTTCGATGATGTTCGGGTTGTCGAGGCTGTTCCACTTGACCAAGTCTTTCCAGTTCTGGCCGTTCTCCAGGCCGATGCGAATCAGCGTGTCGCCCGGCTTCACCGTGTAGTAGCCCGGGCGGCCTGCGTTTTCGGCACCGGGCATGGGTTTGCCGAGGTCGGGCGACGGGGTCGTGGGTTGCTGCGCAACGGTCACCGGCTTGCCCGCGTTCGTGCGGTCCTCGACCGGTGCGCGGTTCGGGGTACTCGTGCAACCCACCAACCCTGTCAGCACCAGAAGCACCGCGACTGTCCACTTCGAATTGATCGTCATGCGTTGTTGCCTGTTCATCGACATCAGCCGACCATGCCCGATTTTAAAGGGACGAAGTGCACGGCCTCGAATACGCTGTGCTCGCAGCCTTGGTCGGTGCGGTCGACCACCACAAGCACTTGGCGCGTGCTGCCCGGCTGGTGCATCGGTGCCACCAGCCGACCTCCGACCGCCAGCTGGTCGAGCCAGGCGGGTGGCAAGGCATCGCCGCCAGCAGCAGCGATGATGCTGTCGTAAGGCGCATTCGGTGCGTGGCCGAGCATGCCGTCGCCGTACACCAGCCGCATGTTGGCCGGGCGCATCGGGGCCAGCAACGCACGGGCCTTGTCATGCAACGGCTTCAAGCGCTCCACCGACACCACCTGTTGCGCCAGCACGGCCAGCACGGCCGCCTGGTAACCGCACCCGGTGCCGACCTCGAGCACTCGGCCGAGCCTGTGCGCGGCACGTGCCGTTGCGCCGCCCATCAGCAGCTCGATCATGCGTGCCACGACCGACGGCTTGGAGATGGTCTGGCCATGGCCGATGGGCAGGCTGGTGTCTTCGTAGGCCTGTGTGACGAGCGCAGCGTCGACGAACAGGTGGCGCGGCACGCGGGCGATGGCGTCGAGCACGTGCTCATTGCGCACGCCGGCTGCGCGCAGGCGCTGCGCCATGCGCAGGCGCACGTCGGCCGAGTCGAGGCCCATGCCCGAGGGCGCGGTGCGGCGCGTTGCTTCGGCATGGGCGTGTGCCAGGTGCTGCTGCGGGCGCAGGACCGGGTGCGAAACCGGCGCAGGTTTGCGAACGGGAGGCTTCAACCCATCGAGCTGCAGCGGGAATTTGCGCGCCGGCCGCTCGGCTGCGCTCATCCGGCTTGTCCGAGCCAGCTGCGCCAGGCAGGCAATGCGGCGTGTTCGGTCAGATCGACCTGCAGCGGCGTGATCGACACCTGGCCGTTCGCGGTGGCGTGGAAGTCGGTGCCGGGGCCCGCTTCACGCGCGTCGCCCGCGGGGCCGATCCAGTACATCGTGTCGCCGCGCGGGCTGGTCTGGCGGATCAGCGGCTCGCTGGCGTGGCGCCGGCCCAGACGCGTGACGATGCGCGGCAGGCGCTCGGCATCGGCACGGTTCGGGATGTTCACGTTGAGCAGCCACGGCGCGCTCGCGGGCGGGGCGCGGAGCACGTGCTCGATGATGCTGCGCGCCAGCCGCGCGGCGCTGTCGAGCTCGCCCCAGCCCTTGTCGACCTGCGAGAAGGCGATCGCAGGGATGCCGAACAGGAAGCCTTCCATCGCCGCAGCCACGGTGCCTGAGTAGAGCGTGTCGTCGCCCATGTTGGCGCCGTTGTTGATGCCCGAAACCACCAGATCGGGCCGCTTCGGCAGAACGCCGGTGAGTGCCAGGTGCACGCAGTCGGACGGCGTGCCGTTCACGTACAGGAAGCCGTTGCTCGCCGTGTGCACTCTGAGCGGCCGGCCGAGCGTGAGCGAGTTCGATGTGCCGCTGGCGTTCTGCTCGGGCGCGATGATGTCGAGCTCGCCGAGGCCTTCACAGGCCTTCACGAGTGCGGCGAGGCCGGGTGCAAGGTAGCCGTCGTCGTTGGCGATGAGGATGCGCATGAGGCAGATTGTAGGGAGTCGTCACGTCGGAGACGCGGTGCAACGGGTGGCGCTGCTTATCATCGGCAACGATCCAAACCGAGACTCACGAACATGCATGCCTGGCTTTGCGAGAACCCCGTCGGCGTTGAAGCGCTGACCTGGAAAGAACTGCCGACGCCCGAACCGCAGCCCGATGAAGTGCGCGTCGCGATCCGCGCTGCGAGCCTGAACTTCCCGGACATCCTGATCGTCCAGAACAAGTACCAGATGAAGCCGCCGCTGCCCTTCGTGCCGGGGTCGGAATATGCCGGCGTGGTCGAGGCCGTTGGTGACAGCGTGAAACACCTGAAAGTCGGCGACGCGGTGGCGGCGTTCGGCGGCACGGGCGGCTTCGCCACGCATGCGGTCGTGAAGGCCGCGTTGGTGCTGCCGCTGCCTGCCGGCTTTGCGTTCGACGACGCCTCGGCCTTCGTGCTCACCTATGCCACCACGCACCACGCCCTGCTCGACCGCGCCGCGCTGAAGGCCGGTGAAACGGTGCTCGTGCTGGGCGCTGCCGGCGGCGTGGGCACGGCCGCGATCCAGATCGCCAAGGCAGTGGGCGCACGCGTGATCGCGGCTGCATCGAGCGACGAGAAATGCGCGTTGTGCCGATCGCTCGGCGCTGACGCGACCATCAACTACAGCACTGCCAATATCCGCGACGAGATCAAGGCGCTGACCGCTGGCAAGGGCCCCGACGTGGTCTACGACCCGGTCGGCGGCGACCTGGCCGAGCCGGTGTTCCGCTCGATCGCATGGCGCGGCCGCTACTTGGTGGTGGGCTTTGCACAAGGCGGGATCCCGGCGCTGCCCTGGAACCTGGCGCTGCTCAAGGGCGCCTCGATCGTCGGCGTGTTCTGGGGCGAGTTCGCGCGCCGTGAGCCCAAGGCGAACGCTGCCGCATTGGCGGAGCTGGCTCAGTGGTACGCCAGCGGCAAGGTCAAGCCGGTGATCGACCAGCGCATGCCGATGAGCGAGCTGAAAGCCGCGTTTGCGCACATGGGCAGCCGCAAGGTGCTGGGCAAATTCGTGATGGTCAACGACTGAGCCAGCGGCTGACCGATCAAGCCTCTGTATTGCACCGGCACGAAAGGTCAATGCGCTACCATCCTGCGCTCACAAGAACACAAGGCGCATTGGCATGGCCGTCAAGGTATTGATCGTCGAGGACAACCCCGTTGCGCGCAGCTTCCTGACGCGTGTGGTGAAGGAAAGTTTCTCCGACGCCTTGCTCATCACCGAAGCCGGTGACCTTGAAACCGCGCGTCGCCAGATCGACCAGCAGCGCGCCGGCGAGCCGGCCTCGGAGCCGTTCAAGCTGATCCTCGTTGACCTCGAACTGCCCGACGGCAACGGCATGGAGTTGCTTGCCGAACTGGTGCAGTACCCGGCCACGAAGATCGTCACCACCTTGTACTCTGACGACGATCACCTGTTCCCGGCGCTGCAGTGCGGCGCCGACGGCTACCTCCTGAAGGAAGACCGCTTCGAGGTGCTGGTCGAGGAACTGCAGAAGATCGTGCGCGGGCAACCACCGCTGTCGCCAGCCATCGCGCGGCGGCTGCTCACGCACTTCCGCCACGGGCCGCTCGGGGCAGGGGGGGGTGGCGCAGCAAGCAACTCGGATGCGATGCCGTTGTCGTCGGGCTTCCAGAGCAGCCGGCCGATGCCCCTGGGCCGTGGCGCGCCGCTCGACCATGAACGCTTGACACCCCGCGAGAGCGAGGTGCTGACCTACCTCAGCAAGGGCTTCACGATCAAGGAGATCGCGAGCCTGATGGGCATCAAGTGGTTCACGGTGAACGACCACATCAAGTCGATCTACAAGAAGCTCAACGTGTCGAGCCGCGCCGAAGCGGCGGTGCTGGCGAGCAAACAAGGCTTGGTGTGACCGTGGTCATGAGCCTGTGGGCTCGTGAGGCTGTGTCCGTACGCGTGTGCGTGTGCGTGTGCGTGTGAGCGTGCGTCCGAGCTGAGCGTGGCGAGCGACGGCCCCATGCCCAACGCCCCGTCGACCGCGCCCGCTGCCGCAACCGGCCGGCAAAACACCTGGCCGAGCCGCACATCGCCCACGTGGACAGGCCAACCCAACGGGCTGTTCGACTCTGAACTCGATGCCCCGCTCAGTCACCCGACGGGCGAGGTGGCGGCCCCGCCAGCGCTGCGCTGGACCGGTTGGCGCCTGCGCCTGCTGATCGGCGGCGCACTGCTCGGCTGCGTGCTCTGGCTCGGCCTGCTTCGCACGCTGATGGCCGTGCCGCACCTCGATGCCGTGTGGCGCGCCACTGGCAGCACACCGCCGGCCATCGCACTGGTGTCGAGCCGGGAGCCCACGCTTGCAGCGCATGCCGGCCAGGTGCTCGTCGGCATCGTCGGCGGGGAGGCGTCGGTCGCAATCACCGACGCAAGCGCGTTGCCGCATTCGCCGCGCTGGCAGGTGCGCGACGCAGCGCGCCTGCAGTTGCAGGCCGTGTACGAGCAACTCGCGGTCGTGATGGCGCAGGCGCGCGTCAAGCTGTTCTTCGCCGATGGCACACAGGCCGAGGTGTCGCCGCAGCCACGCGGCATGGCCGGGCTGCCGCTGCCGTTCTGGGTGCTGTCCGCGTTCGGGATGGCGCTCTACGTGATGGCGTTGATCGTGGCACTCGGCCACCTGAGCGCGCGCCACTGGCTGTATGGCGTGATGGCGTTGTGCCAGGCCTGCAACTTGGTTTTCATGGCCATCGAGTCGGTGTTCGACTTCGGAATGGCCGCGCCGTTCGCGCGCCTGGACATGCCGGTGCGCATGGCGCTCGACCTGATCACGGGTGCAGCGCTGGTGAGTGCCGCGTGCCTGCACCCGCGGCGCCTTCCAGGCTCGGGCTGGCTGGCGCTTGCGGGCTGGGCGCTGGCGCTCGGGCTGGCAGGCGCGCACGCGGCCGGCGTGGTCACGCATGTGTGGTGGTGGACCCAAGGCACGGTGATCGCGCTGCTTCTGATGGCCATTGCGCTGCTGAGCTGGTCGTACCAGATCGAGCCGCACCCGTTCGCGGTCGTGATGCGCCGGTTCAGTGTGGTGACTCTGGTGACGTGGTCGCTTCTGACAGCCGCGCTCGCCGCGGCCGACGGCGTTCCCGGAACCGCGCACGACGTGGCCGATGTGGGCTCGCTCGTCTGGTATGTGTTCCTCGGTGCGCTGCTGCTGCTGGTGCCGTTCCTGGCCAAGTCACAGAGCCTCATGCGCGAGTTCGCGCTGCTGGCGGCGATCACCACCGTGGCCACTTCGCTCGACCTGTTGTTCGTCGCGGGCCTGACGCTCGAACGCTTCACCTCGCTCGCGTTGTCGCTGGCCTTGTCGTTGGCGGTCTATGCGGCTGCGCGTCAATGGATCATGAACCAGGCGCGCGCTAGCAGCACCTCGACCACCGAGCGCATGTTCGAGCAGCTCTACCGCATCGCGCGCGAAGTCGAAGCCCAGCCAGAACGCACACCGACATTGCTGTCTCAGTTGCTGAGCGAGCTGTTCGAGCCGCTGGACATCACGGTCGTGGAACGGCGCGCCGGTCAGAGCCGCTTGGCCGGTGACGGCTCGAGCCTGCTGGTGCCGGTGCCGAACCTGAGCGGCGACGCCGGCGCACCCCGCAGCGCGCTGATGGTCCGGTTCGCACAGCGCGGGCGCCGGCTCTTCACGTCGGAAGACGCGCGTCTGGCGAACCGCATCGTCGAGCAACTCAAGCGCGCGGTGCACTTCGACAAGGCGGTCGAGCAGGGTCGCAAGGAAGAGCGGCTGCGCCTGGCGCAAGACCTGCACGACGATATCGGCGCGCGCCTGCTCACGCTCATGTACAAGGCCCAGTCGCCGGAGATGGAAGACTACGTGCGCCACACGCTGCAAGACCTGAAGACGCTCACACGCGGTCTGGCTGCGTCGAACCACCGGCTCTCGCATGCGGCGGCGGAATGGAAGACCGACCTCGCGCACCGCCTGTCGGCCGCGCACGTGGAACTGAAGTGGTCGTTCGTGTTCGACGACGACATCCTGCTCACGGTGGTGCACTGGTCGGCACTGACGCGCGTGCTGCGGGAACTGGTGAGCAACGCCATCGCACATTCGCAGGCGCAGCAACTCGAGGTCGACTTCCGGCTCGAGAACGACCGCATCGAACTCACCATCACCGACAACGGCATCGGCCGCAACCCCCGCGCCTGGTCCCATGGCCTGGGTTTGGGCGGCGTGCGCAAGCGCGTCAAGCAACTCGGCGGCGACGTCGAATGGCGCGAAGCCGGGCCGCGCGGCATCAGTTGCAGGGTGACGATCCGGGAGCTGTCGGCGCGCTGGTGAGAGTGGCCTGACGTTGGCGCAACAGAAACAAAAACGGCCTCCCGAAATGGGAGGCCGTTGCCGACTAAATTTGGATCAGATGGGGTGGCTGATGGGGCTCGAACCCACGACAACAGGAATCACAATCCTGGACTCTACCAACTGAGCTACAGCCACCGCAGAGGGCGAATTATAGCGGACGTGTCGGGGCCGACACGCCGCTGAACGTCTTTCAGTTCATCACTTGCCAGACCCGCTGGCCGCGTTCGCCGCGGGCTCCACCGCAACCAGCGCGCCAGGCTTGATTTCCACCTTGAAGCGCGTTTTCAGCGCGGCGTAGTAGGCCTGCGATTCGGCATCCCCCCAGGCTTGTGCGTACTGCGTCTGCGCACGCGAGGCATCGGCGACCATCGGGTCGCGGCCGAGCACCTTGACGATGCGCGCGACGGCGTAGCCGGCATCGCCCAGGTCGGCGCCGACGATCGCCGGCACGGTGGCGGCGGGAGCCTTCAGCACCGCGTCAAGCAAGGGGCCGTTCAGGTCCTTCGGCTGCACGCGCGACACGGTCTGCGCGGCGTCCGCCAACGCGGTGGCGGGCGCGGCGCGCAGCTCGGCCAGTCGCGCTTCGCCCAGCTTGCGGGCCATCGCAGCGGCTTGCACGGTGACCAGGCGCTCGCGCACGCGTGCCTTCACGTCAGCCAGCGGCAACTGGTGTGCGGCTTCGTATTTGACGATGCGGCCCGACACCATCGTGCTCGGCGCCACCTCCACAGCCTCGGTGTTGCGCTTGTTGCGAAGCGCATCGTTGCCGAACAGGGCTTCAATGAACTTCGGGTTCGCCAACGCACCCGCGGCGCCCGGAACGCCGCTGCGCGTTACGTTTTGCGCCGTGCGCAGTTCGAGCTTGAACTTGTCGACCGCGGGCTTCAGGCTGTCGGGCTGCTCGTACACCATGTTGGTGAACTCGACCGCGACTTCTGAGAACCGCTTTTGCGCGAGCTGGGTCTTGACCTCGTTCTCGATCTCGGCGCGCACCGAATCGAACGGGCGCTTTTCGCCACCGCGCACGGCGGTGACCTTGATGATGTGGAAACCGAAGTCGCTCTCGACGACACCGCTGGTCTCATCGGGCTTGAGGCCGAACGCCGCGTCTTCGAACTGCTTGACCATCGCGCCGCGACCGAAGAAGTCGAGGTCGCCGCCCTTCTCTGCCGAACCCGGGTCTTCCGAGTTCTTGCGCGCCAGGTCTGCAAACGCAGCCGGGTTCTTCTTCACTTCGGTAAGCAGCGCCTCGGCCTTGGCCTTCGCCTTGGCGCGGTCGGCGGCGGGCGCATCTTTCTCGGCCTTGATCAGGATGTGGCTGGCGCGCCGCTCTTCGGGCGAGGTGTAGCGCTTCTCGTTGGTGGCGTAGTAGTCACGCAGGTCCTTGTCGGACACGGTCACGCCGCCTTTGAGCGCGGCGAGGTCGAGCACCACGTACTCGATGCCGGCCTGCTCCGGCGCTTCGAACTGCTTTGCGTTGGCCGGGTCTTTGTAGAACTTCTCGATGTCGGCGTCGGTCGGGTTGACCTTGTCGAGCATGTCTTTCGTGGCGAAGCGCTGTACCTGCACTTCGCGCTGCTGGAACATCGCATCGAGCGCCGAGGCCGTGGCGCTGACCGGTGCAATGACGCTGCCGCCCAGCCCCACCACCACCTGGCGCAGTGACAGGTCTTGCCGCAGGCGCTGCGCGAAGACTTCCGACGACATGCCCTGTGCCGCGAGCGCTTCCTTGTTGACGCTGCCGTCGGGGTTGCGCAGGAACGCGAACTGCGGGTCGGTGGCGAACAGGCGCGTCAGGCGGTCGTCGGTGGTCACGAGGTGCAGTTTGTCGACGGCGGCGAGCATCACGCGCTCGCGCACCACGGCGTCGAGCGACTGCCGCTTCATCTCGGGCGTGTCGAACACCTTCGCGTCGAGGTTGGGCATCTGCCGGCGCGCGCGTTCAATCTGGTCGCGTTGCGCGTTGTCCCACTCGGGGCGGGTGATTTTGCGGCCATCGACCGTTGCGACGATGGCGTTCTGGTCGTTGTTGAAGCCGCTGTAGCCCTGGATGCCGACGAACACGAACGACGGGAAGATCACCAGCACCAACAGGAACTGCAAGATGCGCGTGTGCTTGCGGAAGAAGTCAAACATCGGAAGCCTCGGTCAACGTATCACTTGCGCCGCAGTGGCTGCAAGGGCTCAAACGACAAAGGCGAACCTCGGTTCGCCTTTGACTGCTTTAGCCCACGATTCTAGTCGACCCGCAGGGCGTGTCAGGCCGTGTGCATCAGACCATCTGCATCAAGCCAGATAGGCCTGCGCCAGCGTCACCCAGAAGCTCGCCGTCGTTGGCAGGATCTCGTCGTTGAAGTCGTAACCGGTGTTGTGCACCATGCAGCCCGGCCCCGTGCCGGGGCGGCCGTCACCATTGCCGACGATGAAGTAGCTGCCGGGCACGGCGTTCAGCATGAAGGCGAAGTCGTCGCTGGCTTGCAAGGGCGCCATGTTCTGAATCAACGCCTGCTCGCCCATCGCCTGCAGCGCCACCCTCTGCGCAAAGGCCGTGGCCGCCGCGTCGTTGATGCATGGGGGTGACTTCCATTGGTAGTCGACCAGCGCGGTGGCCCCATGCACCGCCGCTTGCGCCTGCGCCATGGCCGTGATGCGGTCACGCAGAAAGGCCCGCACCTCGGGCCGGCGCGCCCGCACCGACAGCTTCAGCTCGGCCTGCGCCGGAATCACATTGGGCGCGTTGCCCGCGTGCACCGCGCCCACCGTGACCACGGCCATGTCGTTGGGGTCGACTTCGCGTGACACCAGCGTTTGCAGCGCGATGATCAAGTGCGCCGCCACCATGATCGGGTCGACCGTGGTGTGCGGCATGGCGCCGTGGCCGCCCTTGCCGTCGATGGTGATCACGGCGGTGTCGGACGAGCTGTAGATCACACCCGCAAGAAACCCGAACTGCCCCGCCGGGAAGCCGGGCTCGTTGTGAAAGGCGTAGATCGCATCGCACGGGAAGCGCACGAACAGGCCTTCCTGGACCATCTTGTGCGCGCCCATCAGGCCTTCTTCGGCGGGCTGGAAAATCAAGTTCAAGGTGCCGTTGAAGGCCTTGCTGGTGGCCAGAATTTGCGCCGCCGCGAGCAGCGTGGCGGTGTGGCCGTCGTGGCCGCAAGCGTGCATGCGGCCGATGCGGCGGCTGGCATACGGCAAGCCGGTGGTTTCGGTCATGGGCAGTGCGTCCATGTCGGCGCGCAGGCCCAGGCGCAGCGGCCCATCGCCCACCTTCAGCGTGCCCACCACGCCGGTGCCGCCGAGACCGCGGTGCACGGCATAGCCCCAGCGCGCGAGCCTGTCGGCCACCAGATCGGAGGTCTCGAACTCCTGGTAGCCCAGCTCCGGGTTCGCGTGGATCTGCCGGCGCAGGCTGACCATCTCGTCGGTCGCGGCGCGAATGCCGGGGTGGATGGTTGCGTCGATCATGTCCAGGCCTTGTGGAGCGGCATTGCGGGCGGGCTGGCCGCGAACATCGCTGGGTACACTTTCTGCATCGATGGCCCATCTTAGTGGCCTGGCTGCGGCCGTGCACCAACAAGAGAACACGCGATGACCGACACCACCGCAAGCTTCCGGCCCAGTCGCCGCCAGGTCAACCTCGGCGCATTGGCGCTGGCCTCGGGGCTGACCCTGCCTCAGGTCGGCCGCGCCGCCACCGGCAAGGGCACGGCCGTTCTCGGCATCGATGCCGACCCGCCCACGCTGAATCTGGGCACCACCACCGACTTCGCCGCCGGCGACGTGGCCGCGAAGATCCTCGAAGGCCTGATCTGGCTCGACCCGCAGTACAACGCCCGGCCGTCGCTCGCCACGGCCTGGAGCGTCTCGCCCGACGGCAAGTCTTGGCGCTTCACGCTCCGCAAGGGCGTGAAGTGGCACGACGGGCGCGACTTCAGCAGCGCCGACGTGAAGTTCTCGTTGATGGAGGTGATCGGCAAGCTGCACCCCCGCGCCGCCCCGGTGTTCAAGACCCTGGGCCTGGAAGTCGACACACCCGACGCCACCACGGTGGTCGTGAAACTGCAGAAGGCCTACGCACCGTTCCTGTCGCAGATGACGGTGTTCGACGCGCCAATGCTGCCGCGCCACCTGTACGAAGGCACGAACGTCGGCACCAACCCGGCGAACCAGAAACCGGTCGGCACCGGGCCGTTCAAGCTGGCCGAGTGGAAGCGCGGTGCCAGCATCAAGCTCGTGCGGAACGATGCCTATTGGGATGGCGACAAACCCTTCCTGGAAGCCATCATCTTCCAGGTGATCCCGCAGGCCGCCAACCGCGTGCCCGCGCTGCAGGCCGGCGAGATCGACGAGTTGCTCGACTTCTACACCCCCAAGCCCGAAGTGCCGCGCATCCTGGCCGACAAGGCGCTGGCGCCCCGGCGCAGCGTCAACATCCCGGCCATCTACTTCATGATGTTCAACACGCAGTCGCCGCAGGTCGCGAAGAAGGAGGTCCGGCATGCGCTGGCCATCGCGATCGACCGGCCGCGCCTCGTCAAGCAGGCGATGAACGGCATTGCACGGCCCGGCGCAGGCGCGTTCGGCGACGGCTTCAAGTGGTTGTTCAACGACGACGTGGCCTACGCGAAGAAGTACCCGTTCGACCCGGCCCGCGCCAAGGCCATGCTCGAGAAGGCGGGCATCAAGCCCGGTACGACGACGCTGCGCATGCCCTTCGACGTGAGCCGTGCGCAGATGCGCGCGCAGTCGCAGATCATCCAGGACAACCTGCGCCAGGTCGGCCTCGAGGTGAAGCTCGAACCGCTCGAGCGCTCGGTCTACTACGACCGCGTGTTCGCCAAACGCGACTTCGACCTGATGCTCGGCTCGTACTTCTCGGCCGGCGACCCGGCCATCGGCTACACGCGTCTGTACAACACCTATACCGGCACCTCGCCGAACACCAATGCCAGCGGCTACGCGAACCCCAAGGTCGACGAGTTGCTCACGCAGGCCGCCACGGCGGCGGACCGCGCGGTGCGCGCTGACCTGTACAGGCAGCTGCAGGTGATCCTGAACGAAGACCTGCCTGCGCTCGTGCTGTTCGACGAAGAGACGGTCGACACCGCCAGCAAGAAGCTCGGTGGCGTGTTCCCCGCGCTCGATGCGCGGGACCAATGGGCCGGTGTGAAGCGGCTCGATTGATGCGCCTTGTTTCATGCAACACTGATCGACGCTGACCCACTGATGTCATCGCTGTTCGCGTCACGGCCCTCATGACCGCCTTCATCCTGCGCCGCCTGCTGCACGCCGTGCCGCTGCTGCTGGCGGTGGTGGTGCTCAACTTCCTGCTGATCGCATTCACGCCGGGCGACCCGATCACCTTGCTGGTCGGCGACTTCCCTGCCCCGCCCGAGTACCTGGCGCAAATGCGCCACGAGTACGGCCTGGACCAGCCGCTGTGGGTGCAGTTGCTGCGCTACCTCGGCAAGGTGGCGGTGGGCGATTTCGGCTTCTCGTTCGCAAACCAGCAGCCGGTTGCAGCATTGATCTTCGACCGGCTCGGCGCCACGCTGGAGCTCACGCTCACTGCCCTGCTGTTCGCAAGCGCCTTCGGCATCGCGTTCGGTGTGATCGCCGCGCGCTCCGCATCAGCACGAAAGTACAACGGGGCCGAATCGACCACGGGGCGCGGCGTTGCCGACTCGGTGATCCAGGGCGCGTCATCGGCCGGCTACGCGGTGCCCGACTTCTGGCTCGGCCAGATCCTGATCCTGGTGTTCGCCATCGGTCTGGGCTGGCTGCCTTCGCAGGGCAACGCGCCGGTGCGCGGCTCGGCGCCCGGCTGGGCCGGCTGGGTGGCGCACCTGCCCTACCTCGTGCTGCCGGCGTTCGCGCTGTCGCTGCGCTACCTCACGCTCATTACCCGCATCACGCGCGCCGCGATGCTCGAAGTGATGGGGGCCGACTACATTCTTGCTGCCCGCGCGCGGGGTGCCAGCGAATGGACGGTGGTGGTCGTGCACGCACTGCGCAACGCCGCCGCACCGGTGCTCACGGTGATCGGCTACAACGTCGGTTTCGTGCTCGCCGGGTCGGCGCTCATCGAAGCCGTGTTCGCTTGGCCCGGCATCGGCAGGCTGCTGTTCGAGTCGATCTCGAAGCGCGATTACCCGGTGATGCTGGCGATCCTGCTGATGATCTCGGTGACCGTTGTCATTGCCAACCTGGTGACCGACATCGTTCACCGCATGATCGACCCTCGAATCGAGCGCGCCTGATGAGCGTGACAGCAAGCGCTGGTGCGCCTTTTCAGCGCCCGCCATTCCTGAGACTGCTGCTGCGCAAGGGCTCGACGAGGGCGGCGCTCGCCCTCATCGCGGCACTCGTTCTCGCCGCTGTGCTGGCACCGTGGGTCGTCGCCCACGATCCGCTGCGCGGCGGCAACGACGCGCTGCTCGCGCCGCTGGCAGCGGGCCACTGGCTCGGCACCGACGACTTGGGGCGCGACCTGTGGGCCCGCGTGGTGTTCGGCGCGCGCATCTCGCTCACGGTGGGCATTGCCAGCGCGCTGTTCGCGGTGGTCGTTGGTGTGGCCGTCGGCGCGCTCGCGGGCTACTTCGGCGGCTGGATCGACGCGCTGCTGATGCGCGTGGCAGAGTTCTTCCAGACCCTGCCGCGCTTCGTGGTGGCGCTGATCGTGATTGCCCTGTTCGGCACCAGCGTGCTGAAGATGATCGTCGTCATCGCCGCGCTGTCGTGGCCGCAGCTGGCGCGCGTGGTGCGCGCCTCGGTGGCCACGCTGGCGCAGTCGCAATTCGTCGACGCGGCGCGCGTGGCCGGCATGGGCCACATGGCCATCATCGCGCGCGAGATCCTGCCGAACGCGGCAGCGCCGATCATCGTGCTCGGCTCGCTCGACATCGCGATGGCCATCCTGATCGAAGCCAGCCTGAGCTTCTTCGGGCTCGGCGACGCGAACCACGTGTCGTGGGGCGCGATGCTGAGCGACGCGCAACAGTACTTGCGCAGCGCGTGGTGGATGTCGGTCTTCCCCGGGCTGGCCATCGCCTTGACCGTGCTGGCGTTCAACCTGCTCGGCGACGCGCTGAACGATGCGCTGAACCCTCGCGGGGCGGCCTGCTGAGCCCGTCGGCGCATGTTCGATGACCCACCCATGACCGCCACCCTCCTCGACATTCGCAAGCTCTCGGTCGACATCGCCCAGGGCCGGCATGCCCTGCGCGTGGTCAACGAGGTGTCGCTCACCGTCGAGCGGGGCGAAGCGGTGGGCCTCGTCGGTGAGTCCGGCTCGGGCAAGTCGATGACGGCGTTCGCGGTGATGAACCTGTTCCCTTCGCCGCACGCGCGGGTGGCTGCGGGCGAGGTCATCCTGAACGGGCAAGACCTGGCCGCCCTGACCGCTGACGCGCTGCGGCGGGTGCGTGGCGCGCAGGTCGGGATGGTGTTCCAGGACCCGACAAGTTACCTCGACCCCTTGATGCCCGTCGGCCGCCAGATCGCCGAGCCACTGCGCGCACATGGCCGCACCGACGGCATCGACGCGCGTGTTCTGGAACTGCTCGACCTGATGGAGTTGCCGCAGGCGGCCGCAGTCGCGCGCAAGTACCCGCACGAGTTGTCGGGCGGCATGCGGCAACGCATTCTGATCGCGTCGGCGTTGGCCATGAAGCCGGCGCTGCTGATCGCCGACGAGCCCACCACCGCCCTCGACGTGACGGTGCAGGCCGGCATCTTGAAGCTGCTCACCAAGCTTCGCCGTGAACTGCAACTCGGCATCCTTCTGATCACGCACGACCTGGCGGTGGTGGCCGAAACCTGCCAGCGCGTGAACGTGATGTATGCAGGCCAGATCATCGAGGCCGATGCGGTCGAGCCGCTCTTCAAAGCCCCGCGCCACCCTTACACCCAGGGCTTGCTCGCGAGCATCCTGAGCCCGGCCTCGCGGGCGAATTCGCTGTTCTCGATCCCGGGTGGCGTGCCCATCGCCGGGCAATGGCCGAGCGGCTGCCGCTTCCACCCGCGCTGCCCGATTGCGCGGCCCGGTGTTTGCGATGTGGCCGCGCCGGAACGGGTCGCGCGGGGCAGCGGTGCTGACCGTTGCCACCTGAGCGGCGAGGCCGTGGCTGTCGACGCCTGGCGCACTGAAGCGCTGTCATGACCGATACCCGTGTGCCCTTGCTTGAAGCGCGCCAGGTGAGCCGGCTGTTCCCGGTCCGCGGCAGCGGTGGGCTCTTCCGCGCAGAGCAGATGCAGCGCGCGGTCGATCAGGTGTCGGTCGCCATCCACCCCGGCGAGGTGCTTGCCCTCGTCGGTGAAAGCGGCAGCGGCAAGACGACACTGGGCCGCATGCTGCTCGGGCTGACTGCCCCGAGCGAAGGCGCGGTTCTGTACAAGGGGCACGATATTGCAGCGCGCGCCGGCGACGCGGCGCGCACGTTCCGGTGCGAGGTACAGGTCGTGTTCCAGGACACCGGGGGTTCGCTCAACCCGCGCCGCCCCATCGGCCAGAGCGTGGCCTTGCCGCTGCGCCACAACCTCGGGCTCGATGAGCGCACTTCACTGCGCGAAGTCGATGCGCTGCTCGACCAGGTCGGTCTGCCGCCGGCCCACTTTCGAGGCCGCTTGCCGCACGAGTTGTCGGGCGGGCAGCGCCAGCGCGTCGGCATTGCGCGGGCGCTGGCCTCGAAGCCCTCGGTCATCATTGCCGACGAGCCGGTGTCGGCGCTCGACGTGTCGGTGCGGGCGCAGATCCTGAAGCTGATGTTCGAGCTGCAACGCGAAAGGCAGCTGGCCTACCTGTTCATCACCCACGACCTGGGCGTGGTGCGCGCGATGGCCGACCGCGTGATGGTGATGCACCAAGGCCGCGTGGTCGAAACCGGCGATGCCGACACGGTGCTGAACACGCCCGCCCACGCCTACACGCGCCAGCTGCTCGCCGCCACGCCGGTGCCCGACCCTTCGCGGCAACTTTGATGAGCGGCACACCACACTTCACCGAAGCGACGACCGGCTACTGGCAGCGGATCGTCGATGTCGATGCCGACCCGGCAGTCCCGGCAAGCGATGCCGGCCCGTGGCGCTTCGGCTACCCCGCGCGGCTGCCTGATTGCCGGGTGCTGATGTTGCCGATCCGCCCTCTGGCGAGCGAGCCCACGCATGCAGTCGCGTCGCTGATCCTGAACCAGGCCGCACTCGACGTGGCCGACACGCTCGGCCGGATGCTCGCCGAGCGCCTGCTGCCACACGCACCCGAAGTGGTGCTCGGGCTGCCCACGCTCGGCCTCACGCTGGCGCCTCTGGTGGCACGCAGCCTCGGCCACGCGCGCTTCGTGCCGATGGGCTATTCACGCAAGTTCTGGTACGACGAAGCGCTGTCGGTGCCGGTGCAGTCCATCACCTCACCGGGGCCGGGCAAACGCATCTACCTCGACCCGAACCAGCGGGTGCTGTTGGAAGGCAAGCGCGTCGTGATCGTCGATGACGCGGTGAGCACCGGCAGCACGCTGCGTGCGGCCTGGGAGTTGATCACCTCGCTGGGCATCGACGTGGTCGCTTGCGGTGTGGCCATGCGCCAAGGCACGCGCTGGGCCGATGCGCTGGGGGCGACGCGCGCCGCCAACGTCGTCGGCGTGTTCGACAGCCCGCTGCTCAGGGCGGTGCCCGAGGGCTGGGTGCTGCGGGACTGAACTGCGCTGCAGCCGTCACGGCGGCCGCGTCGAACTCGCGGGTGAAGGCCTCGCGCCAGGTGCGCCGGGTCGAGTCATCGACCCACGCCGCATCCAGCCCATTCAGCATGAAGCCGCGCAGGTCGGCCACGCTGAACCCGAAGTCGTCGACCATCTTCTGCCACGCCTGCGTGGGCGTGACGCGGTGCAAGGTCGGGTCGTCGGTGTTGGGGTGGATGCGCAGGCCCAGGGCCGGCATCTGGCGAATCGGGTGGTCGAGCGCCCAACGCTCCGGCGGCAGCGTGCGCAGGTAGTACGAGTTGGTGGGCACGACGGTGAACACGATGCCGCGCTCGGCGCACGCGCGCGCGCAGGCGGGGTTGTCGATCACGGTGTAGCCGTGGTCGATGCGGTCGACCTTCAACAACTCCACAGCCGTGCGGACGTTCATCCACGGCATGCCGAACTCGCCGGCATGCGCGGTGGTCTTCAGGCCGGCCGCGCGCGCTGCTGTGTACGCATCGACGAACAGTTCCGGCGGGTGGTCGACTTCGCTGTAGTCGATGCCGATGCCAACGACTTCTTCGCAGGGTTGCGCCGTGACCCACCGCACCATCTCCAGCGCTGCGGCCTTGGATGCTTCACGGTCGATGGCGGGGATCAGTCTTCCCACAATGCCGTGGTCTCGCGCGGCATCGGCAATGGCACGCACGATGGCCTGCAAGGCCAGTGGGTAAGGGATGCCCGATTGCTGTGCCGTGCCGGTCGGGTTCCAGAAGAACTCGGCGTAGCGCACGTTGTGCGCGGCGGCATCGTGCAGGTACTCGTACGCGATGCGGTGCAGGTCGTCCGGCCGCTTGATCATCTGCGCGTCGAGCGCGCGCAAGGCTTTCAGCACACCCACCGGCTTCTCACCACGAACATAGAACGCATCGATCTCGTCCATGCTCATGGCCGCATCCGCCTGCCGTGCGAGCGCCTTGAAGGTGGCGTGGCGCACGGTGCCGAGCAGGTGGCAATGCAGCTCGACCTTCGGGATGGCGCGGCAGAACGCGCCGAGGTCGGGTGTCATCGAAGTTGTCGACGAGAGTGGCATTGAAACTGTCACCCGGCGCGTGCTGCGGCCGCGAGTGCGTCGAGCACCACGCGCCGCACGCAAGCCTCGTCGACCTGGCTCGCGACCAGCACATTCGCCACCGCGCGCCGCGGTACGCGCCATTCGACGACGGTCATGCCGCGCGTGTGCTCGCCCCGGCACTCGGCCACCACGTGGGCCGCTCGATACGTGATCGATTCCGGCGCGACGAGTGCGGCTGCGGCGGTCGGGTCATACAGCGACATCGGCAGGCTGCCGTCGCTGCTTGCGATTCGCACGTAGCCGAGCAGCAGGTCGGCCAGCAACTCGGCCTTGTGGCCGCCAAGCTCGCGGAGCGCTTTCGCATCGGCCGCGTGCACGCGCACTTGCCGGCATGCGTCGAGCCCGATCATCTGCAAGGGCACACCGGCTGCGAGCACGATGTTGATGGCTTCGGGGTCGACGGCGGCGTTGAACTCGGCCGCAGCCGTGTGGTTGCCCGGCCCGGCACTGCCGCCCATCCAAACCAAACGGCCGACGCGCTGCGCGAGGTGGGGGCGCTGTTGCAGCGCCACGGCGATGTTGGTCAGCGGGCCGAGTGCCAACACGGTGGCAGGCTGGACGCGAGCCGCAAGGTAGGACGCGAATGCCGCAACCGCATCAACCGTGGCCAGCGTGCTGTGGCGCAGCGGCAGGCTGCGACCGGCCGAGGCCATGGCGTCGGCACCGAGGATGTTCTGCGCGGTGACCAGTTCACCGAACAGCGGCGCAGCGCGGCCGGCATGCAGGGGGAAGTGCCAATCGAAACACGCGGCGGACCGCAGCGCGTTGTCGACCACGACATCGAGCGGCGCATTGCCGGCTACCAGCGACATCCCGTCGATGGCAAAGCCGGTGGCATGCTGCACCGTCAACACTGCCGCCAGGTCATCGAAGCCCAGGTCGGTGTCTATCCAGACGGTGTGTTCGGGGTTCGGCATCGGCGGCCGGCGTGGCTCGTGGGGAGTGGGCCGGTGAGTGATGCGCCAGAAGTGTGCAAGAGCCTCTGGAAGGGTGTGAGGTGGTGGGTGCTGAGGGGCTCGAACCCCCGACCTACGCCTTGTAAGGGCGCCGCTCTACCAACTGAGCTAAGCACCCGTGGAGCTGCGGGCGCAACACATGCGCACGTTCAACAGCTTGCTTCAGTTCAATGCGTCTTTCAAGGCCTTGCCAGGGCGGAACTTCGGGACCTTGGCGGCCTTGATCTTGATGGCGGCACCGGTGCGGGGGTTGCGGCCGGCGCGTGCGGCACGCTTGCCGACACTGAAAGTGCCGAAGCCGACGAGCGACACGGTATTGTTTTTCTTCAGCGTCGATTTCACGCCGCCAATCACGGCTTCCAAGGCGCGCGTTGCCGCAGCCTTGGAAATATCGGCCTGCTTGGCGATGTGCTCGATCAACTCAGTCTTGTTCACAGGTGTCCCCCTCTGGCGGTCTCAGACATTGAATTCGGGTGGGTGTTTGAGCTGCTTGAAGTGGCACTGCAGCTCGATTGATTACAGCCTCGCACCTGCCCAGTGTCAAGCGCGGAAACGGATTCTATTCGTAATCCCGCTCCCCTCATTCGAGTGCAAAACGTCACATCGTTCGCGCTTTCTCGCTTGACAAGAAACACCGCCAGAGCGTTGCGACGCAGGCCCTTCAAAGGCTCGCGACAGCCGGCCGCGACGGCGCGCGCACCACCATCGCCACGCCGGTGGCGGTGAGTGCCATGCCGAGCGCCATGTGCAGCGTGAACGCCTCACCGAACAGCAGATGCGCAAGCACCGCAGTGCACGGCGGCACCAGGTACATCAGGCTCGTGACTTCGGTGGCCGCGCCGCGTTGAATCAGCAAGTACATCAACGAACTGCCGCCCAGGGTCAGCGCGAACACCGACCATGCAAGCGCTCCGATGAGCTCGCCGTGCCAGATCATCGGCTCGGCCTCGAACAGCGCGAACGGCAGTGTCACGACGAGCGCTGCGGCGAGCTGGATCGCGCTGGCGCTGCGCACGTCGCACGGCGCGACGAAGCGTTTCTGGTAGAGCGTTCCTGTGGTGATGCTGAGCAGTGCGAACGCGGCGAGCGCAAGATTCGCCGGCCCGAGTTCACCGCCGCCGAGCTTGTCCCACACCACGAGCGTGAGGCCGGCGAGGCCCAGCAACAGGCCGAGCCATTGCCATGCGCTCACCCGCGTCGGCGCGCCGCGCTTTGCCGGGAACAGCGACATCCACAGCGCCGTGAGCACCGGCTGCAAGCCGACGAGCAAGGCGACCGTGCCCGCACCGATACCGGCCTTCACGGCCGCCCACACGCCACCGAGATAGCCCGCATGGATCAGCATGCCCACGACCGCGAGGTGGGCCCATTGCCGGCGGTCTTGCGGGAGTTCGATGCGCGCCACGGCCACCCACAACCCGAAGCACAGCAACGACAAGGCGTAGCGCGTCACGAGGAAGCTGAACGGCGGCGCGTGCGGCATGCCGTAGCGCGCGGCAATGAAGCCCGTGCTCCAGATGAGCACGAAGACCGAAGGCATGGCCTTCACCAGCCCGCGACGGGTTGTCATTGACAACCTAACGCGCCTTCGCGCGGATCTCGGGCAGCGCCTTCTGCAGGTAGTACACCATCGACCAGATCGTCAGCACCGCCGACGCGTAGATCAGCCAGGTGCCCCACACCTGCGTATCGATCACGCCGAAGAGCGTGCCGTGGAACAGCAGGAACGGGATCGCGACCATCTGCACCACCGTCTTCACCTTGCCCAGCATGTGCACCGCCACGCTGCGCGACGCGCCGATCTGCGCCATCCATTCGCGCAGCGCAGAGATCGCGATCTCGCGGCCGATGATCACCAGCGCGATCAGGCTGTGAACGCGCGCCAGTTCGACCAGCACGAGCAGCGCCGCGCAGACCAGGAACTTGTCCGCCACCGGGT
Source organism: Rhizobacter sp. (assembly GCA_025350965.1). Classification (GTDB taxonomy): domain Bacteria; phylum Pseudomonadota; class Gammaproteobacteria; order Burkholderiales; family Burkholderiaceae_C; genus LMDS01. Next base: position 33,446 of record JANXWV010000073.1, read on the forward strand.
CCAGGAAGGCGCCGAACGACGAGGTCATGTTGAGCCGGCGCGCCAGGTAGCCGTCGGCCCAGTCGGTGAGCGCGACCACCACGAACAGCACGGTGGCGATGAGGTTGCGCTCGGCGTCGGGCAGCGGCAACTGGAACACGCCGACGATCAACGGGATCGCGACGATGCGCGCCCAGGTCAGCAAGGTCGGCAAGTTGAAGAACATGCAGGGATTGTGGCCCGGTTTGCGCAAGGCCCCGACGCATGCCGCCTCAGGTCTGCGCCTGCCACAAGGCCCGGCTCAGCGGTCCAGCGTGCGCGGCTTGAACCGGCGGTTGTCGTCGAACAGGAAGGTCTCGGTGAACAGCCACGGCTTGGGCAGGCGCGATACGTCGCCATAGGGTGCTGCACGACGCACGGCGTCGATGGCGAGTTGCACCGTGTCACGCGCCTGCGTTGGGTGGCGGAGCACGTCGATGCGGCGGATGCTGCCGTCGCCGTGCAGCTCGATTTCGAGCACGGGAATGGCCAGCAGGATGTCGGGCACCGGCCCGGGGTAGGTGCCACCGGGGTCGGCCGCCACCATGCGCAGCGCGGCTTGCTGGCGCACCTCGGCCCAGCTGCGCACGGGCGCAGGCGCGGCCAGCTTGACCGTGGCAGCCTTGGCGGTGGCAGCAGCCACCTTCGCTGTCGTCGTCGGTGTGCCGGTGGGCGCCGGTGTCTCCACACCACGAGCCGCCGCCGGCGCCGATGTTGGCGCCGAGCTACAGGCGCCGAGCAAGCCCAGAGCCAACAGGCTCCAGCGCCGAGCTGTTTCAATGCAACGCACGATAGATTTCCTCTGCAAGTTCTTTGGAGATGCCGTCCACCGTGAGCAGGTCTTCGACGCTCGCGTGGCCGACGCCGCGCAAGCCGCCGAAACGTTGCAACAACTTCGCACGCTTCTTCGGCCCGACGCCGGCGATGTCTTCGAGCTTGCTGCTGCCGGTGCGCACGCTGGCCCGCCGCGCGCGCATGCCCGTGATAGCGAAGCGGTGCGCTTCATCGCGGATTTGCGCCACCAGCATCAGCGCCGCCGATTCTCGCCCCAGGCCGATTTTCGGCCGGCCATCGGCGAACACCAGTTCTTCGAGGCCGACCTTGCGGCCCTCGCCTTTCTCGACGCCCACGATGCGCGAGAGCTCGATGCCGAGTTCCTCGAACACCTCGCGCGCCACGCTCACCTGCCCGCGCCCGCCGTCGACCAGCACCAGTTCGGGCAAGCGTGCCGTGCCCTGGGCCGCCGCCTCCGCGAGCTTGGCATAGCGGCGCGTCAGCACCTGGCGCATGGCGGCGTAATCGTCTCCGCCGGTGATGCCTTCGATGTTGTAGCGGCGGTACTGGGCGCTCTGCATCGTGTGGTCCTCGAACACCACACACGATGCCTGGGTCGACTCGCCAGAGGTGTGGCTGATGTCGAAACATTCGATGCGCAAGGTGTCCAGGTTCTCGGCCGGCAAGTCCAGCACCTCGGCGAGTGCGCGGGTGCGCGCCTGCTGCGAGCCCTCTTCGGCCAGCAGTTGCGCGAGGCGGATCTGCGCGCCCTTGATGCACATGTCGAGCCACGCACGGCGCGGTTCGCGCGGCTGGTGCTGCGCCGTGACCTTGACGCCGCTTTGCAGCGACAAGGCATCGATCAGCGGCTTGCTCACCGCGTGGCTGAGCACCAGCAAGGGTGGTACGCCGCCGTCGAGGTAATGCTGGGCGATGAAGGCTTCGAGCACCGCCACTTCCGGGGGCTGCGCCTGCATGGCCGCGCCGGCTTCCTCCTCGTCGGCGGTGTCGCCGTCGGCTGCGTCGTCGCCGAGCGTGAATGCATCGTCCACATGCTTCGGGAAGTAGGGCCGGTCGCCCAGGTGCCTACCGCCGCGCACCATCGCCAGGTTCACGCAGGCTCGCCCGCCTTCGACCTTCGCAGCCAGGATGTCGGCGTCTTTCGTGGTCACGCCGGTGTTGTCTTCGACGCCTTGCTGGTGCAGCACGCGCGACAGCGCGCCGATCTGGTTGCGCACCTCGGCCGCCTGTTCGAACTGCAGGGCCTCGGCGCGCGCCATCATCTGCGCCTGCAGTTCGTGCATCAGCTCCTGCTGATCGCCGAGCAGAAAGCGCTCTGCATTGGCCACGTCGATGGCGTAGTCGGCGGGGGCGATGTAGTCCACGCACGGGCCCGAGCAGCGCTTGATCTGGTACAGCAGGCACGGCCGCGAGCGGTTGTTGAACACGGTGTCTTCGCAGGTGCGCAGGCGGAACACCTTCTGCAGCATCTGGATCGACTCCTTCACCGCCCACGCGCTCGGGAACGGGCCGAAGTAGCGGTGCTTCTGATCGACCGCGCCGCGGTAGTACGCGACCCGTGGGAAGGTGTGCGACGCGATCTTCAGATAGGGGTAGCTTTTGTCGTCGCGGAAAAGAATGTTGTAGCGCGGCGCGAGGCTCTTGATGAGGTTGTTCTCGAGCAGCAGGGCCTCGGCCTCGGAGCGCACCACGGTCGTCTGCAGCCGCACGATCTTCGTGACCATGTGACCGATGCGCGTGCCGCCGTGGTTCTTCTGGAAGTAGCTCGACACGCGCTTCTTCAGGTCACGCGCCTTGCCCACGTAGAGCACCGCATCGTTCACGTCGAAGTAGCGGTACACGCCGGGCAGGCTCGGCAACGCAGCGACGTCGGCGAGCAGGCGCTCGCGCGTGGGGTCTGCTGTGCCCGCAACGTTGACGTCGTCGGTGGGGCTGCGGTCGGTGTCCGTCATGGGGCGCGATTGTGCCGCGCCGGGGTCGCGCCGGGGTCGCGCTGGTGCCGCGCTGGTGCCGATGCAGTGCAGATGCAGCGCCTCGGATAATCCGCGTCATATGTTTGTGCCCGCAACCGTCCCGCGAACCTGGGATCTCTTTTGCCGCGTCATTGACAACCTGGGTGACACCGGCGTTTGCTGGCGCCTGTGCGCCGACCTTGCCGAGCGTGGCGAGACGGTTCGGCTGTGGATCGACGATGCGAGCGCACTCACCTGGATGGCGCCGCAAGGCGCACCGCGCGTGACGGTGCACGACTGGCACGCGCACGGCTCGGCGGGTGAGCCGGGCGACGTGGTGATCGAGGCCTTCGGCTGCGAACTGCCCGCAGCGTTCATCGCGCGAATGGCCGCATGCCCGCAGCCGCCGGTGTGGGTGAATCTCGAGTACTTGAGCGCCGAGGCGGTCGTCGAGCGCAACCACCGCCTGGGCTCGCCGCAGAGCCATGGCCCGGGCGCCGGGCTGATGAAGTGGTTCTTTTACCCCGGCTTCACCGAGCGAACGGGCGGGTTGACCCGCGAACGCGGCCTGATGCACAGACGCGCAGCCTTCGATGCCGCGCACTGGCTCGGCAGCATGGGCATCGTGGCCCAACCGGGCGAACGGATCGTGAGCCTGTTCTGCTATGCACAACGGGCGCTGCCCGCTCTGCTGGAGCGGCTGGCGGCACAGCCCACGTTGCTGCTCTGTGCGGCTGGCGCGGCGACCGAGCAGGTCACGGCCCTCTTCGGCCCGGCCCTTCGTCGGGGCAGCCTGCGGGCCGTCGCGATGCCGTGGCTCGCGCAGCCCGAATACGACCACCTGCTGTGGGCGAGCGACCTGAACTTCGTGCGCGGCGAAGACTCGTTCGTGCGTGCGCAATGGGCCGGCGCGCCGTTCGTGTGGCAAGCCTACCCGCAGGACGACGGGGTGCATCACGAGAAGATCGACGCGTTCCTGGCCTGTCACCTGCATGCCATGCCCGCCACGCTGGCAAGCGGCGTGAGGGCGCTGTGGGCGGCGTGGAATGGCGACGCTTCCAGCCTGCCGGCTGATTGGCCGGACGCCGAGGCGTGGGCCCGTGAATGCGTTGCCTGGCGCGCCGGCCTGCTGGCCCAGGCCGACCTCGCCAGTCAGTTGATCGGGCTGGAATGATCGGCGTGGCACCGGAAACCGGCTAAAATCAAAGGCTTTTCGGGTGGCGCCCAGGCTGCAGCCCGAGCGTCGAACGATTCAACCAGCATTCAACCATCGCACTTAGCGCAGCACGCGCAAGGAGCGCAACAAGCGGAAAGAGCAGCGTCATGAAGATCGCAATGGAAATTCGCGCCGGCAACGTCATCATGCAAGGCAAGGACCCGATGGTCGTGCTGCGCACCGAGTACAGCCGGGGTGGCCGCAACTCGGCCACCGTGCGCTTGAAGTTGAAGAGCCTCGTCGGCAGTTCGGGCACCGAGGTGGTGTTCAAGGCCGACGACAAGATGGACCAGGTCATCCTCGACAAGAAGGACTGCACCTACTCCTACTTCGCCGACCCGATGTACGCGTTCATGGACGCCGAGTACAACCAGTTCGAGGTCGAGTCCGAGAACATGGGCGATGCGATCCAGTACCTTGAAGACGCGATGCCGGTGGAAGTGGTGTTCTACGATGGCAAGGCCATCTCGGTCGAGCTGCCGACCAGCCTGGTGCGCGAGATCACCGACACCGAGCCGGCCGTCAAGGGCGACACGTCTGGCAAAGTGCTGAAGAAGGCGAAGATCGCCACCGGCTTCGAGATCTCGGTGCCGCTGTTCGTGCAGACGGGCGACAAGGTCGAGATCGACACGCGGACACACGAGTACCGCAAGCGCGTATAGCGCTCCTTGGGCGGCCTCGCCCAAATGGCGGCTTCGCCAGACAGGACAGCGGGCCCGCTTTGCGGGCTCTTCTTTTTTGGTCATCATCCGTGCCATGCCGTTCGACTTCGCTGCTGTCAGTTCGCCGTTCCGAATGCAGCCTGGCCTGCGGCTGCTGGCGCCTGGTGAGCCGCAGCTGACACCGAACAACCCACACGACAAGGCCTTGCGCGAGAAGCTGGCGGTGCTGTCGGCGCACCCGGCACACGCCCTCGTCGCGGCACCCGGGTTCGACGCAACACCTGCACTTCATGCGCTGTGCATGCATGCCAGCGGTGAACACCCGAGCGCCTTCCGCGTCGAACCCGATGCCGGCTGGACGGCGTTGCGGCTTGGCTGGACCGTTCGCGGTGACGCGGTTCAGGGTCAGGGACATGGCGAGAGCCCGAACGCCATCGGTGAGTGCCTTCGCGCCCTGCCCGCACCAAAGCGCCTGCCCGGCTTGCTGGCGCTGGCCTTCGCCGAAGACTTCGCCGTGGTCGATGCATCGAGCGGCCGCATCCCGTGGCTCGCGGTGTGCCTGCCGTCGAGTTGGGCGCCCGAGGCCAAGGTCGGCAAACACTTCACCGAAGTTCACGCGCCGGTGGCCGACAACGCGCTGCTCATCTCCGCGGCCGATCACCTGATGCGGCTCGTGACCGGGCCGCAGCGCTGGGAGCGCTTCGTGTGGACGATCAGCCGCCATGCCACGCTGGCGCAGCACCCGCTGCACTGCGCCGCGACTCCGTGGCCGGCCGCCCATACGAGCTGCGATGCCGCAGCCGACGCCCGCTCACTCGCCGCGAACGCCTTCTTCCGCACTGAGCGCCAGACCTTCATTCCGGTGCCGGGCGCAGGCCAGGCGGTGTTCACGATCCACGTCGAGAACGGGCCTCTCGTTGATGCAATCGGCAGCCCGGCTCATGCGCGCCAGCTGCACGATGCACTCGCGACCATGAGCCCCGCCGTGCTCGCCTACCGCGGCCTCACCGATGTGCGCGGCCGGCTGTTGGCGTGGCTCGGCGCACGCTCGGTACCGTGAAGGCGGGCGTGGCCGCCACGGTCCTTCACGCCTGCGCCCTGCCCGAACGTTGGCAGCAGCGTGAGCGCTTCACGGTGCTCGACACCGGCTTCGGTGCGGGCCGCAATTTCATCACCACATGGCAGGCGTGGCGCGATGACCCGCTGCGTTGCGAACGGCTGACGTTCATCGCCATCGACACGCAGCCGCTCTCGCAGGCCGAGCTCCGTGCGGCGCATGCAGACACGGCCCATGCCGAACTGGCCGCCTTGCTTCGCGACGCGTGGCCCCCGCTGACGCGCAACCTGCACGACCTGCGCTTCGAGGGTGGCCGCGTGCGCCTGCTGCTTGCCCTCGGTGGCGGGGCCGGCGGCCAGCCACCGGCACGCGAGGACCTCGTCGCGGAACTGGTCGCCGAGGTCGATGCGTTCCATGTCGCCGACGACGACAACCCGCCCGGCAGGCCGGCCCGTGCGTTGCCCGATCAGGCCGCCTGGCGCCCGCGCATCTCGCAAACGCTGGCCCGCCTCGCCGCGCCGGGCGCGACGCTGACGGTGCAGGGCGCCGATGCGGCCGTGCGCGCCAGCCTCGTCACGGCTGGCTTCGAGCTCGGGCCGGTGATGGGCCGCGCCCTGACCGCCTCAGAGTCAGAGACGATCATGCTGGCGCGTCATGCGCCACGCTTTGCGGCACGCCGCGTGCCGGTGCGGCAGGCGGCTTCAACGAGCGGCGCGAAGCGGGCCCTCGTCGTCGGTGCCGGCATCGCAGGTTGTGCCACTGCGTGGGCCTTGGCCGAGCAAGGCTGGCACAGCAGCGTGATCGAGCGCAACGCCTCACCCGCGAGCGAAGCCTCGGGCAATGCGGCCGGCCTGTTCCACGGCATCGTCAACCCGCACGATGGCATGCACGCACGGTTCAATCGGGCGGCGGCACTCGCGGCCTGCGAAGCCGTCAACCAGGCCCTGCGTGACCACAAGGTCAGCGGCGCCACGCGCGGCCTGCTTCGCACCGAGACCGAGCGCGACCCGGCGCAGATGCAGGCGCTGATCGATGCACTGGGCTTGCCCGCCAGCTATGTGCAAGCCTTGCCCGCAGCCAAGGCGAGCGCGATGGCCGGCCTGGCGCTGGCGCAGCCGGCGTGGTTCTACCCCGGCGGCGGTTGGGTGCACCCGGCCGGGCTGGCGCGGTCGTTCATCGAACGGGCCGGCAGCATGACAGCGGTGTGCGTGAACAGGCCCGTGCAGGCACTCCGGCGCACCGCCGAAGGCTGGGCGCTGTGCGATGCAGCAGGTTGCGTCATCGACAGCGCGCCTGTGGTCGTGCTCGCCAACGCGAGCGATGCGCTGCGCTTGCTGGGCGAGCCCGGTTGGCCGGTGCGGCGGGTGCGCGGGCAGGTCAGCGGCTGGCCCGAAGCCGCACGACCAGGCCCGCCGGCATGCCGTGTGCCGGTGGCCGGTTCGGGCTATCTGTTGCCACCCTTCGAAGGCACAGTCTGGTTCGGCGCGACGAGCCAGACCGACGACGACGACCCGACCGTTCGCAACTCCGACGTCGAGGCCAACCTGGCGCATTTGCGGCACCTAACCGGCGAGCCGCTGGACAGGCCGCTGACGGGCTCGCACCCAGAGTGGCTGGGCCGCACCGGCTGGCGCTGCACCGCCAACGACAAGCTGCCGATCATCGGCGCGGTGCCGGACGCGAGCGCGCTGGCGCCCGGATCGCCCGACCAGCCGCGGCGCATGCCGCGAATGCCCGGCCTGTACGTGTTCACGGCCTTGGGTTCACGCGGGATCACCTGGAGCGCGCTCGGCGCCCGCGTACTGGCCGCGCTCGTGGCGGGAGCACCGGTGCCGATCGAGGCGCGGCTGCTGGCTGCTGTCGACCCGGCACGCTTTGCCGTGCGCGCGCGGCGCCGCTCAAGCGGCGCGGGCGGGTGATTCGGGAAGCGGCGTCGGCGGCGCGCCGAGCCAGTGCCGGATGAGCGCATAGACGCGCGGGTGGCTCAACAGCGCCATGTGGCCCAGCCCCGGCACCGCGCAGCGCTCTACATCGCCTTCCAGCCGGCTGGCCGCTGCGCTCGGCGGCTGCACCAGCCCATCGCCCAGCACGCGCGCAATCAGCGCGCCCATGGCCGTGGCATCGCCCTCGTCGCCGAGCGAGCCGAACACCAGTTTCAAGGCGAGTGGCTGCAACGCTGAGCCGCGCTTGCCCTTGAGTCCGTGGCGCAAGCCCTTGATCCCGGCACTGCGCGCATTGGCGATGCGCGCCAGCGGCCGCGTCGTGGCGGTGAGGTTCAGCGCCGCTGCGGCCAGCACGCCGAGTTGTTCGAGCGGCGCACCTTCGTGCGGCGAGCCGAGGCAGATCAGCATCGGTGCGCGGTGCCCACGACATGGCCATGCCATGCCGGCGGTCATGGCCATGTCGTGCGCACGGCGTGCCACCAACCCGCCCATGCTGTGCCCGATCAGAACGATGTCTTGAACCTGCGGCGCCGCTGCGAGAAGCTGCGTGAGCAGGTCGGACAGCGACGCGGCATTGGCGTCGATGGCCAAGCCGGTGTTGTAGCGAAGCAAGAGGGCACTGACAGGCAACTCGTGCTCGAGCAGGGCGCCGTACTGGGTCGACTCGTTCTTCGGTGTCGGCGGTAGCAAGCCCGCCCAGGCCGAGCCTTCCCAGGCATCGGGCCGCCCGTCCCAGCTGCGCTCATCGCAGGCCAGGCCGTGGATGAACAGGACCACGCGCGCCCGCAGGCCCGCCAATGCGGCCGGCGTCACTGCGACGGGCCGGCCGTGAACATGCAGCCCCATGTGGATCGCAAGCGGGTTGCCGGACGCCGAAAGCGCGTCGCCGAACACACCGTTCAGTGCGCTGCGAACCGCCTGCTCCTTGGCGCCGGGCGTGCGGTCAGGGTCGGTCGCCAAGCGTTCGGCGCCACCTGCAGCCGACAAGGCTGCACCGCCACCGTGCCGCACCGCCGCATAGACGCCATGGGCGATGGCGTCGTGAGCACCTTGCACGATGCGCGTTGCAAGCGTCAAGCCGGGCACCCGCAGCAACGCCTCGAACGCTGTGCTGGCGATGGCGGCGTGCATTTGCTGGACGCTGTCGGTGGTGGCCTGGAAGCCCGCGTTCAGGGCTGGCGCGTACCCGGCGGCCGGTGCGGATTGCGCCTTCGTGGCGAGCGGCTCGACCGGTGCTGCAGCGCGGGGCGCGGCGGGTGAGCGGGGGCCCCTGCCGCGCGTTCCCATCTCAGGGAGCGCTCTGGCCTTCGGACGGCTCGGTGGTCGCCGCCTGATCCTGCGCTTCGTCGTCGGCAGGGGGCGGGTCGCCGACCTTGCGTTCGGCCTTGTCTTTCAGTTTCTCTTCCTTCTTCTTCTTCTTGGCCAGTTCGCGCTGGCGCTTCTCGAACGAATAGTTTGGTTTGGCCATCAGCCGTGTCCTTCAGAGTGGGTCTGGATTTTCGACAACAGGGGCGAGGTTACGCGCTTTTGCCGCTGCATCGGCCACCCCAGGGTCAGAAAGTCAACGTGCGTACGCCCTGCGCCGTGCCCAACAGGCACAGGCTGGCCTTGTGCCGCGCGAAGATGCCCACGCACACCACGCCGGGCCACTGGTCGATCTCGGTCTCCATGGCCAGCGGGTCGGTGATGCGCAGGCCGCGCACGTCGATGATCGGACAGCCGTTGTCGGTAAGCACGCCCGGCCTGAGCAGCGGCGTGCCGCCGAGCGCGCGCAGGCGCCGGCCGACCTGCGCGGCGGCCATCGGAATCACCTCGACCGGCAACGCGAACGCGCCCAGGGTGGCCACCAGCTTCGATTCGTCGGCGATGCAGATGAAGCGCTGGGCCAGGTCGGCAACGATCTTCTCGCGTGTGAGCGCGGCGCCCCCGCCCTTGATCATGTGGCCCCGGTGGTCGATCTCGTCGGCGCCGTCGATGTAGACCGCGAGCTGCTCGACGCTGTTCGCATCGACCACCTCGATGCCATGCGCGCGCAGCCGCTCGGTGCTGGCCTGCGAGCTGGACACGGCAGCAGCAATGCGCTGCGGCATGGCGGCCAGCGCGTCGATGAAGCAGTTCACCGTGGACCCGGTGCCGACGCCGATCACGCTGCCCGGTTGAACGTAGTGGGTGGCGGCCTGCGCCACGAAGGCCTTGAGTTCGTCTTGCGTCATGGGCGGGATTATCCCGAACGCGCGCGACGCCGCACTACGGCTTGCCCACCATGTTCCCGGGCCGGACCCATGCATCGAACTGCTCGGCGCTGACCCACCCCGAGGCCAGCGCTGCATCACGCAGGCTGCTGCCTTCGCTGTGCGCACGCTTGGCGATCTGCGCCGCCTTGTCGTAGCCGATGTGCGGGTTGAGCGCGGTGACCAGCATCAGCGAGCGCTGGACCAGCTCGCCGATCCGTGCGCGGTCGGGTTCGATGCCGCGCGCACAGTGTTTCTCGAAGCTCACCGCGCCATCGGCCAGCAGCCGCACGCTTTGCAGCAGGTTGTGGATCAGTACCGGCTTGAACACGTTCAGCTCGAAGTTGCCCGAAGCCCCGGCCACGTTGATGGCCACGTCGTTGCCCAGCACCTGGCAACACAGCATGGTGAGCGCCTCGCACTGGGTCGGGTTCACCTTGCCCGGCATGATGGAACTGCCGGGTTCGTTCTCGGGAATGGTGATCTCGCCCAGGCCCGAGCGCGGGCCGGATGCGAGCCAGCGCACGTCGTTCGCGATCTTCATCAGCGAGGCGGCCAGCGTCTTGCAGGCACCGTGCGCGAACACGATGGCGTCGTGCGCGGCCAGGGCCTCGAACTTGTTCGGTGCCGAAACGAACGCGATGCCGGTGGCGCGCGCCAACTCGGCCGCAACGCGCGTGCCGAACTCGGGGTGGGCGTTCAACCCGGTGCCCACGGCCGTGCCGCCGAGTGCCAGCTCGCGCAGATGCGGCCTGGTCGTGCGCAGATGGCGATTGCCGTGGTCGAGCTGCGCCACCCAACCCGAGACTTCCTGCCCCAGCGTCAGCGGCGTAGCGTCTTGCAGGTGCGTGCGGCCGATCTTGACCACGTCGGCGAACGCCTGCGACTTGGCGGCGAGCGTGTCGCGCAGCAGGCCGAGCGCAGGCAGCAGCGTCTGCTCGATGGCCTGCAGCGCAGCCACGTTCATGGCGGTCGGGAACACATCGTTCGACGACTGGCCACGGTTCGCGTCGTCGTTCGGGTGCACGAGCCGCGACTCGCCGGCCGCGCCGCCGAGCAGCTGCGAAGCACGGTTTGCCAGCACCTCGTTCATGTTCATGTTGGTCTGCGTGCCCGAGCCGGTTTGCCACACGGACAGCGGAAAGTGCGCATCGTGCTGGCCGGCCAGCACCTCGTCGGCAGCAATGACGAGGGCGTCTGCCTTGACGGCGTCGATCTCACCGAGTGCTCGATTCACGATGGCCGCGCTGCGCTTGACCCGTGCCAGCGCCATCAGCAGCTCGCGCGGCATGCGCTCGGTGGAGATCGCGAAGTGCCGCAGCGAGCGCTGCGTCTGCGCGCCCCACAGCGCATCGGCAGGCACGGCGATCTCGCCGAAGGTGTCGCGCTCGGTGCGGTGTGTCGTTGTCGTTGCCATGGTGTTCCTTCCGGTGCGGCAACAGTATGGGCGTGGGCCAACGTTCGCGGGTCGTTTGCGACAATCGCCCCATGCCGTTGCTTCCCTATGCCCTTGCCCGCCCCTTCCTGTTCGGCCTCGACCCCGAGCAGGCCCACGAACTCACCCTCGGCTCGATCGCCAGGTTGCAGAACACGCCGGCGCAATGCCTGTGGGCGCAGCCGCGCACTAACGACCCGCTCACGCTCGCCGGCCTTGCATTCCCGAACCGTATCGGCCTGGCGGCGGGCCTGGACAAGAACGGCCGCTGCATCGACGGCCTCGGCGCCCTGGGCTTCGGCTTCATCGAAGTGGGCACCGTCACGCCGAAGGCGCAGCCCGGCAACCCGAAGCCACGCATGTTCCGCCTGCCCGAGGCGAGCGCGCTGATCAACCGGCTGGGCTTCAACAACGACGGGCTCGCCGCGTTCGTTGCGAACGTGAAGCGCGCGCGCTTTCGCAGCCGGGGCGGCATCCTCGGCCTGAACATCGGCAAGAACGCCGCCACCCCGATCGAGCGCGCCGTCGACGACTACCTGCTGTGCCTGGACGGCGTGTACCCGCATGCCGACTACGTGACGGTGAATATCAGCAGCCCGAACACCAAGAACCTGCGAGCGCTGCAAAGCGACGATGCGCTCGATGCGCTGCTCGCGGCGGTGCAGGACCGCAAGGCCACGCTCACGAAGCAGCACGGCCGCAGCGTGCCGATCTTCGTGAAGATCGCACCCGACCTCGATGCAACGCAGGTCGACGCGATCGCCGCCACACTGAAGCGGCACGCCATCGACGGCGTGGTCGCCACGAACACCACGATTGCGCGCGACGCCGTCAAGGGCATGGCACATGCCGACGAGGCTGGCGGCTTGTCGGGCAAGCCGGTGTTCGACGCCTCGAACCGCGTGATCGCGCAGTTGCGCGCTGCGCTCGGCAAGGGCTACCCGATCATCGGTGTCGGCGGCGTGCTGAGCGGCGCCGATGCGAAGGCCAAGGTCGATGCGGGCGCCGACGTGGTGCAGCTCTACACGGGCTTCATCTACCGCGGGCCGGCGCTCGTCAGTGAGGCCGCAGGCGCGCTGGCAGCCGCGCCCCCGCGGTAGCCGGCTTCAGAACACGTCGAGTGCGGGGAACGATGCGTCACCGGTCATCACATGGGCCTTGAAAAGCGCGAAGCCGTTGCCGGCGGTGCCGTGGCACAGGCCCGCGCCCTTGGCCAAAAGGCCGGCCCGCCACACGGCCTCTGCGGCTTCGATCAGCAGCGCGCGCAAGACGGGCGAGCGGCAACCCGCCAGCTGGCACACGATGCCAGGCGCGCCATGGCAGTCCTGCATCACCAGACGCGATGGCAGGCGGTGCGCGGCGGGGTCGAAGACGGGACCATCGACATCGACTGGGGCCGCCAACATGCACCGCGCACGAACGCGTGCAGGTTGCCGGCGAAGCCGTGACCAGCGCCCAGGTGCATCCACTCGCGGCCGAATAGCTTCTGGAACCACTGCAACAGCAAGACGCCCGCCTCTCCCAGCAGATACGACTGCGGCCCGGTGCCAGCCGTGCTGCCGTAACGGCGGCTGTGTGCCAGCAACCCATCGACCACCGGCGGCAGATTCAGGCTCACGTCGACCATGTCGGCGCGTTGCAGCTGCTGCAGCGCCCAGACCACGCCGGCGGCGCCGTTGCCCAGCGCTGCCATCGGCGAGGTCGGTTGATCGGGGTTCAGCCTCGCGGGGGTGGGTTGGTCACAGCGTGCGGGCGCCGAAGCGCGCACCTGCGTCTGCGGTGATGCGTTCGATGGCCTCGCGGGCAGCGGCATCGCGCCACGGCGCCGAACTCAGCGGCTCGTGGCGCTCGGGTATGAACAGCGCGCGGCGTCGGCCCGTGCGTTGAAGCGGTCAGAGCAACGGCACGCCCGTCTTCGCCTGAAGCTCCTCGCGGGTCACGCCATCGGCCAGTTCGACCAGCTTCAAGCCTGCGGGCGTCACGTCCATCACGGCGAGGTCGGTGATGATGCGGTTCACGACGCCCACGCCGGTCAGCGGCAGCGTGCAGGCGGGGATGATCTTGAGGTCGATGCCACCGTCTTTCTTCTTCGCCACGTGCTCCATCAGCACGATCACACGGGCCACGCCGGCCACCAGGTCCATCGCGCCGCCCATGCCCTTGACCATCTTGCCCGGGATCATCCAGTTGGCGAGGTCGCCCTTGGCGCTGACCTGCATCGCACCGAGGATGCTGAGGTTGATCTTGCCGGCGCGGATCATCGCAAAGCTGTCGTGCGAGCCGAAGATGCTGGAGCCGGGCAGCGTGGTGACCGTCTGCTTGCCCGCGTTGATCAGGTCGGCGTCGACCTGGTCTTCGGTCGGGAACGGGCCGATGCCCAACATGCCGTTCTCGCTTTGCAACCAGACTTCGATGTCGGGGCTGACGAAGTTGGCGACGAGCGTGGGCAAGCCGATGCCCAGGTTCACGTAGAAGCCGTCTTGAAGTTCCTTGGCGGCGCGTGCGGCCATCTGGTCATGAGTCCAAGGCATGTCAGGCTCCCACTTTCTCTGTCGCGTTTGCGGTTGCGGTCACAGTGCGCTTCTCGATGCGTTTTTCGGGGTGTGCATTCAAGACGATGCGGTGCACGTAAATGCCGGGCAGGTGCACGGCATCAGGGTCGAACGCGCCGGTCTCGACGATCTCTTCAACTTCGACGATCGTGAGCTTGCCCGCCATCGCGCAGGCCGGGTTGAAGTTGCGCGCCGTGCGGCGAAAGATCAGGTTGCCGCTCTTGTCGGCCTTCCATGCCTTGACGAGCGACACCTCGGGCACGAGGGCACGCTCCATCACGTACACCTGCCCGTCGAACTCGCGCGTCTCCTTGCCCTCGGCCACGAGGGTGCCGACGCCGGTCTTGGTGAAGAACGCCGGAATGCCGGCGCCACCGGCGCGCAACTTCTCGGCCAGGGTGCCTTGCGGCGTGAACTCGAGTTCCAGTTCACCGGCCAGGTACTGGCGCTCGAACTCCTTGTTTTCGCCCACGTAGCTAGAGATCATGCGTTTGATCTGGCGTGACTCCAGCAACTGGCCCAGGCCGAAGCCGTCGACCCCGGCGTTGTTCGAGATCACGGTCAGGTTCTTGACGCCGCTGTCGCGCAAGGCCGCGATCAAGGCCTCGGGAATGCCGCACAGGCCGAAGCCGCCGACCGCCATCAACTGGCCGTCGGCCACCACCCCTTGCAGCGCTGCAGCAGCACTCGGGAACACCTTGTTCATCGGCCAGTCTCCTTCGGGTTCGGTCGGGGTTTGAAGCCAGCAAGCGTACTACCTACGGCATTACGTAGTCGTTACGTAGAATCGCTTACGCCTTGAATTCGCACCCCTACGCTGCTTGCCGGCAGCCTTGCACCATGACCCACCCTGCCCCAGTCGACATGGCCATGCTGGAGCATGCGCTGACAAGCGTGTTCGCCGAATGGGTGCGCGAACTCGACCTGCGCGTGCTCGAAGCGCGCGTCGGCGAAGTGCTGCTGGCCTTGCCGGTAACCGCCCTGCACGTGCACGCCGGTGGTGTGCTCTCGGGCCAGACCGTGATGGCCGCCGCCGACACCGCGATGGTGCTCGCCGTGATGACGCAACTCGGCGGCTTCCGCCCGATGACCACGGTGCAATTGCAGACCACCTTCCTGCGCCCCGTGCCGGCCGACGCACGCATTGCCCAGGTTCGTGCGCGAGTGCTGCGCATGGGCAAGAGCCTGGTGTTCGGCGACATCCAGGTCACCCACGGCGACGACGTGCTCGCAGCGCACGCCACCACGACTTACGCGCTGCTCTGAGCCCTGCGCTGACCACGACGCTGGCCACTGGTCCGGAAGGCGCACAAGTGAAGGCCCGTCCCGCAGCGCAGCCGCCGGCGCTGGACTACCGCGTTGCATTCGACCTGGCGCCCATCGGTCTGGTGCTCTCGCGGCACCGCCAGATCGTCGATTGCAATCAGCGCGTGCTGCAGATGTTCGGCGCCGAGCGCGACGCACTCATCGGTCGCAGCTTCGCGCTGCTCTACCCCACGCCGGCCGAGTTCGAGCGAACGGGTGAACGCATTGCCGCGAGCCTCGACGCCAGCGGCTGGTACGCCGACGAGCGCGTGATGCGCCGCCTCGGCGGCCCGGTGCGCGGCGAGCTGTTCTGGTGCCATGTGTCGGGCCGCACGCTCGATGTGGCGGACCCGCACGCGGCCGGCATCTGGTCGTTCGAAGACCTGTCGGCGCAACGCCGCATCGGTGTCGTGCTGACGCCGCGCGAACGTGAAATCGCCGCGCTGCTGATTGAGGGCCTGACCAGCAAGATGATCGGCAAGCAACTCGCCATCAGCCCCCGCACAGTCGACGTTTACCGCGCGCGGCTGATGAAGAAGCACGCCGCCGGCACCACCGCGCAGTTGGTGCAGAAGCTGCTGCGCGCCTGACGGACGATCAACGACCATGCGCATTTCCATCGCCCCCGATGTTCGTTTGTTCGTCGATGTGGACGGCTTCGGTCTCTTTCCCGACGGGCCGACGATGCGCGCCAAGCCCACGCTGCTGCTGCTGCACGGCGGGCCCGGGTACGACCACGCGAGCTTCAAGCCCGCGTTCTCGCGCCTGACCGATGTGGCACAGGTCGTCTGCTACGACCACCGTGGGCACGGCCGCAGCAGCCCGCGCCCGCCCGACGAGTGGACGCTCGACACCTTCGCCGACGACGTGGTGCGCCTGTGCAGTGCGCTGGGCATCGAGCGGCCCATCGTGCTCGGCCAGTCGTTCGGTGGCTTCGTGGCGCAACGCTACCTCGCGCGTCACCCGCTTCACGCGGCGAAGGTGGTGCTGTCGAGCACCTCGCCCGCGATGAACCTGGCGCGCAAACTCGCGGTGTTCGAGCGCCTGGGCGGGCCGCTCGCACGCGCTGCGGCCGAGCGCTTCTGGACCGCCCCGAGTGCGGCCACCTGGGCGCCCTACAACGAACACTGCAAGCGCCACTACAACGTGCTGCCGCCGAACGAGCAAGCCGGCCTGCGCACCCTGATCAACGAAGACATCCTGTTCGCATCCGCCGGTGGCGAACAGCAGACCATGAACCTGCTGCCCGGGCTGGCCGCCGTGCAGTGCCCCGTGCTCGTGATGGCGGGTGTGCTGGACCCGGTTTGCCCGCTTGCGGATGCGCAGGACATCGCGGCGGCCATACCGGCGCCGTGGGGCCGGCTGGCCACGTTCGAACACTCGGGCCACGGTGCATGGCGCGACGAGCCCGATGCCGCCTTCGCGCTGCTGCGCGAGTTCATCCTCGCGCCCTGACGCGCGCCGCCTGCGGGTGCGAGTGCAGCCACCGGTTGTGCGCGGCGGGCTGAAGGCAGTGCTGCGGCGACACGGCGCGCAGCCGCTCAGCCGCCTGTTCGGGCGTCAGGTCGCAGCCTCGCGCTCGGCCATGTCGAGCAGCATCGAGCGGCCCTGCTGTGCGTGGTAGAGCCGCTGGCGCGCGTCCTCGGTAGCGGGCTCGTTGGACAGGTCGTCGGTGGCCCACACCTGGCCGTGCGGTTGGGGTTGCGAGCAGCCCATCGCCGCGCCCTTGTTCTCGAACACCTGCACCCAGGCGTGGCTGCGGCCCAATTCGGCCGTCGGGTCGCACCACGTGTCGATGACGGCGGTGATGGCCGTCAGGTCAAGCTCGAGCCCCGCGTCACCTCGGCCCGCGTCGGCTGCTCCCGCAGCCTCCGCACCGAAGCGCCCTGCCCAAGGCGTGACGGACGCCACCGATTGCGGCACCTGGCGTCGTCTCTATCAGGAAAGTGAAGAGTGCTTCGGCCCGTACCGAGCGGCGGGCGGCGGCATCAAGCCGGAAGCCTTCGACAAGTGCAACGTGATCCCGAGCCCGGAGCTAAAGTGTGGGCCCATCAGGCCATAGGGATCACTCTTGAAACTCGCCACCTGGAACGTCAACTCCCTCGCCGTGCGCCTGCCACAGGTTCTCGGCTGGCTCGGCGCTCATCAGCCCGACGTGCTGTGCCTGCAGGAAACCAAGCTCACCGACGACAAGTTCCCGCACGTCGAGATCGAGGCTGCCGGCTACCACGTGCAATGGTTCGGCCAGAAGACCTACAACGGCGTGGCGCTGATCAGCAAGTTGCCCGCGACTGACATCGTGCGCAACATCCCCGGCCATGATGACCCGCAGGCGCGGGTGATTGCCGGCACGGTGGGCGGCGTGCGCGTGGTTGGCGTCTACATCCCGAACGGGCAGTCAATCGAGAGCGAGAAGTTCCCGTACAAGCTGGCATGGCTGGCGGGGTTGCGCCGCTGGCTCGCGCAAGAGTGCGCCGAACACCCGCGCCTGGCTGTGCTGGGCGACTACAACATCGCGCCCGAAGACCGGGACGTGCACGACCCGCTCGCGTGGGCCGGCCAGGTGCTGTGCACGCCCGACGAGCGCGCGCATTTCCAGGGCCTGCTCGCCCTCGGCCTGCACGACACGTTCCGCCTCTTCGAGCAGGCGCCGAAGCAGTACAGCTGGTGGGACTACCGCATGCTGGCGTTCCGCAAGAACCAGGGCCTGCGCATCGACCACATCCTCGTGTCCGACGCCTTGAGGCCACTGGTGGCGGCCTGCGTGATCGACAAGCCGACGCGCAAGAACGAGCGGCCGAGCGACCACGCGCCGGTGATGGTGACCTTCACAGACGAGCCGGCCGCAGGCTGAAGACGCCGAGCGCGGCCGTGGCAACGGCGCCGACGAGCCGCCCACGGGCCCGTCAGTCGTCGAGCCCCAGTTCCTGGATCTTGCGGGTGATGGTGTTGCGCCCGATGCCGAGCTTCTGCGCCGCTTCGATGCGGCGCCCGCGTGTGATGGCCAGGGCGGTGTGGATGAGTTGCGCCTCGAACTTGCGGGTCAGTGCGTCCCACACATCCGGATGGCCGGCTTGCAGCAGGCTGCGGGCTTCCTGCTCGAGCCCCACAACCCAGGTCGGCGCGGCCGCGCCCGCGATGGGCGTGTCAGCCGCCGGCGTTGCAGGCCGGGTGGCAAACGCCGGGGAATGCTCGGCGGGAGCCGATGCCTCGACGTGCAGGGTCGCATCCGTGGGCGGCGCGGGCGCGGGCATTGCCGAGAGCATGGGCGCAGCATGCATCGGCGCCGGCGGGCGGGCCCGAAGCGGGCTCTCCTGGCTCAACTCGGGCGGCAGGTCCTTGGCCTCGACCATTTGCGCCGGCGCCATGACGGTCAGCCAGTGGCAGATGTTCTCGAGCTGCCGCACGTTGCCGGGGAACGAGAAGCGCATCAGCTGAACCAGTGCTTCCTCGGTGATGCGTTTGGCTTCGACGCCCAGTTCCTTCGCACTTTTTTGCAGGAAGAAGCGCGTGAGTGCGGGCACGTCTTCGTTGCGCTCACGCAGCGCCGGCAGGCGCAGGCGGATCACGTTCAAGCGGTGGAACAGGTCTTCGCGAAATGCACCGAGCTTGACGCGATCTTCAAGGTTCTGATGCGTCGCGGCGATCACCCGCACGTTGCTCTTCATCGGGCTGTGGCCGCCGACGCGGTAGAACTGGCCGTCAGAGAGCACCCGCAGCAGCCGCGTCTGAAGGTCGAACGGCATGTCGCCGATCTCGTCGAGGAACAGCGTGCCGCCATCGGCCTGTTCGAAGCGCCCGCGTCGGGTGGTTTGCGCGCCGGTGAAGGCACCGCGCTCATGACCGAAGAGTTCGGACTCGAGAAGGTCTTTCGGGATGGCCGCTGTGTTGATGGCCACGAACGGGCCATTGGCGCGCGGGCTGTGCTTGTGCAGGGCGTTGGCCACCAGTTCCTTGCCAGAGCCCGACTCGCCGGTGATGAGCACCGTGACGATGCTCTGGCTGAGCCGCCCGATGGCCCGAAATACGTCTTGCATCGCCGGTGCCTGGCCGAGCATCTCGGGCATCTGTGCGGCCTTCTCTTCGCGCACCTGCTCGCGCACGCTCTCGGCCACGGCGCGACGAATCAACTCCACTGCCTTGGGAACATCGAAAGGCTTGGGCAGGTACTCGAAGGCACCGCCCTGGAATGCACTGACGGCGCTGTCGAGGTCGGAGTAGGCCGTCATGATGATCACCGGCAGGCCGGGCAGGCGCTCCCGCACCTTGGCCAGCAGGTCGATGCCCGAGCCGCCAGGCATGCGGATGTCGGACACGAGCACCTGCGGCTCGTCGTCGTCGAGCGCGGCGAGAACGTCGCGCGGGTTCGTGAAACTGCGAACTGCGAGGTCTTCGCGCGCCAGTGCTTTTTCCAGCACGAAGCGGATGGATTGGTCGTCGTCAACGATCCAGATGGGTTTCATGCCCTGCCTGTCTTGGAACCGGAATTCCTGGTGTGCCCTGCGGCCCGCACATCGACGCCGTTGGTGGCGGCTAAGGCAGCGGGATCACGATCTTGAAAACAGTCAGGCCCGGAACACTTTCACATTCGATCGTGCCCAGATGCTGCTGCACGAACGTTTGTGCCAGTGTGAGCCCCAGTCCCGAACCACCGTCTCGCCCCGACACCAGCGGGTAGAAAATGCGTTCACGCAGGGACTCGGGCACACCCGGGCCGTTGTCCTCAATATGCAAGTCCAGTGCCAGACGGTAGCGGTGCTTGCCGAGGGTGACTTGCCTGGCAATGCGGGTGCGCAGCACGATGCGCGCGTCGGCCGTCTGAATGCGTTCGGCCAGTGCCTGCGCGGCGTTGTGGGCAATGTTGAGCACGGCCTGGATCAACTGCTCGCGGTCACCGCGAAAGTCGGGGATCGAGATGTCGTAGTCGCGTTCCACTTCGAGCCCGCGCGGGAACTCGGCCAGGATCAGCGCCCGCACCCGCTCGCACACCTCGTGGATGTTCACGTCGCTCACCACGTGCGGCTTGCGGTGCGGTGCGAGCAGGCGGTCGACCAGCGCCTGCAGTCGGTCGGCCTCGTTGATGATCACCTGCGTGTACTCGTGCAGCGTGCGCGATTCGAGCTCCATCTCCAGCAGCTGTGCCGCACCGCGTATGCCGCCCAGCGGGTTCTTGATCTCGTGCGCGAGGTTGCGGATCAGCTCTTTCGTGACGCGCGCCTGGCCCAGCGCACGCTCTTCGCGGTCCTGCTTGGTTTGCTGCTCGATCTCGACCAGCTCGACCACGACATTCAGTGAGCCTTCCATCTGGTTCACGATCACGTGCACCGGCAGCGCTTCGCCGTGCGCTGCGCCCGGCCGGCGCAGCAGCGCCTCCAGGCGGCTGGTGGCGTAGTCGTTCCGGCTCACTGCTTGCATCGTTTCGCGGACCGGTTGCGAATCGACGAACCAGTCGAACACGGACACGCGCAACACGCTGCGGCGTGACAAGCCGAGCACGCTTTCGAACGAGGCATTCGCGAAGACACATTGCCCGGTCGGCGCCACCACCGCGACCAGCGTGGCCAAATGATCGAAGGCCGCATACGGCCCCACCGCAGAGCTGCGGCTGGCGGCGTCGTGGGGCGGTGCTTTGCTCACTGAGGCTGCTTGCCGATTTCGCGCTTGAGGGCAACGATGTCGCTCTCCTTGCGGGCGAGCGCAGCCTTCATGTCGGCTACCCGGTCCTGGTACTTCTGGTAGTTCTTCTCGTCGCCCCGGCGCTCGGGTTCGCCGTTGTTGAACTCGGCCTTCATCGAGGCCAGGCGCTCTTCCTCACGCCGGAGTTCGGCTTCGAGGATGCGGCGCGCGTCGCTGTCACGGGCGCGCTGCTCGGCGGGGTCGATGCGCACCACCGGCGGCGCGCCGGATGCGCCCGCAACCACCTGCGCAACCGGCCGCGGCTTGGTGCTCTGGATGACGGTGATCGGCACGTTGTCGAGCACCGTGCAGCCGCGATCCTTGGCCTCCTTGGCGGAGATCGAGTCGGTGTACAGCACGGGCTTGCCAGGGCAGCGGTAGACCGTGCTCGCGGTCGTTTGAGCGAACGCCGTGGAGGCGATCAGCGGGGTCAGCGACAGCAGCCCGCATCGCAACAACACACCACACTTCATGCGCTTGTCTCCAGGGGATCGAACCTCGATTGTCGCGCATGGATCGCGCATGGAAATACCCATGAAAAAGGGACGGCAGTTGCCGTCCCTTGCTGCTGTTCGGGCGCTTGCGCGCCGGGGTTCACAGCGTGTAGTACATGTCGAATTCGACCGGGTGCGTGGCCATGCGGAAGCGTGTGACTTCCTGCATCTTCAGGTCGATGTAGGCGTCGATGTAGGCGTCGGTGAACACGCCGCCCTTGGTCAGGAATGCACGGTCCTTGTCGAGGTACTCCAGCGCTTGGTCCAGGCTGTGGCACACGGTCGGGATCAGCTTGTCTTCTTCCGGCGGCAGGTGGTACAGGTCTTTGCTGGCGGGCTCGCCCGGGTGGATCTTGTTTTCCACGCCGTCCAGGCCGGCCATCAACATGGCGGAGAAGCCGAGGTATGGGTTCATCAACGGGTCGGGGAAGCGCGCTTCGACACGGCGGCCCTTCGGGTTGCCGACGAACGGAATGCGGATCGAAGCCGACCGGTTCTTGGCCGAGTACGCCAGCTTGACCGGGGCTTCGTAGCCCGGCACCAGGCGCTTGTACGAGTTGGTGCCCGGGTTCGTGATGGCGTTCAGTGCGCGCGCGTGCTTGATGATGCCGCCGATGTAGAACAGTGCGAATTCCGACAGGCCCGCATAGCCGTCACCGGCGAACAGGTTCTTGCCGTCTTTCCAGACCGACTGGTGCACGTGCATGCCCGAGCCGTTGTCGCCGACGATCGGCTTGGGCATGAAGGTCGCGGTCTTGCCGTAGCTGTGGGCCACGTTCTGGATCACGTACTTCTGCAGTTGCACCCAGTCGGCGCGCTGGATCAGCGTGCTGAAGCGGGTGCCGATTTCCATCTGGCCGGCGTTGGCCACTTCGTGGTGGTGCACTTCGCAGGGGATGCCCAGCGATTCGAGCACCAAGCACATCTCGGAGCGCATGTCCTGGAACGAGTCGACCGGCGGCGTGGGGAAGTAACCGCCCTTCACCGTGGGGCGATAGCCGGAGTTGCCGTGCTCGTATTCCTTGCCGGTGTTCCAGGCGGCTTCTTCGGATTCGATCTTCGAGAAGCAGCCCGACATGTCGTTGCCCCAACGCACGCTGTCGAACACGAAGAACTCGGG
>JANXWV010000085.1 GCA_025350965.1 Rhizobacter sp.
GAGCAGGCGGCGAACAACACCAAGGAGCAGTTCGCCAACTCGCCCGACTTGGCGAAGGAAATCATGGGCGCGGTGATGGATGCTCTATCAGCGCATACCGCCATGAGTCGACAGGCGTTGGAGTCGGAGAAATTGCGCGCTGATATGAAGGATGTGCTGCTCGGTGTTGGGCAGCTGTGGGAAGGTCTTCGGGCCAAGACTGGCGGACAACCGAGCGCAGACTGAGCACAGTTCGCGACGGTACCTAATGCGAATCGTCTGGTTGCTTTCCCGTGTTCGAGTTCCGCGCCCGCTGGTGTCCCTCGTACCAAGTTGCAATCCGAAAAATATGCAACGTCGCGGCAATCACTGAAGTAAGCGCGTACAAGAAAAGGCCGTAGCCTAATCCCCCGCCGACCAAGTTGAGCCATGGCAAAACGCCGGCGATGGAGCTGGGCCACTCCACTACGAACCACCATGACTTTGCAACAACGGCGGCGACGAGTGCGAACAGTTGTACGGTAACGAAATGGACGAACGTTGAGCATAGGGTCACGTACAGACTCGGCGCATCAGGATCGTCATCATCCGGCTCTGCGAGTAGCGCTCGGAACTTTTCGTCCCCAAAGCCCAAGAACATTGCAAATCCACCTAGCGTGAACCCGAGAAGATTTGGGACGACGCCGATTACCTGATCCCACCAAAGCGGGCCCGACCAGAACTTGTATGTAGCCACCAGCAGTACGAGCGCCGCATGAAGATACGGCGAGCGGATCAGCGCACGCGTTCCGCCGTACGCTTGCCAGTAGCGACGGATGATCGTCGTGACGTGTGGGTACATGTGATCTGGCGTTAGAGCGGTGACTCCGCCCTCTGTAGGACCTGCATCGTGGTCTCGATGTTTTCATCGACCTTTGCTGCGACGACCCAAGGACGATTGGAGGTTGACTCTTCAATTCTTGATCCGTCAGCGTCGCGGCCAACAACGGTGACGTTGCCGTTGTCGGCGGCCACTTGAGCGAGAGCGCGCGTCTCCTTGTCGGGCTTAATTGAGCTGCCTTTAGTCGCTACCAACTCTGTCGTTTGCTTCTGGACATTCATCTTCTCGAGCTTTTTCATCCACCGCTCTTGCTCACTACCTGCATCGTCGGCGTTCGGTCGCTTTAGCTCGATAGTCACGCGGTCGACGCTTGCAAGGGACAACATCGCTTCCAAATTTTCTCGGTCTGCGATCGGCGTAACTTCAATCGCTGGGTAATTACCGTCAAGCCACACCTCGGTGAAAAGTGCGCTGAAAAACCTTGCGGCTGCCCCAGGCCCGATTCCATCCTGGCGATCCTGGCGAACGAAGATCAGCTGGTGCGTCTGTGGTCGAAAAATGAACGGTATGCGCTGGAGGTGAGGGAGTAGGTGGTCCGGGATAACGATCTTTTCGATGTCCGCATCTGATGCTGCCTCTTTCGTTCGAGTGTTAAACCAAGGCTCGCTCTGGTCGAGGTTCACGAAGCGATATATCTCGCCGGACATTTCTTCGGGCGAGAGATTATTCCCGTCCCCGTATAGCGCCCCAAGCATTGCCCCGTGCAGCGCACCCTGGCGCACCATCCGGCGCAAGGCATAGGCGTCCCTCATTAGGGAAGCGTAGCGCTCAGCCGAGTGAGGCTTGTGCATGGCGATGTTCAAGGCAGCAATCTTGATTGTTCTCATGGATGACGGATCGCGCGAGCGAGGAGGTTTTATGCCGCCGGCCTTCTCCTTCCGACGGGGATACCGGAGGTTAACCTTTGTTCACAACGGCGAGCTCGGCTCCGTCTCGCGTAGACCGACACCAACGGTCGGAGCGTCATACGGATTGAGGACGTGGCGCCCACCTGGTCACGGTTCGAACACTGCTACCCATCGTCTCCCAGCAGGCGGTTCAGCGGGTATCAAATGCGAAGGGCAGTGTCGTCAGCCTACTCCCTAGCGCCTGCGGGGGCAGCTATCTCGCTTCTTGACGTGTGGCGAGATGCCCGGCGCCGCAAGGGCGGCTCCGCCATCAGGCCGCCGACTTTGCCGGCCCGTTGGCGATGCCAACCGGTGCCGATCGACCGAGCAGCCGACCTGCCAGCTTGTCGTCGTCTTTCCGCTTCAGGTAAGGCCGAACGGATCGTGCATCCCGGTGACCGCTGAACCGCAGCAGGTCGAGTTCTCCGGACAGCGACTGCTCGGCCGCTGTACTGATACTTTCTCTACGCAGGTCGTGCCATCGGAAATCGACCAAGAAGTCCTTGTTCGGCTCAATTCCGTTTCGCGAGCATTCCGCAATGTATGCGCGCTTCGCGGTCTCTTTGGCTGCTCTGAAGCGCGCGGTGACGTTGCCCTTGGTCAACCGCAACACCCGGCCGTCCAGCGACCGCAATGGGCGGTCGCGCAGCTTCTGCAACACGGCGATCGCTGTCGGCGACAGCAGTAGCGGACGATCGTGGCCGTTCTTCGTGTCGCGCGCGATCGCGATGGCACCGTCGATGTCTTGCCACTTCAATCGCAGCAGCTCGCTCATGCGCGCTCCGGTCTCCAGGCTGAGCGTGTACATGGGCAGCATCTCGTCGGTAGTAAGCTGGCTGACGGCCGCCTGCAGGTGGAATTCCTCGCCTGGCAGGAACCTGCGGCTGCGCTCTTTCCCCTGCGTCCGACGTTCGTCCGCCGGGAGGTCCAGAACCGGGTTCGGGATCGGATAGTCGAGCTTGCCCTTGCCCCACTTCAGGCAGGCCGAGATTGTGCTGAGGTACTTGGACACCGAGTTCGCGCCAGTGCCGTCTGCGAGCAGGGCGCGCATGAATGTCCGCACCGCCGACGTGCTCAGCGAAATGACCGGCTGACGGGCGATCGGGAAGCGCTTGATCTTGCCGATCATGTATGTCTCGCTGTACGCCCCCTTTTTTGTCGGAGTGACCAGTTCAAGGTAATCACTTAGGAGGTCGCCCAGACTGACGCCGGCCATAAGCTTGGCGGCGCGTCCTTCTTCGCGCGCCCTCAGGACTTTCTCCTTGTATGGATCGAGGGCGAGGTCGGCACGTACCGAGTCACGGAACGACTGAGCCTCGGAGATCGAGTCGAACGACTCGCAGATTGAGTGCTTCGATCCCGACGCGTGGATCTTGACCTGGAACGCGGTGATGCGCCCGTCTGCCGACACCCGAGCAAAGATGGACTTCTCGATCCGTGAGCCATCTTTCATCGGCGCTTTCCGGCTGGTTGTTTTTCCCATTGCTTCCCAATAAAGCGTCTTTCGACATTGAGAAGTAGTGTCAATTGGCCGCTAGCCCCCGTCCAGCCTCGCGACTACCCGCCAGTCATAACCGGGCTCGAAATCAGGCGAACCGTAAGGTTCCGAGGGTTCGAATCCCTCCCTCTCCTCCATAGGTGAATCGCACGAAATCAAGCCGCCTTCGGGCGGCTTTTTTCATGCGCGTGGATTGCGCAGCCAGCCCCGTGCACCCCACCTCAGGGGCACAGCTCCATCCGCCGCGTCACGCCGCGAATCACTTCGTCGCTGAACCAGAAGAAGTAGCTGGTCACGGTGACGACGGCGCTGTCTTTGGTGCGGGTCTTGTACTCGACCGGAACCACCCAGCCCACGTAGCCACCGGTGTTCGCACCCATCGGGCAGGCGCCGCGCTGCGGCGTGCCGATCACGAGTTCGCGGCTCGGGTCGACGCCGCGCACCGTGGCGTCGAAGTAGTTCGCAATCGCCTGCTCGTGATTGCGCGGTGCGGTGGCGCGCACGACTGTCTCGCGCGGGGCAGGGGGTGCGCTTTCACACCCGGCAAGCAGGCAGGCTGCGCTCAAGCTGGCGGCCAAAAGGGCAGAGGCGAACGGCGTCATCGTTTGAATTCCTAGGTGGGCTGCGACGGGCCAGGGAGCCATCGCAGCGAATAAATGTTGGCGCGACGGTTGTCGCACAAGTCAAGCCCAGCCGCCAACACGGGAATCCAGGGCCGTCGCCATTTTGCCGACTGTGGCCGAAAGCGCGCGGTTTGTTCTCCGCCGCCGTTGCTGCGCCACGGCGACAACAACCGCGCGGTAGTAGCTCACGATCCACAGCCCTGCGCGGCGCAACCCCCTGGGTCACGGGCTGGAGCAATGTCGACACGCGGCAAAACAATGCGGTCATGAAGATCAAACCTACACAAATCTACGATTGGAATTCCGAACCTGTCGACGAACGGCCGTCGGAGTTCATGTCAACGGGCTACTCGCATCTGTCGGGCTTCCACCCGCAGATCGATGCGCCACTGCGGCGGCGCGCAACAACCGGCTCGTTCGGGTTCAAGGGCCTGTTGCTGATCGCCTTCGCAGTGATCGGCCTGGGCGCGTTTGCCATCGACAAGCTGGTGCCGCTGCTGCGAACGTAGAACCGAGCCTTCACGCATCTTTACGCACCAGTCAACCCGCGTTCACCGCCGCCCCCGAGCATCGTGTTTCGGGCCAATCGGCCCTTCAACCAGGTGTTCACGATGTATTCCATTCAAACGATCGGCCGCCACCCGGCCGCCCTTTCGCGCATGACCCGCGCCCTCACGTTCGCGCTTTTCGTCGGGGCCTCCGCTTGCGCGGCATTCTCGGCCCATGCCCAGGGGGCGGGCATGGGCCCGGGCGGTCACGAAGGCCGCCCCGGGATGATGCACTTCGGGGGCTCGCCCGAGCACATGGCGCGGGGCATCGACCGCATGCTCGACGGCCTGAACGCCACCGACGCGCAGCGCGCCCAGATCAAGCAAATCGTGCAAGCTGCGGCCGCCGACCTGAAGGCGCAGCACGAAGCGGGCCGCGCGCTGCACCAGAAAGGCGTGCAGGTCTTCGCGGCGCCGACCGTCGACGCTGCGGCCGCCGAATCGCTGCGCCAGCAGATGAGCGCGCAGCACGACCAGGCGAGCAAACGCATGCTCGCGGCGATGCTCGATGTGAGCAAGGTGCTCACGCCCGAGCAGCGCGCGAAAGTCGGCGAGCGCATGATGAGCCGGGACGCGCAAATGCAGGATCGCCGCCAGCGCATGCAGCGTGACAACGCTGCCCGGCCGGCCCGCCCCTGACCCGCACGGCCGCTAACATGGCTGCGTTGGCCACCCGCAGCGCTGCGGGCCATCACTTGCTCGGCGCCGCATTGAGCGCCCCACTGAATGCGCTCTATGCACGTGCACCGAACCTCTCGAACCATGCCATGACGGCCCGACTGCTGCTGATCGACGACGACGCCCGCCTGGCCGCGATGGTGGGTGACTACCTCCGTGCCGCCGGCCTCGACATCGAGACCGCCGGTACCTTGGCGGCAGGCCGCGAACGGCTGGCCGGTGGGTCGTTCGATGCGCTCGTGCTCGACCTGATGCTGCCCGACGGCGACGGGCTCGACCTGTGCCGCGAGATCCGCGCACAGCCGCGCCTGCGGCACCTGCCGCTGCTGATGTTGACGGCACGTGGCGAGCCGATGGACCGCATCGTCGGCCTCGAACTGGGCGCCGACGATTACCTGCCCAAGCCCTTCGAGCCGCGTGAGTTGCTGGCGCGGGTGAAGGCCTTGCTGCGCCGTGCGGCGCCGCAACCGGTCGCCGACGACGTGCTGCGCTTCGGCCGTCTTGAAGTCGACCTCGGCGCGCGCGTGGCCCGCCTCGACGGCCAGGTGTGCGACCTCACCGGCCACCAGTTCGACCTGCTTGTCGTGCTGGCCCAGAGCCCCGGTCGCGTGCTCTCGCGCGACCAGATCATGGACTCGCTCAAGGGCCACCCGCTGGAGGCGTTCGACCGCTCGATCGATGTGCACATCTCGCGCATACGCGCTGTCATCGAAGACGACGCGAAGCTGCCGCGCCGCGTGCTCACGGTGCGCGGCGCCGGCTATGTGTTCGCACGCAAGCAGGATGCCGACGACGCGCCGGGATCTTGAGTTGCAGCCCGGTCTGATGAACGCCGGCAGCCGCACCCGCGGGTCGACAACCCTGCCCGCATGAAGAGCCTGTACCTGCGCATCTATGCCACGTTGGTGGTGGTGCTGCTGTTGTTCGCGGCAGCGTCGGGCTGGGTCTTTCAACGCCACATGGAGCAAGAGCGCGTGCGGGCCGATTCGGTCTTGACGGAGCGCATGAGCGCCTGGGCCGAACTGATCCAGCGCTCGCTGCCCGGCAACGATGCACCCCCCGAACTGCAGGCGGCCGCGCTGCGCGAATGGGCGTTCCGCCTGCGGCTGCCGCTGGCGCTC
The DNA here is from genome assembly GCA_025350965.1 of Rhizobacter sp. Lineage (GTDB taxonomy): Bacteria > Pseudomonadota > Gammaproteobacteria > Burkholderiales > Burkholderiaceae_C > LMDS01. The sequence goes on from JANXWV010000085.1 coordinate 6,215, forward strand.
GACAGCGCTGCGGGTGAGCGCATCGGCGCGTCCGATTCGTTCGCGCGGCGCCAGGAAGACGGCGTGACGCGCGGCCTGGCGGTGCGGCTCGAAGACGGCCGCACCCTGTGGATCCTGCGGCCTGGCGGCGGCCTGCGCCAGGGCGCGCCGGGCGCACGCATCGGCATCGGTGGCGGCATCGGCCTCGGCCCGCCAGGCCTGCGGCAGGGCGGCACCGACAGGCCGCCGCCGGACGGCTCGGCGTTCCTCCCGTTCGTGCCGCCCGCATGGCAGCAGGGCGTGGGGTTGATCGTGGTGCTGGTGTTGCTGTTCGTCGGTGTATCGGCCGGCGCCTACCCGGTGGTGCGCCGCCTCACCCGCCGGCTCGAGGCGCTGAAGCAGGGCGTCGAGCAGTTCGGTGCCGGCCAGCTTCATCACCGAGTCGAGGTGAGCGGGCGTGACGAGGTGGCGGCGGTGGCGCTCAGCTTCAACGTGGCCGCAGCGCGCGTCGAGGCGTTGGTGCAGTCGCACCAATCGCTGCTGGCCAACGCCAGCCACGAACTGCGCTCCCCGCTGGCGCGCATGAAGATGGCGGTCTCGATGCTCGACGACGCCGCACCCGCGCAGCGCGCTCGGCTCAAGACCGAGATCGACACGAACGTGGCCGAGCTCGATGCACTCGTCGAAGAGGTGCTGCTCGCGAGCCGCCTCGACGCTGCCGCCACGCTGGACCGGCAGGAGCCCGTCGAGTTGCTCGGCATGGCCGCCGAAGAAGCGGCCCGCGTCGACGCGGCTGTTGCCGGCGTGCCGCTGCACGTTCTGGGCGACGAGCGCCTGCTCCGCCGCGCGCTGCGCAACCTGCTGGAGAACGCGCGCCGCTACGGCGGCGGCGACATCAGCGTCAACGTAGACCGGCGCGGCCCGCAGGCCTGGGTCAGCGTGTGCGACCGCGGCCCCGGTGTGCCCGAGGCAATGCGCGAGCGCATCTTCGAGCCGTTCTTCCGCCTGCCCGGGCATGCCGAGCAAGCAGGTGGCGTGGGTCTGGGGCTGAGCCTCGTCAAGCAGATCGTGCAGCGCCATGGCGGCGCGGTGCACTGCGAAGCGCGCGACGGGGGCGGCAGCTGCTTCGTGGTGGCGCTGCCGGCAGCCTGAGCGGCTGCGGCCAGCGCCCCGGCGTCACGAACCGGCGACCGTTGCCGCCACGCCCTCGCGGCTGCGCTCGGCGTACTTGTTGAAGCGCCAGGCCGTGCCTTCCCGCGTGATGCGGCGCCAGGTCACGCGCTTCTCGGACGGCGTCATCACGGGCCAGTGCTGCACCTCGTCGAAAGTGCGCCCGCAGCCCTTGCAGATGTCGTCGCCCTGGCTTGTCGAGCAAATCGCGATGCAGGGCGCATCGGGCGTGCTGGCGTACCACGCGAGCCAGGCATCGCGGGCCTTCTTGGGCATCGTCGCCTCGTCGCATTCGGCCTCGTGGTGATAGACCATCAGGCCGTAGACGGTGGCCAGTGCGCGCACCTCGGCACAGGCGCTGATGCCGTCGGGCGACGGCGAGCGCTCGCGCCACCAGTTGATGGCGGATTCGATGTCGATGATGTGAAGTGCGGCCATGGCGTCGTCGGGGCGGGGCGGCAAGGATAGCGCCTTGACGCAGGCAGGTTTGGTATGGTGCAGCTTGCCCCGCAAGCTCACTCCATTCGACTGCAGCCCATGACCGACCCACGAAGCGCCCCCATGTTCCCGCACCCGCACCCGCACCCGCACCCGCACCCGCAAACTCACCCTCGTACCGCAGCCATGCTGCTGGCCCTCGCCGCAGCCGGCCTTGCCGGCTGTTCTGTGCTCGGCCTGCCGTCGATCGGCGGGGACGACAAGGCCGCAGTCAAGCCGCCGCCGCCCACGGTCAGCCAGCCTGGCCGCAAGGTCGTGCTCGTCGGGCTCGACCAGGCCGGCGCGCGGGTCGAACTCGGCCTCGACCAGCAACTGCAGGTGAGGTTGCTGACCAAGGTGGCGGCGGCGCCCGAGTGGTCGCTCATCGGCCCGGTACCGGCCAGCGTCAGCGTGCAGGGCCCGAGGTTCGAGCCCGACGCGCGCAGCAACGTCAGCGGTGAGGTCGAGGGCGACACGGTCTGGCAGATCCGCCCGACCGCTGCGGGCAGCGTGCTGCTGCGTTTCGGGTACCGCCGCCCCCACAACACGGCGCCGGCCACGCAGGTGGTCACGTTCGACGTTGTGATCAAGTAGCCGGGCCCGCCCCGTCCCGGCCAGCAGCGCGTCGCGGTCCAAAACACCGAGCTCGCATGATCAACAACCTCAGCCTGCGGCTGGCCACCCGCGATGACGCCGCTGCCATTGCACGCATGTCGCGAGACCTGATCGAGCAGGGCCTGGGCTGGAGCTGGACGACCCCGCGCGTGCTGCGCAGCGTGCACAGTGCCGACACCAACGTCGTGCTCGCACTGGAAGACCAGCGCATCGCCGGCTTCGCGATCATGAAATACGGTGATGCCGAGGCGCACCTGTTGCTGTTGGCGGTACAGCCTTCGGCGCAGAGGCGCGGCGTGGGCACGGCGCTCACGCGCTGGGTCGAGGCCTCGGCGCTGGTGGCGGGCATCGGGCAGGTGTACCTCGAAGTGCGCGCCGGCAACGCGGCGGCGCGCGCGTTCTACGAGCTGCTGGGCTATGTGGCGGTGCAGGCGCTGCCGGGCTACTACCAGGCACGCGAAGCGGCGGTGCGCATGGCACGCGGCTTGTGGTGAGGGCGGCCGAGTCGTCTGCGCGGGCAGCCGGCAGGCCGACCCACGCGTCAGTGCATCAGGCCTGGACGGCGCCGCCCAACAACGCGCGGTCGCTCGCGCCGAGGGTCGAGTACAGGGCCGTGTTGTCGCGGGGCAGCAGCACGTCGATGGCACGGTCGAGCGCGGCCGTGGCGCGCGCCAGCGATTCGCGCTGTGCCGCCACCTGGCCGCTGGCCAACGCCAGCCGGTGCCGCAGCGCGGCAGGCACGCTGCCACTGCGGGCTGCGTTCGCAAAGTGTTCCACCGCCAGCGCCAGGGCGCGGTGCAATTCGGACGCATGCAGGTCGATGCCCGCGCTGTCGTGTGCGCGCAGTGATTCCCCGAGTGCGGCCAGGCGCAACTCGACCGCCGCCAGCGCCGGCTCGAGCGCCGGTTCAAGCGGCCGGGCTGGCGAGGCCAGGGTGTCGGGCGTATAGAGACTGTCGGTAGGCACAGCAGGCGGGTTGCGCATCGCGGTCAGGCCTTGTTGCCGCCGCCGGTCTTGCTGAGCAGTTCCTGGGCGTTCGCGAGCAGCTTGTCGGCAATGGCTTCGGGGTTGACCTTGTAGCTGCCTTCGTCGATGGCCTTCGAGATCGCAGCCACCTTGGCGGCGTCGAACTCGGGCGTGCCGCTGGCCGACAACAGCGTTGCCGCCGTGCTGGAAAGTTCGATCTTCGCGCTGGCATCGGCCTTCGCCGGAATCGCTGCGGACGGTTGCGGCTTGACCGGCTCGGTCGACACGCTCGGGCCGCTCTTGCCGATCGTCGAACCGGGCTTTGCGGCCAGTTTGGCGGCCGGTAGTGGAGTGGGTTGTTCTCCGTTGGGTCTGATCTTCATGGTGCTCTCCTGGGGGTGAGGCGCGGGGCCCGACCTGTCAACATGAACGGAGTATCGGCGCGGGCAAAGGCGACTTTAGGGCTTTCTTGCGCGGCCCGGTGCGATGCGGCCAATGCGCGTGTCACAGCGCCAGCTCCAGCCGCTTGTCACCCACCGGCACGCCGCTGAGCACGCGGCCGCTGTCGGTGCGCACCCGGGCCGGCTGGCCCTCGACGCCGTTCGTCAAGGCCTGTGCCTCGCCGGCCACGCTGAACCCGGCACCGCTGCTCGACACGGTCACGGTGTCGCCAGCGGCGAACCACTGGCGCGGCTTCAGGTGCGACAGCCGCAACCCCTGGCCGGCCTTGAGCGGGCGCGCCAGCTGGCGGCCCACGGCGGCGTCGGCATTCAACAAGGGCGCGGAAGTGTCTTCGGCCAGATCGACTTCACCTTGAGCCAGGTCGGTGGCCGCCAGCACGCTGCCGGCACTCGCGTTGGCGGTGGCCACCCAGCCCGGCGCAAACGCCTTCACGGTGATCGGCAGGTAGACGTTCCACTTCACCACGCCTTCGGTGCAGCGAAGGCCGATGCGGCTCTTGCCCCAGGGCCGCGTGCCTTCGGGCAGATAGGGCTCGATGCGCGCGCACGGCGCCAGGCGCAGCCGCGCATCGAGCTGGCCGACGACCACTTCGATCCGCGGCGCGCCCGGTGCCGCGGTGCGGCTGCCGTCGAGTGCCAACTGGCGCACCTGCTGTTCGAGGTGGCCGCCCAGGGCGGCCAGGCCGTCGGTCGCGTTCGATTCGGCCGGGGCTGGCCCTTGGGCGTACGACGTCGCGACCGACAGGCTCAAGGCGAGTGCACCCGCGAAGCCGAAGGCGACCGCGCGGCCGGCGGACCGGACATCAGCATGAGAGAGGCGCTTCAACATGCACTGCACTGTAGGGTGCGTGCGCGCGCCGCTGGGGGCCGAATAGGCCGGCCTTCCCCGTGCTGTTCGCGCTAATGTTTTGCCGCAGCGCTGCCCACAATGGCCCGGCACCGCATCCATCAAGGCCCGCCATGCTGAACCGACTCACCGACTCGCTCGACTTCCAAGGCCAGGCCCTGATGCTGCGTTCCGAGCGCCAGCGGCTGGTCGCCAGCAACATCGCCAACGCGGACACGCCGGGCTACGTGGCGCGCGACATCGACTTCGCGCAGGCGCTGCGCAATGCCACGGGTAGCACCGGCGGCGGGGCGCCAGCCGCGCAGTTGGTGGCCAGCCAGGCCGGGCACATCACGTCGCAAGCGGGAACGGCCGGCCTCGGCAGCGCGCTGGTCTATGCCGCACCGAGCCAGACCAACCTCGACCGCAACACCGTCGACATGGACCGCGAGCGCGCCAGCTTCACCGACAACGCGGTCAAGTACGAGGCCACGCTGCGTTTCATCGGCGCCAACGTGCGAACGACGCTGAGTGCCATCACCGGGCAGTGACGCTGCCGAACAAGGAGACCTGAATGTCGATGTTGAACATCTTCAACGTGTCGGGCAGCGCTGCCAGTGCGCAGAGCCAGCGCCTCAACGTGGTGGCCAGCAACCTGGCCAACGCCGACACCGTGGCCGGCCCCGACGGGCAGGCCTACAAGGCGCGCCAGGTGACGTTTCAGACCCAGCTGATGGGGGCCAACGGAGCCGACCCCACGGCCGCCGGCGTGCGCGTGAGCAGCATCACCGAAGACGCGACCGCCGGCCGCCGCGTGCACGACCCCAAGCACCCCAGCGCCGACGCCGACGGCTATGTGACCTACAGCAACGTGAATGCGGTCGAGGAGATGGTCAACATGATCTCGGCCTCGCGTTCCTACCAAAGCAACATCGAAGTCATGAACACCGCCAAGAGCCTGCTGCTTAAGACGCTGCAGATGGGTCAGTCCTGATGTTGACGCCGATGCTTGAAGCCACACCTCCGAGGACTTGACCATGGCCACCGCCGTCACCAACCCGCTCGCTGGCAACACCACAGCCAGCACCGCAGCCACCGCAGCGCAGAAGGCCGCCGCCACCAACAAGGCCGACGAGGCGGGCAGCCAGGACCGCTTCCTGAAACTGCTCGTCACGCAGTTGCAGAACCAGGACCCGCTCAGCCCGATGGACAACGCGCAGCTCACCAGCCAGCTCGCGCAGATCAACACCGTCAGTGGCATTGCCACGCTCAACACCAGCGTGCAGGCCCTGTCCGGGCGCTTCCTTCAGATGCAGTCGCTGCAGGGCGCGGCCCTGATCGGCAAGGACGTGATCGTGCCCGGCAACAAGCTCGACATTGCCGACGGCACCGGCCAGGGCGGCTTCGAGCTGACGAGCGCGGCGGATGCAGTCAAGGTCGAAGTGCTCAGCCCCGCCGGCCGCGTGCTCGACACGCTGAACCTCGGCGCGCAAGGCAGCGGCACGCACAGCTTCGACTGGGCTGCCGGCCAATACAGCACCGCGAGCAACCTGAGCTTCCGCGTCACCGCCAGCAACGGTGCCACCGCGCTAACCAGCACCGCGCTGATGCGCGACAAGGTCGACGCGGTGAGCACTGCAGGCGACGCGCTGATGCTCGAATTGCACAACGCCGGCACCGTGGCCTACAGCACGGTTCGGTCGATCAACTGACGTCTCGCGTCAGAACCACTCTTCACACGAAAGAACACCCATGGGCTTCCAGCAAGGTCTCTCCGGCTTGAACGCTTCCAGCAAGAACCTGGAGGTCATCGGCCACAACGTGGCCAACGCCAACACCATCGGCAACAAGTCCTCGCGCGCCGAGTTCGGCGACATGTACGCGGCTGCGATCAGCGGCGCCGGCGCGACCAGCATCGGCATCGGCGTGAACCTGCAGGCAGTGACGCAGCAGTTCACGCAAGGCAACATCACTACCACCGAGAACCCGCTCGACCTGGCCATCAACGGCAACGGCTTCTTCGAGGTGAGCAACGGCAGCTCGCAGACGCTCTACACGCGCAACGGCCAGTTTCAGGCCGACAAGAACGGCTTCATCGTCAACAACGCCGGCATGAAGCTGATCGGCTACCCGGTCGACCGCTTCGGCGTGATCCAGCCCGGCGCCGCCGTGCCGATCTCGCTGCCCACGGCGGGCGTGAACCCGAGTGTCACGAGCAAGGTCGCCATCGAGATGAACCTCGACGCGCGCAAGGCCACCACGCTGCCCGCCGGCACGCCGCAGATCGACTTCACCGATGCCAAGACCTACAACGACGCGACCTCGGTGCGGGTGTTCGACCTGAAGGGTCAGGACGTGGCGCTGACCTACTACTTCCAGAAGGCGGCCACCGACACCTGGAACGTGTACGCCACGGCGAACGGCACCTCCGTGAATGTCGACGCATCGGGCAACCCGCTGCCGGTGACGAGCATCTCGTTCCCGCCGAACGGCGGAGCGCCCACGTCGCCGGCAGGCACGGTGCCCATGAACATCCCGGCGTCGACCAACGCTGCGGGTGCGGCGGCGATGGCCATCCCCGGCGTGGCGCTCGACCTGCGCGGTGCCACGCAGTTCGGCTCGGCCTTCGGCGTAACCAGCATGGTGCAGGACGGCTATGCCGCCGGCCAACTGGCGGGTGTGTCGATCGAGAAGACCGGCGTCGTGATGGCGACCTATTCGAACGGCCAGTCCAAGCCGGCCGGGCAGCTGGAGCTGGCCACCTTCAAGAACCCGCAGGGCCTGAGCGCACTCGGCGGCAACGTCTGGGCGCGCACCTTCACGTCAGGGGACCCGACGCTGGGAACGCCCGGCAGCGGCAACCTCGGCGTGCTGCAGTCGGGCGCGCTCGAAGAGTCGAACACCGACCTCACCGCCGAGCTCGTCAACATGATCACCGCGCAGCGCATCTACCAGGCCAATGCGCAGACCATCAAGACGCAGGACCAGGTGCTGCAGACGCTGGTGAACCTGCGCTGACCCCCGACCGTGACTTGACCGACCCCGAAGAGGCTCGCCGATGGACCGCATGATCTACCTCTCGATGTCGGGCGCGAAGGCGACGATGCAGCGTCAGGACACGCTCGCGAACAACCTTGCCAACGTGTCAACCCCAGGCTTTCGTGCCGAGCTGCAGGCTTTCCGCGCGGTGCCGGTGCAGGGCAGCGGGGCGAGCACGCGCGTGTATGCCCTCGAGACGACCACCGGCTACGACGCGTCGCCCGGCGCCATCACCAGCACCGGGCGCAACCTCGACGTGGCGGCTCGTGGCAACGCCTGGCTTACCGTGCAGGCGCTTGACGGCACCGAAGCCTACACGCGGGGCGGCTCGCTCGACGTATCGGCCGACGGCACCCTCACCACGCGCGGCGGCCTGCCCGTGATGGGCGACGGTGGCCCGCTGCAGGTGCCGCCGAACACGGCAGTGAGCATCGGCGCCGACGGCACCGTCAGCGCCAAAGGCAGCGATGGCCGCAGCACCTCGGTCGGCAAGCTCAAGCTCGTGACGCCCGAGGCCGCGCTGACCCGCGGCGAAGACGGGCTGTTCCGGGCCGCTGACGGCGATTTGCAGGCCGACGCCACGGCGCGCGTGCAGGACGGTGCGCTCGAAGGCTCGAACGTCAGCCCGGTCGAGACCATGGTTGCGATGATCTCGGCCGCGCGGCAGTTCGAGGCGCAGATGAAGATGCTGCAGACGGCCGAAGCCGACGAGAAAGCTGCGTCGCAGTTGCTGTCGGTCAATTGACGGGCAAGGCGACGCTCGGTTTCGAGCCGCGATCATTCGGCCGGGCCGGTGTGCAGACGATGCTGCCAACGCCTTCGATGCGGCCGTCGAACCGCTCACCGGGCACGACCGGCCCCACACCCTCGGCCGTGCCGGTGAAGTTGCGCGGGCGTCAGTTCCCGGCCGGGTTCGGCGCGCGCCAGGCGCGCTCGAACGGCAGCCGCCAGGCGTGCGGCGCGATCAGCTGGTGGATCGACTTTGGCCCCCATGAATTCGGCGGGTACAGGCGCACCGGTGGCGGCGCTTCGAGCAGTTGAGTCGACACTTCCCACAAACGCTCGATGCCTTCTGCCGTCGTGAACAGGGTTCTGTCACCGCGCATCGCATCGAGAATCAGCCGCTCGTAGGCTTCGAGCACGTCGCCGATCAGGCCGGTGTCGTGCATCGCGAACTGCAGGCTCAGCTTGTCGAGCCGCATGCCGGGGCCGGGGCGTTTGCCGTAGAACGACAGGCTCATTTTCGACGCATCGGCCAGGTCGAAGGTCAGGTGATCGGGCCCCTGCGCGCCGACGCCCGAGCCCGCCGGGAACATGCTCTTCGGCGGCTCGCGAAACGCGATCGAGATGATGCGCTGGCCCTCGGCCATCTTCTTGCCGGTGCGCAGGAAGAACGGCACGCCGGCCCAGCGCCAGTTGTCGATGAAGCACTTGAGCGCGATGAAGGTCTCGGTCTCTGACTGCGGGTCCACGCCCTCTTCGTCGCGGTAGCCGGTGTACTGGCCGCGCACCACGTTGGCGGGCAGGATCGGCAGCATGCTGCGGAACACCTTGTTCTTCTCTTCGCTGATCGGTGCCGGCTCGAGTGCCGTGGGTGGCTCCATGGCCATGAACGCGAGGATCTGGAACAGGTGCGTCACCACCATGTCGCGGTACGCGCCGGTCTGCTCGTAGAAGCCCGAGCGCTTGCCGAGACCCAAGGTTTCGGGCACGTCGATCTGCACGTGGTCGATGAAGTTTCGGTTCCAGATCGGTTCGAACAGGCCGTTCGCGAAACGGAACGCGAGGATGTTCTGCGCCGGCTCCTTGCCCAGGAAGTGGTCGATGCGGAAGATCTGGTCCTCCGCGAACACGTCGTGCAGCTTCGTGTTCAGCGACACCGCACTGGCCAGGTCGGTGCCGAACGGCTTTTCCATCACGATGCGCGAGCGCTCCACAAGACCTGCCTCGCCGAGCAGGCGCACCGCCGGCAACGCCGCGCTCGGCGGCACGCTCAGGTAGTGCAGGCGCCGGCTCTCGCCAGGCAGCGCCTGCTCGGCGCGGTCGACTGCAGCGCGCAGGGCGGCAGCACCGGCGCCCAGCGGCACGTAGTCGAGGCTGGCCGCGAAGGCGGCCCAGTCGGCGTCGGTGACCTTGCGCGCCGAGAACTCGTCGAGCGAGGAACGCGCCAAGGTGCGGAAGGCTTCCACGTCGATGTCGTCGAGCGAAACCCCGATGATCCGGCAGCCCGGGATGAAGCCGACGCTTGCGAGGTGGAACAGGCCCGGCAGCAACTTGCGCCGCGCCAGGTCGCCGGTGGCGCCGAACAGCACCACCACCTGGGGAAAGCGCGGGCCCACGCCTGGGGGAATCTTGGCCATCGGTCGGTCCTTTTGTTGTGCCCAGGGCTTGCCGCAAGGGCCATGCCACTGGGTTGCGCGTTGCGTGCCGGCAGCAGCCTGGAGGCGTGGTGGGCGGGGGCGGAAGCGGGTGTTGCGCCTCGGCGTTATAGCCTGTGGCGCCGGCCGAAGCCAACGAGAAAACGGTGTTGTCCTACCGCAGTCGGCCCGGGCGAGGGCTATGTTGTGCTGCATCCAGCCTTCACTCCCGCACCGAGGTCACCGCCATGTCGATCCAGAAGCTGCACAAGCCCCACCGGCTCCCGCTGTCGCACACCGAGCCGGACGACCCGGAACCCGGCATGCTGCCCATCGAGCCCGATCAGGGCCTCGTACCCACGCACATTCCGGACGACCCCGAGCACGACCGCGCGATCGACCCCGAGGCGTGAGCCGGGCTCGGCACGCTTACTCACATTGAGGGATGGCGCAACCGGCGCTGCTCGATATGGTCCACGCTTTGGTCGTTGGCATCGGTGCCCTTTCGGGCGCCGGGCGGCCGAACAGGGGCTGCGCATGCTGGCGATGGAAGTGACGGGCTGGATCATGGTGCTTTATTCGTTCTTGCAACCTCAGGCGCAGCCACTGCCGGCCGACGCTCCGGTGGCACATGAACACGCTGCGCCGTTCGTTCGCCTGCAGCCCTTCGACGAGCGCTTCTTCACACCGAAGGCCAGCGAATAGGGCGGCAACGCCGGCCCTTTTCAGTGCACCTGGCGCTCCCTGCGCCAAGCATCATCGGCCCCATAACCGGAGCCCCGCCATGATGCGTTCCCTGTGGATTTCGAAGACCGGCATGGAGGCCCAGCAGACCCAGCTGGACGCCATCTCGCACAACCTCGCCAACGCCTCGACCAACGGGTACAAGCGTTCCCACGCGGTGTTCGAGGACCTGATGTACCAGAACCTGCGCCAGGCCGGTGCGAACAGCAGCGACCAGAGCACGCTTCCCACCGGCTTGCAGCTCGGCCTCGGCGCCCGCGTGGTCGCCACCTCGCGCAGCTTCGGGCAGGGCAACCTGCAGCAGACCAGCAACACCCTCGACGTGGCCATCAGCGGCCAGGGCTTCTTCGAGGTGCAGATGCCCGACGGCACCACCGGCTACACGCGCGACGGCTCGTTCCAGGTCAACGCGCAAGGCGTGCTCGTCACCAACAACGGCCACCCGGTGCAGCCCGGCATCACGATCCCGGCGAACACCACGAACATCGCCATCGGCAACGACGGCACCGTGAGCGTGACGCTGGCCGCACAGACCACGCCGCAAGTCGTGGGCAAGTTCGCCATCGCCAACTTCGTGAACCCGGCCGGGCTCGACCCGAAGGGCCAGAACACCTACGCCGAGACGGCCGCCTCGGGCACGCCCAACGTGGGCACGGCGGGGCTGAACGGCCTCGGGCTGGTCCAGCAGGGCTTCGTCGAAACCTCGAACGTGAACGTGGTCGAAGAGCTGGTCGGCATGATCCAGACGCAGCGCGCCTATGAGCTGAATTCGAAAGCCATCAAGACCTCGGACGAGATGCTCGCGCGTCTCACGCAGCTGTGATGGCGCGCGTGATGCCGCCCCGCCGCGCAGTCGCGGCCGCAGCGCTCTGGCTGTGCGGCTGCGCGAACATCAACGAGACCATGAACCCGCGCCCGCCGGTCGACGTGGCTCAGCCCACGCAACTGCGCGCACCGCCCATCGTCGTGCCGCCGGTCAGCAATGGTGCGATCTTCCAGACCGGGCAGTACCGGCCGCTTTTCGAAGACCACCGTGCCCGGCTCGTGGGCGACACGCTCACGGTGCAGATCGTCGAGAAGGTGACGGCCACGCAGAAGAGCACCAGCTCCATCGACAAGAGCGGCGGCCTCGCGGCCGGCGTCACGGCCATACCGGGCCTGGCCGGCAACTCGTTCACGGCGGGGCGCGCGAACATCGGTGCCACGTCGAGCAACACCTTCGCCGGCAAGGGGAGCACCGAGAACAGCAACGACTTCTCGGGCACCATCACCGCCACGGTGATCGAGGTGCTGCCGAATGGCCACCTGATCGTCTCGGGCGAGAAGCAGATCGGCGTGAACCACAACGTCGACGTGCTGCGCTTCTCGGGCCAGATCGACCCGCGTGCCATCCAGGCTGGCAACAGTGTCGCCTCGGCGCAGATCGCCAACGTGCGGATCGAGCAGCGCGGGCGCGGCGCCCAGGCCGACGCACAGGGAATAGGCTGGTTAGGGCGCTTCTTTTTGAACGTTCTGCCGGTTTAAGTTTCCCCAGAATGGGCCCATCAACGGATGGTCCCATGCCCAACCTCTTCCAATCGCTGCGCGACAACTCCACCACCACCGACCGGCTCATTCGCCGGCTCATTCTGCTGGCGGCCCTGCTCGCCAGCGCCGCGTTGTGGTGGCCCGCACCGGCGAACGCCACGCGCCTCAAGGAAGTGGCTTCGGTGCAGGGTGTGCGCAACAACCAGCTGGTCGGCTACGGCCTCGTGGTCGGGCTCGACGGCACCGGCGACCAGACCACCTCAACCCCCTTCACCACACAGAGCATCAACGCGCTGCTGCAGCAGATGGGCGTCACCGTGCCGGCCGGCACCAGCATGCAGCTGAAGAACGTGGCGGCCGTGATGGTCACGGCGCAGCTGCCGCCGTTCGCGCAGCCGGGGCAGCATATCGATGTGAATGTGTCGTCGCTGGGCAATGCCAAATCGCTGCGCGGCGGCATGCTGATCGCAACTCCCTTGAAGGGCGCAGACGGGCAGATCTATGCGCTGGCGCAGGGCAGCCTGATCGTCGGCGGCGCCGGCGCGTCGGCAGCGGGCTCGAAGGTGCAGATCAACCACCTGAGCGCCGGCCGCGTGCCGGAAGGCGCGACCGTCGAGCGCGCTGTGCCCACACCGCTGGCAGAGGGCGACACGCTGCAACTCGACCTGAACTCGCACGACTACAACACCGCGCGCGAAGTGGCGCGCACCATCAACGCCCGCATGGGTGAAGGGCTGGCGCAGGCCATCGACGGCCGCGTGGTGCGGGTGCGCATGCCGGCTGGCGGCGATGCGCGCGTGACCTTCCTGGCCGACATCGAGAACCTGCAGATCGAACTGGCGGCACCGGCGGCGCGCATCGTCATCAACGCCCGCACCGGCTCGGTGGTGGTGAACCAGACCGTCACGCTCAACCCCTGCGCGGTGGCCCACGGCAACCTGTCGGTCACGATCAACTCGACGCCGGTCGTGAGCCAGCCCAATGCGCTGTCAAGCGGCGGCACGACCGTGTCGCGCGACAAGGCCGACATCACGATCACGCAAAGCCCCGGCTCGTTGATCCAGCTGCCCGCGAGCACCAAGCTGGCGGACGTGGTGAAGGCGCTCAACGCGCTCGGCGCCACGCCGCAAGACCTGCTCGCCATCCTGCAGGCGATGAAGAGCGCGGGCGCGTTGAATGCCGAGATCGAGGTGATCTGAGCATGGCCCTCGACGCTGGTTTCTCGCGGCTCGCAGCGCTTCGGCCTGCAGGCGCGGGTGCGGGCGCAGGTGCAGCCATTCAAGCCGCCAGCGACAGCCTGCACGACCCGACCGCCAGCAGCCTGCGCAGCCGCGCGGCCAGCGACCCCAAGAGCGTGATCAAGGCCGCCGCGAAGCAGTTCGAGGCGATGTTCATGCAGCAGCTGATGAAAAGCATGCGCGAGTCCACGATGGCCAGCGGCATGCTCGACAACGCCGGCACGCAGATGGGCACCGAGATGCTCGACGCCCAGTTCGCGAACCAGATGACCGGCCTGCCCGGCGGCCTGGCCGACGTGATTGCGCGCCAGCTCGACCGGCAGATGAGCGGCGCGGCGGCCAGCGGCGCCGCCGCGACTTCGAGCGCAACGTCAGGCGCAGCATCCAGCGCCCTCCCGGCGGCCGGTGCCGCCGGTGCACCCACGAGCCGCAGCGGCGGCGCGCAAGCCACACCGAACCAGGCCGAGTTCCTGCGCCAGCACGATGCTTCTGCGCGTGCTGCCGAGGCGCAGACCGGCATCCCGGCCACCTTCATGGTGGCGCAGGCGGCGCACGAGTCGGGCTGGGGCAAGCACGAGATCCGCAACGCCGATGGATCGACCTCGTTCAACCTGTTCGGCATCAAGGCCGGTTCGAGTTGGAAAGGTCGAGTGGCGCAGATCACCACCACCGAAGTAGTCGATGGCCAGCCGCGCAAGGTGCTTGCCAACTTCCGCGCTTACGGCAGCTACGAAGAGTCGTTCTGTGACTATGCGCAGATGATGAAGACCAACCCGCGCTATGCGACGGTGGCCAGCGCGGGCAACAGCGCCAGCGGCTTCGCGCAAGGCCTGCAACGCGCCGGCTACGCCACCGACCCGGCCTACGCCGACAAGCTCACACGCGTCATCAACACCACGCTGCGCCTGCAGCGCGCGGCGCTGCGGCCGACGGAGAACCTCGCATGACGGCGTTGATGGGCATCGGCAAGAGCGCGATGTTCGCGAGCTATGCCGCGCTGCAGACGACGGGCAACAACATCGCCAATGCCAACACGGTGGGCTACTCGCGCCAGAGCGCGCAGCTGGCCGACGCGAAGGGCCAGTTCTCGGGTGCGGGTTACTTCGGCAAGGGCGTGAACGTCATGACCGTGACGCGGGCCTACGACCAGCACCTCACCAACCACGCGGTCGCCACCAACTCGGTGGCTGCGAGCGACGCGGTGCGCGCCGAAAAGCTCGGGCAGCTCGAAGAGGTGTTCGCGACTGGCACCTCGGGCATCGGTTACTCGGCGGGCGCGTTCGTGAACTCGTTCGTCGACCTGGCCAACGCCCCGGCCGATGGCTCGGCGCGCCAGGTGGTGCTGAGCCAGGCCCAGGAACTGGCAGCGCGCTTTCGCTCGGCCGGCGAGCAGGTGGCGAGCCTGCAGACGAGCGTGTCGCAAGACCTGAAGGCCAGCGTCGCCAGCGTCAATTCAATGGCCAAGCAGATCGGCGCGCTGAACCGCGAAGTCGCAGCGTTGAACGGTACCAGCCAGCCGGCGAACCAGTTGCTCGACGAGCGCGACCAACTCGTCGCCGAGATCGCCAAGCTCATCAACGTGACGACCGTGAAGGCCGACGACGGCAGCATGGGCCTGTTCATCGGCGGCGGCCAGAACCTGGTGCTCGGCTCTGACGTGAGCACGCTCAAGGCCATCCCCGATGCGTTCGACCCGGCCCGGCTGCAGCTTGCGCTCGTCGAAGGCACGAAAGAGCGCTTGATGCCGGAAGACGCCTTCGCGGGCGGTTCGATCAGCGGCCTGCTGCACTTCCAGAACACCGACCTCGTCGACGCGAAGAACCTGCTCGGGCAGATGGCCACCGCGATCAGCGTCAAGGTCAACGCCCAGCAGGGGCTCGGCCTCGACCTGCGCCAGCCGGCAGGCAGCGGCGCGCCGATCTTCGCGGTGGGCGCGGCACGCGTGCTGGGTGCCAGCGCCAACACCGGCACCGCAGCGCTCTCGATCACCGTGACGAACGGCTCGCAACTGCAGCCGAGCGACTACGAGCTTCGCTTCGACGGCAGTGCCTACGCGCTCACGCGGCTGTCAGACAAGAGCGTGGTCACGGGCAGCCCGTTCACGCCGGCGCAGCTCGCTGCGGGGGTGTCGTTCGACGGCGTGTCGGTGCAGCTCACCGCAGGCGCGGCGCAAGCTTCTGACCGCTTCCTGCTGCAACCGACGGCGCTCGCTGCCCAGGCCATGACAACCGTGCTCGCCGACCCGAAGGGCCTGGCCGCAGCGTCGCCGTTCACCGGCAGCATGGGTGCGACCAACACCGGCACGTCAACCATCGCGTCGCTCAGCGCGGTCAGCCCCGCCTACAACGGCAGCTTGACCGCCGCCATCACGTTCACGTCGAACACCGGCAACTACGCGTGGAGCCTCAGCAACGGCACGAGCGGCACGGCCACCTGGGCAGCAGGCGCGCCGATCAGCCTGAACGGCTTCGAGCTCAATCTCGCCGGCGTGCCGCGCAGTGGTGACACGATCAGCGTGAAACCGACCGTGTCGGTGGCGGGCAACAACGGCAATGCACTGGCGATGTCAAAGCTCGGCGACGTGCCGCTGGTCGGCGTCTCCAGCGGTTCGGTGGGCATGAGCATCACCGATGCCTACGCCGACGCGATCTCGAACATCGGCGTGCGTGTCCAAAGCGGCAAGGCGGCGGCCGGCATCTCGCAGGCGATTGCAGCCGACGCTGAAACCGCGCGCGCGAACAAGTCCGGCGTGAACCTCGACGAAGAGGCTGCGCGGCTGATCCAGTTCCAGCAAAGCTACCAGGCGGCAGCGAAGATCCTGCAGGTCGCGCAGTCGATCTTCGAGAGCATGCTGCAGGCCGGCGCGCGTTGACCTGCCCCACTCCATGCCTCACTGAAGACCGACCATGCGCATCAGCACCGCCAACGCCTACAACCACTCACTCGACTCGCTGATCGACCGCCAGTCGCGCTTGTCCGCCACACAGGAACAGATGACGACCGGCAAGCGCGTGAACCACGCAAGCGACGACCCGGCCGCGATGGGCCGCGCCGAGCGTGCACTGGCCGCTGAGGCGCGCAGCACCGCGAACCAGCGGGCGGTCGATGCCAGCAGCAACGCGATGACGCTGACCGAGACCGCGCTCGCCGATAGCGGCAACCTGTTACAGACGGCGCGCGAAGCGCTGGTTGCAGCCGGCAACGCAAGCTACAGCGACGCCGAGCGCTCGGGTGTGGCCGATCAGCTGGCGTCGCTGCGTGAACAGCTTTTCGCCGTGGCGAACCGCACCGATGGCGCGGGCAACTTTCTGTTCGGTGGCCAGGGCTCGAACCAGCCACCGTTCATCGATGCCTCGGGCGGCGTGCAGTTCCAGGGCACCAGCGGCGTCGTGCAAGCCGCGTCCGGCGACGAAGCGCTGCCCCTCACGATGGACGGCGAGGGCACGTGGATGCGCGCACGCACCGGCAACGGTGTGTTCGAGGCCACCGCGGTCACGAGCAGCGGCACGGGTTGGGTCGACCGAGGCACGGTCGTGAACCCGGCCGCGCTGACCGGCTCGACCTACCGCATCGACTTTCAGGTTGCGGGCACCACCACCACCTACTCGGTGCTGAAAGACGGGCTGCCCACCGCGCAGACCAACGTGGCCTATGCGGCCGGCCAGGCGATCCAGATCGACGGCATGTCCAGCACCGTGAGCGGTGCACCGGCCAACGGCGACTCGTTCCAGCTTGCGCCGGCCACGCCCACGCTGAGCGTGTTCGACACGCTCGACAAGGCCATCAAGGACCTGCGCACCCCCACGCGCACCGGCACCAAGGTGGCGCAGACGAATGCCGTGAACCTGAGCAACCTCGACCAGGTGCTGAACCAGGCGCTGGTCGGCCGCGCGCAGGTCGGTGCAACGATGAACCGCATCGACGGCGTCACCGAGCGGCTCTCGGCGTTGAAGCTCTCCTCCCAGACCGAGCGCTCGCACGCCGAGGACCTGGACATGGTGCAGGCGATATCGAGCTTTTCGAACCAGCAGACCGGCTACGATGCGGCTCTTAAGGCGTATTCGATGGTGCAAAAGCTGTCGTTGTTCAACTACGTGAGCCCGTCCTGACGTGACGCACCACCCACTGTCTACCCACTGACGGAGCCACCCATTGAGCGACGCCGCGATCCTCGGCCAGGTTGCCCTGGGCTACTCCCCGTTCATCGACCGCCAGCGCGTCGTCACTGCCACACGGCTCACGGTCTTTCCGTTGCGGCCCGATGCCGTGCTCGACGTTGGCCAACTGCTCGCCGCCGTGGGCGAAGTCTGGCCCGAGAGCGGCGGGCGGGTTTCGCTCAACGTGGTCAGCGAGAGCCTGCTGCACGACTTGCTGCTAGCGCGCCCGGCTGCGAACCTGATGGTCGAAGTGCCCTCGTTCATGGCGGCCGACGACGCGAACATCGAGGCCTTGTGCGCCCTCAAGGCCCATGGCAGCACGTTGCTGCTCAAGGGCAGGCCGTTGAAAGAGCTGCCGCGCGCCGTGCTGCCGTGTTTCAAGTACTCGCTCATCGAACTCGACGACGACCGGCGCGCCGGCCATGCGCCGATGCCGCCGAACGTGGTGCGCAACATGCCGTTCCTCCAATCCGGCGTGCGCAGCGTGCTCGACATGGAAGGCTGCTTCGAGCGCGGTGCCCATGCCGTGCTGGGCTGGCCGATCGACGATGCGGTGGTCACCACCGTGGCGCGTGGCGGCAAGGCGGTGGCCGCGCCGGGCGTGCAGACCGTGGTCGAGCTGATCCGCCAGGTCGACAAGGAAGAGTCGATCGAACGCCTGGAGGCCACGCTCAAGCGCGACCCGCCGCTGGCCTTCAAGCTGCTGCGCTACATCAACTCGCCGGCGTTCGGGTTGCGCGTCGAGATCGGCTCGTTCCGGCACGCCATCATGATGCTCGGCTACAAGCGCCTGAAGCGCTGGCTGGCGCTGTTGCTGGCCACCGCCAGCAAGGATGTGAACCTGAAGCCGGTGATGTTCGCGGCCGTGCGCCGCGGCCTGCTGATGGAAGAACTGGCGCGCGGCAGTGCCGATGAAGAGATGCGCAACGAGGTGTTCATCTGCGGCGTGTTCTCGCTGCTCGACCGCATGTTCCAGCAGCCGTTCGACGACCTGCTGGCCACGATCCCGGTGCCCGAGCGGGTGCGCCAGGCGCTCATCGACAAGAGCGGCCCTTACCAGCCCTACATGGACGTGGTGCTCGCGGCCGAAAGCGAGTCGCTGTTCGACTTCCGCGATGCCGCCGAGCGCCTGATGATGGGTGTGGCCGAGATCAACCGTGCCCAGCTGCGCGCGCTCATGACGGCCAGCGAGCTGGAGTGAACGCCACAAACGAGCCCGCGTGGCGCGCCGGCGGCTGGCGCGAGTTTCTCGATCTTCTGACCGATGCAGTGCTGGTGTTCGATGCGGACAGCCGCGTCGCCTTCGTCAACACCGCAGCCTTGCGGCTGCTGCCGGCCGTGGCGGGCCTGCCGCTCGACCAACTCGCGCCGACGCTCGGCGAAACTGCGGTGCGTTGGCTTGCGGTCGTGCGCGCAGGCGGGGCAGCGCGCCCTGGCGAGGACGCCGCGCCACTTGCGCGGCTGAGCGATGGACGCACGGCCGAGATCGCATGGCGCCCGCTCGATGGCGGGCATTCCGCACTGCGCCTCACGCCCACTGCGGCGGCCGCGCCGCAGGCCGGCCCCGGTGGCCGATTGGCGAGCAGTGCCCCGGCTTGGCCGGCGGTTCTGGGTGCCGAAGGCCTGCGCGAGACGTTGCGGGTGTTCTGGGAGTCGCCCTTTCCGGCGCTGCTGCAGGACGAGCGCTTCCACACCGTCGACGCGAACGACGCCTTCGTGGCGTTCACCGGCCACCCCCGCGCGAACCTCATCGGGCGCGACCCGATGGCGCTCTTTCCGCCCGCGCAGCACGCCCAGATGCTGGCGCGGCGCGAACGCTTGCGGGCCAGCGGCGGCCACAGCCCCGAGCCGGTGCTGGCGGAAGGCCGCATGCTCGACGCGAACGGCCGCGAGCTGCGCTTTCGCATGTCGCGGCGCACCCTCATCGGGCCTGGCGGCGAGTTGCGCTACCTCGCCGTGCTGCAAGACTCGACCGCCGAGCACATGGCGCGCGAACGCGCAGAGCGGTCGCTGCGGGAGATCGACGACTGGTTCGGCCTCAGCCCGGTCGGCATGGTGCTGTTCGACGCCGCCGGCCTGTTGCTGCGCACGAACCACGCTTTCGATGCGCTCGTCGGCACGGTGCCGGCGTCGCTGGCCGATGCGCCGCAGCCCTTGCGTGACCTGCTGGGCTGGCGCGAGGCGGGCGCCGACGGCGGTGACATTGCCGCAGCGGAACCATCGGCTGCTGCCACACCGTTGCAGCGCCAAGGCGTGCTCAGCACCCCCCGGGGCGGTGCGCGCACGCTGCGCGCAACCCTTCGCCGCTACGCCACGGCCAGTGGCCAGCAACGCTGCATGGCGGTGCTCGAAGACCGCAGCGCCGACGAAGAGCGCGAACTGGCGCAGTTGCAGATCGGTGCGCTGATCGACACCGCCGGCCTGGCGCTTGCGACCTACCAGGCCGGCTCCGGCTGGGTGCGCCAGGGCAGCGCGGGTGGGGCGACTGGTTCGGCTACAGGGGCTGCGACCGGTGAGCCGGCGCTGCATGCGATCAGCCGTGACATCGTCGAGCCCGCGTCACTGCCCGAGTTCGAGAAGGTGCAGCACGCGTTGCGACATGCGCAGCGCGCCGAGGCCCGATACGCGGTGAACCACCCGGGGCTCGGCCAGCGCTGGCTGCTCACGCGCGTCGAGCCGGCGATGCTGGCGTCGGGCACCAGTGCGACCTCGGTCGTCACGCTCGACATCACTCAGCAGCACCTGACCCAGCAGCGCAGCGAACAGCTGTTGCACGAGCTCGGCATGATCCTGGACAGCACGAGTGCCGGGATCGCCTTCCTGCGCGGCCCGCTGCTGGTGCGCTGCAACCGCCGCTTTGAGGCCATGCTGGGCTTGCCGGCCGAGTTGGCGGCGGGCACGAACGTGGCGTCCCTGTTCACGAACAACCGCATGGCAGAACGGCTCGGTGCAGACGCGCTCGAGGCGCTGACCGAGGGCGTGATCTACGAAACCGAGTTCGAGTGGGCCGGCGATGCGGGCGCGGATACCGCCGTTGCGCCGCGCTGGTACGCGCTGTCGGTGCGGCGCGCAGGGCCGGCCTCGGGGGCGATGGAGCTGACGGCGGTGCTCTCCGACGTGACGCGCCTGAGGGCCCAGGCCGGCGAGCTGGACGCACTGGCGCGCGACCGTGAACTGATGTTCAGCCTGTCGGGTGTGGGCATGGCGTTCCTTCGCAGCGGGCGCATCGAGCGCGCCAACCAGGCGCTGGCGCACCTGACCGGCTGCGGCGTGCCCGACATGGTGGGCATGCGCGTCGAGGCGCTGTTCCTGGACGACGAGTTCGAAGTACGCTGGGCGCAGACCGAGCGCGCCCTGCTCGCGCATGGCCGCTGGACCGGCGAGCGGCCGCTGCGCCGGCACGATGGCCGCACGCTGTGGGTGCAGGTCAGCAAGCAGCTCGTGACGCGCGGTGATTTGGCCGGCGGCGTGATCGCGTCGTACGTGAACGTGGACGCGCGCCACCGCGCCGAGCGTGCCGTGGCGTTGCAGGCGGAGCGCACCCGCGCGATCCTCGACTCGGTGCTGGTGGGCATCGTCACGGTCGGCCCGCAAGGCATCGAGTGGATGAACCGGTCGGCGCGGCGCATGTTCGGCGGTGACCTCGCCGATTTCGTCACGCTGCCCATTGCCACCGTGGCCACGCCCGAACCCGGCCACCCGTTCCGCCGCACCGAGTACCTGACCGAGCTGGTCGAGGGGCAGGCCGAAACCTTCGAGTGCCGTGTGAAGGCACGCGACGGACGCGAGTTCTGGGTCGTTGGCAACGTGGTGTCGACGGCCCGCGAATCGACCGGCCGGCAGCTCACCTATGCGCTGCTCGACATCGAGCGGCGGCGCCAGGCCGAGGCGCGCATGACACAGGCGCAGGCCTCGCTGCAGCGCATCATCGAAGCCGCGCCACTGGCGATTTCGCTGCGCGACGCGCACACGCTGAAGATCCTGCAGGTCAACACGGTGGCCGCGAACGCGAACGGCACCACGCCGGCCGCGCTGGTCGGGTTGACCCCCGAAGACCTGTTCGAACCCGCGCTCGCTGCAGAACGGCGCGCCCACATGGAGCGCGCGCTGGCCGCCACTGATGTGAGCGTGCACGAGTACACCCACCGCATCGATGGCGAGGACCGCGTCTTCGATGCGCGCTACCTGCCTCTGGCCTCGGTGGCCGGCCAGGCGCCCGACCAGTTGCTGCTGGTGGCAACCGACGTGACCGAGCAACGCGCGGCGCAGCAGGCCCGGCTGGAGGCGGCCATCGAGCAGCGCGACATGTTGGTCAAGGAAGTGCACCACCGCATCAAGAACAACCTGCAGGGCGTGGCCGGCCTGCTGGAGCAGATCGCCCAACGCAAACCCGAGGTGGCCGGTGCGATTGCCGAGGTGGTGGGGCAGGTGCACGCCATCGCCCACGTGTACGGGCTTCAGGTGGGCGAGAGCGGCCCGCTGCCCGTCGCGAGTGTGGTCAAGGCCATCGCCGCTTCGGTGCAGCGCACGTTCGGGCGGGTGATCCCGATGGTGGTGGTGGCAGAGCCCGGCGGTCCGGACCCGCTGACCTGGCTCCTGCCCGAGTCCGAATCGATCCCGATTGCGCTGACGCTCAACGAACTGCTGACGAACGCTGTCAAGCACAGCAAGCACGAACCGGCGGCGGAGCTGTCGTGCCGCTTGGTCAGCAGCGGAACCGGCGTGGTGGTGAGCATCACGAACGCCGGTGCGTTGCCGCCCGGTTTCAGCGTGGCGCGCATCCGTGGTGGCATGTCGGGTCTGGGTCTGGTGCGGGCGCTGCTGCCGCGGCGCAACGCCAGCCTGCGGGTCGAGCAGCACGGCGCCCTGGTGGTCACGATCGTGGCCTTGCAGGCACCGGGCGTGGTTCGTGGCACGGTGGATTGAGGGTTCGCGGCAGGGCGCGTGACTTTCACCACGAGAGTTTCGCGCTGGCAGCCCGGCGAGGGATCGCCCGGTGGCCACCAGCGGCCGGTTTCACCCAGAATTACGGCTCTCCCGAGAACGCGCCATCAAGCGCGCAAGGAGCGTTGGGAACCATGACATGACGCAGAACGAGATGGGCACGATCCTGGTCGTGGACGATGACAGGTTGGTGCTGGCAACGCTGTCCCACGGGCTGTCTCAGGCGGGCTACGACGTGATCGATGCCGACAACGGCGACGACGCCATCCTGCTCGCGCGCGAGCACCGGCCCGACCTCGCGCTGCTCGACATCCGAATGCAGGGCAAGAGCGGCTTCGACGTGGCGGCTTATCTGCGCGAGTACTGCCGCATGCCGTTCATGTTTCTGTCGGCTTTCTCCGACGACAAGACCGCCGCCCAGGTCAAGGCACTCGGCGCGGTGGCCTACCTCGTGAAGCCGCTCGACATCGGGCAGATATTGCCGGTCGTCGAGACCGCCATGATCGCGGCGCGGCGTGGCGTGGTGCGCACCGAAGCGAGCCGACCCGCGCCAATCGGGTTTGCCGAGACCGTGCTCGATGTGACGCTCGGAGAAGACCGCCCGGTTGGCACCGCGCCCGAGGTGCTGATGGCGGTCGGTGTGCTGATGCATCGATTTTCGTTGCCGCGCGCGGCCGCATTGCAGCGGCTGCAACAGCTGGCGCAAGACGACGGGCGCACGCTCGCCGCACAGGCCCAGCGCGTGCTGGACGCCGTGGAGTCGCTCGCCGGCTCTTGAGCGGCTTCGTGAGCCGGCCGGCTGGTGGGTCAGCCGGGCGAACCGGGTGCGTTGCCTTGCGGCAGCGTGAACTCGAAGCACGCACCGCGCATCACTTCGGCCTCGCCCCAGATGTCGCCGCCGTGGCGGCGCACGATGCGCCGCACCGAGGCCAGGCCCACGCCGGTGCCCTGGAAGTCGTTCGCGCTGTGCAGGCGCTGGAACACGCCGAACAGGCGGTCGGCGAAACGCATGTCGAAGCCGGCGCCGTTGTCGCGCACGCAGAAGGCGTCGGCAACGCCCGCGCTGCGCTCGAACCAGATCTGAGCTTGCGCCGACTTCGCGGTGTACTTCCAGGCGTTGCCAAGAAGGTTTTCTACGACCAGGCGCAGCAGCGTCGGGTCGCCCTGCACCTGCATGCCCGGCTCGATGGTGATGCCGACCTGCCGTTCGGGCCACTGGCGGCGCAGGTCGTCGGCCACGTAGCCGGCCAGCTGCGACAGGTTCACCGGTTGGCGCGCCAGCGGCTGCGATGACAGCTTCGACAGCGCGAGCAGCGCGTCGATCATGTTGTTCATGCGCGCGGCCGCGCCCAGCACGCGGTCGAGGTGGTCGTTGCCGACACGGTCGAGCAGGCGGCCGTAATCTTCCTTGACGATCTTCGTGAAGCCCTCGACCACGCGGATCGGTGCCCGCAGGTCATGCGACACCGTGAAGCTGAACGACTCCTGCTCGGCCGCTGCGGCTGCGCTTGCAGCGGACGTCGCAGCAGCGCTGGCGCAGAGAGCGCCCGCCGTGTGGGCCGGTGCCGGCGGTTGCGTGGCGCCCGGCGCCACGCCGCGCGCGCGCGTGGGCGCGTTGGTGGTTGCCGAGGCGTCGTACCGCTGCCATGTGCCTTGGTAGCCCGCGAACACGCCGTGCGCATCGGTCCGGGCGCGCGCCCGCAGGCGCCCGCGCCGCACGGTGCCATCGGCGCTCGGGCGCTCCACGTCGACGTCGTCGAGCGGCGCGCCAGTGTCGAGCTGGGCGCGCAGCGCAGCCTCGGAGGCTGGCTTGAAAACCTGCCACAGCGTGGCTGCCGTCGGGGCGGCGGCCCAGTCGGCCTGCGCGGCACCGCGCGGCGGGCGCCATTGCACCAAACGGTGCTGCGAATCGGTTTGCCATTGCCACGCATCCAGCAACTCGTCGATGCAGCGCAGCCGCTCTCGTGCCTCGCGCAACTCGCCCGTCATGCGCTGCATGGCGCCGGCATGGCGCAGTGCGAGCGCCGCAGCACCCAGCAGCACGAGCAGAGCGAATGCCAGCACGGCCACGGCCCACCCCGGGATGCCTGGCGCTTCGCTACTGCGCGCCGTTGCGCCGGGAAGCCACCACAGCCACGCACTGAGCGCCACTGCAAGAACGGCCGCGCCGGTCATGACCCTGCGCTCCCACGGTGGGGGCGCGTCAGAGGCCACGGCGCTGCTGCGAATCATCGGAGCGATTGTAGGGAGCGGTGCAAGTCAAGCTGCCCGGTCAATGCCGTGAACATGGCGTGGAAACCGGTTCAAGTTCGCGGATGAGCGGCCGAAACAATGGGCATTCTTGCCACCATCGATTGCGCCCAGTGCGGGGTGGGCCTTTTATCGCATGGGCGGCGCCCTGTGCGAGACAATGCAGGGCAGCTTGCGGCGCGACACTAGGCCCTGCCTGGTTTCGAGGATGAACTTGAACGACCGACACGACAGTACCTGTTGCACGACATGTTGAATGCCTCACCCAGCTCCGCCGTGTGCGCCGACTCTCTCGCGGCGGTGCTGGACCCGGTCGCGTTGGCTCGGCTCGAAGAGCTCGATCCCACGCGGGCGAACGACCTGCTCGGGCGTGTGTTCAAGGCGTTCCAGTCGTCCGCCGCACGCTTGATGCCGCAACTCGAAACCGCCCGGCATGCCGGCGATCACGCCACGGTGCGCCTGGTGGCCCATACGCTCAAGTCGTCGTCGGCGAGCATCGGCGCAGCGGCCTTGTCGACCGAGTGCGCGCGGGTCGAAACGCTGATCAGGCAGGACACGACCGATGGGCTGCCCGCCGCCATCGACGCCATGGCCGTTGCCATGGACGACGCGTTGCGGGCCATCGCCGACTTGCTCGGGCGGCGCGCATGCTGAATACCGGCATCTCGGTGGACGACGATCTGCCGGGTCAGCCGAAGGTGCTGCTCGTCGATGACGACGAGGTCAACCTGCTGCTCACGTCGATCGCGCTGCGCGAGCGCGGTTTCTCGATCACCGAGGCGACCAGCGGCGAACACGCGATCGAGGTGCTGACCCATTGGTTGCCCGACGTGGTGGTGCTCGACGCCTTGATGCCCGGTCTCGATGGCTTCCAGACCTGCCGCGAGCTGCGCGTGCTGCCGGGCTTCGAGTCACTGCCGGTGCTGATGCTCACCGGCCTGGACGACGACGCGTCGATCACCCGGGCCTACGAGGCGGGCGCGACCGACTTCTTCGTCAAGTCCACGCAATGGAGCCTGCTGGCGGGGCGCCTGCGCTACCTGCTTCGCGCGGCCAGGGTGCGGGCCGAACTGGAGCGCAGCAAGTCGCGCCTGGCGCGCGCGCAAGACTTGGCCCGCATGGGCAGCTTCGACTGGTGGCGTGGCCGTGGCGGGCCGGTGTTCTCGGCCGAAGGCCTGCGGGTGTTCGGCAAGGGGCCGCACGACCGGCTCGAATTCCGCCCCTTGCTGCGCATGTTGTCTGCCGACGACCGCACGGGTTTGCTGTCGGTCCTGCATGAGGTGATGAAGCACTGCACCGTGCTTGCGACCGACATCCCCGCCACGTTGAGCAACGGCAGCCAGCGCATCGTGCACGTCGAGGCCGAGCCCGAGTTCAACGAGCACGGCAACCTGATCGGCTACAGCGGCATCGTGCAGGACGTGACCGACCGCCGCCTCGCCGAAGACAAGATCCGCCATCTCGCCAACTTCGACGTGCTGACTGGCCTGCCGAACCGCCGTCAGTTGATCTGGCGCGCCGAGCGTGCGCTGGAGAACGGCCGCCGCCTGAACCACCAGGTGGCGCTGCTGCTCATCGACCTGGACCGCTTCAAGGTCATCAACGACACGCTGGGCCATGGCGCCGGCGATGAGTTGCTGATGGAAGTGGCGCGCCGACTGCGCTCGTGCGTGCGCCATTCCGACCAGGTTCCCGACACCTCGCTCGAATCGCTCGGCTCGCGCACGCACCGCTCGCTCGAGGCGGTCGGGCGGCTGGGCGGCGACGAGTTCGTGGCGCTGCTGCCCGAGGTGGCCGATGAACACGACGCCGAGCGCGTGGCCGGCCGCATTCTCGACCTGATGCGCCAGCCCATCTTCGTCGGCGGGCAAGAGTGCTTCGTGACCGCCAGCGTGGGCATCGCGCTGTACCCGCGTGACGGCACCACCGTGGCCGACCTGATGCGCAACTCCGACGTGGCCATGTACTCGGTCAAGTCGGCCGGGCGCAATTCGGCCTCGTTGTACCGCCCCACGCTCGCCGGCAAGGGCCGCGAGAAGCTGGAGCTTGAAAGTGCGCTGCACAAGGCCATCGAGCGCGACGAACTCGTGCTGCACTACCAACCCAAGATCGACGTTCGCGGCGCCCGCATGGTGGGTGCCGAAGCACTGATGCGGTGGCGCCGCAACGGCGTGCTGGTGCCGCCTGCCGACTTCATCCCGCTGGCCGAAGAGACCGGCCTGATCGTGCCGCTCAGCGAGTGGGCCATCCGCGAGGCCGCGCGCCAGGCCCGCATCTGGCAAGACAACTTCGGGTTTGCCGATTCGATTGCCGTGAACCTGCCGAACCGCATGTTCGAGCGCACGGATCTGGTCGAGTACATCCACGAAGCCGTCACCACTTACGGCGTGCCGCACCACGCCATCGAACTCGAGATCACCGAGACGGGGCTGATGAAGGACCTGCAGAACGTGATCCCGTCGCTGCACCGGCTGAACGAGATCGGCGTCGAGATCTCGATCGACGACTTCGGCACCGGCTATTCATCGCTCGCCTACCTCACGACGCTGCCGATCAGTGAGCTCAAGATCGACCGCAGCTTCGTGCGCGACCTGGGCATGACGCCGCAAAGCTCGGCCGTCGTCACAGCCATCATTGCGTTGGCGCGCTCGCTTGGGCTGCGCGTGGTGGCCGAGGGCGTGGAGAACCTGCGCCAGATGGAGGTGCTGCACCGCCTGGGTTGCGGTGTGATGCAGGGTTTCCTCTTCAGCAAGCCGCAACCACCGGACGACATCGAGACCTGGCTGCAGCAGACGGTTCTGCCGCGCAAGGCGCCCTGGATCACCAAGGCGGTCGACGGCGAGCGGGCCGACGCGCTGCGCCTGGCCGAGCCGTCGGTGCCGCGCGACCCGCGCGCCCGGCCGCGCCGCTGACTTCCCGCAGTCCCACCGCCGTCCGACACAGCTCGAACTCAGCGCATGCCCAGTGACGCCACGCGCCCCGACCCGCTGGCGGAGACCGCTGCTGGCGGCGCAGCCATTGCCACGCTGATCGAGCGCATCGTGCGCGGCATCGAACGCGGTGGCCGAGGCTGGACCACGGCGCGCAAGAAGGAGAGCCTGCAACGCGTGCTCGACAGCAGCCGCAGCGATGCGCAGCGCCTGCAGCAGCGGCTGTCGCAACTGGTTGCCAGTTGGGACGGCGACGTGGCCGATGCGCCCGTCGTGACCGAGTCGGCGGCGCCCGGTGATGCCTTGCCCGAGGGCGCTGCAATCGTTTCGGCAGTCACGCCGAGCCTCGAGGCGGCGCAGCCGGAGCAGATGCTGGACAGCGCTGGGTGGCAGCACGGGCTGGCCGCACTGGGCGTGACCGTCGAACTGGCCTTGCCCGCGCCGAACGGCCAGGCCGACGAACTGGCCACGGCGCTCGCGGCGCTGCGCGTGCGCATCCAAGGCGAAGGTGCCACCCGGCCGTTGATGGATGAACTTGACGCTTTGTGCGAGAGCGCGCGCCACGTGCTGCAACACCGCCACCATCTGCACGATCAGCTGACCCTGCTGTGCGCCGAGCTCACCGCCAGCTTGACGGACTTGAGCGAAGACGACAGCTGGGCCCGCGGCCAGTGCGAGGCCATGCAGGTGCGCATCGACGAAGGCTTGAACGCGCGTGGCGTGCGCGCCGTCAGCGAACTGCTGCGTGACACGCGCGAACGCCAGGGAGTGCTGCGCGCCGAGCGAACCCAGGCCCGCGATGCGCTCAAGAGCCTGATCCACCGCATGCTCAACGAGCTCGACGTGCTGGGCACGCAGACCGGGCAGTTCCACGACAGCGTGGGCCGGTACGCCGAGGTGATTGCGCACGCCGACTCGCTCGAAGGCCTGGCCGGCGCGGTGCGCGAAATGGTGGAAGAAAGCCGCAGTGTTCAAACCCTCGTGCAGCAGACCCAGGCGCGCCTTCAGCATGAACACCACCATGCCAGCGCGCTGACCCAACGCGTGAGCGAACTCGAAGCCGAGATGCGCCGCCTGTCCGACGAGGTGTCCACCGACCAGCTCACGCAGATCGCCAACCGCCGCGGCCTGTTGCAGGCCTTCGAGGCCGAGCGTGCGCGACTTGCGCGCAGCGGCAGCCCGCTCTGCGTGGGCCTGCTCGACATTGACAACTTCAAGCGCCTGAACGACGAACTGGGCCATGCCGCCGGTGACACGGCGCTCAAGGCGCTGGCAGCGGTGGTGAGCAAGACCTTGCGGCCCACCGACCTGGTGGCGCGCTACGGCGGCGAGGAGTTCGTGGTGCTGCTGCCCGACACGCCGCTGGCCGAGGCGCAGCAGATCCTGACGCGGCTGCAGCGCTCGCTCAGTGGTGGGCTGTTCATGCACGAACAGAAGAACGTGCTCGTGACGTTCTCGGCCGGCGTCACACCCTACAGGGCCAACGAGCCGATCGAGGCCGCGCTGGAGCGCGCGGATCAAGGCCTTTACGAGGCCAAGCGCACCGGCAAGAACCGCACCTGTATCGCCTGACCCGAAGGCCCGGGGCGATGCCGCCGGTGCCCCGGCCGCTCAGCAGTCCTTGAGCTTGTCGGCGACCCCGGTGGTACCGCTGCTTTGGGCCAGCACGGCGATCACGGCCTCGCGGTCGGTCAGGCGGTCTTTGCGGGCCAGGCTGCCGGCCCGGGTGGCCTGCGATTCAAGTGCATCGCGGCTCGACATGCCGCTGCACGCCAGCAAGTACACCACGCGCCGCGAACTGCCCAGCGTGGCGCCCGTTTGCGAAGCAACGCGCGGCCCCATCGCCAGCAGGTCTTCGTGGCTCATGCCGACTTTGGGGGCCACGTCGACGAGTTGCTTCGACTCGGTGCGGCCGATGAAGAAGACCACGACGAAGGCCACCGCCAGGCCAACGCCCGCCACCGTGCCGATGTGCTTGACCATGCTCATGCGCGCCATTCCTCTGGAGGTTGCGGCAGCGGGCTGCTGCCAATGCGATGACCCATGCTACAAGTTTGCGCTGCGCTGCAACATCCCGCACAGCACATTGGTGCAAATCCCCACAGCGAGGGGCTGTTACAGGATCGGCCGCAGTGCCCGCGCCGCCTCGCGCAGCGGCGGCAAGTACGTTTCCACCAGCTTGGCCGCAGAGTGGCTTTGCAGGTTGACCGTCATGCCCATGGCGCCTACGCACTCGCCCTTGCGGTCTTTCACCGGCACGGCAATGCCGCTCAGGCCAAGGTCGAGTTGCTGCTCGGTCGTCCAGTGGTCCATGGCGCGGGCCACTTGCACGTTGTCGCGAAAGCGCTGTGGGTCGATCACGGTGTGGGCGGTGAAGCTGGCGAATTCGTGCTCGGCGATCCAGCGCTCAAGTGCGTCCTCGCTCCAGGTCGACAGCATCGCGATGCCCGGCGTCACCACGTGCGCCGGCACCCGCACGCCGACCTGGTAGCCAATGGAGACGAAGCGCGGCGCGCTGCTGCGCGCCACGTACACCACCTCGTGGGCGTCGAGCACGCTGAAATTCACCGTCTCGCCCGTTTCCATCGACACCCGTTGGATGAACGGTTGCACCAGCCGGGGCAGGCGCGCCGCACCCAGGTAGCTCTGCCCCAGGCGCAGCACCCGAGGCATCAACCAGTAGCGCTTGCGGTCGCTGCCGGCGTAGCCGAAGTGCACCAGGCTCAACAGGAACCGCCGCGCTGCAGTCCGCGACAGGCCCGTGCGCACCGCCGCCTCCGAGGGCGTGAGGCGCGGGTGATCGTCGTCGAAGGCCTCGATCACGCGCAGGCCCTTTCCCAGGCCCTCGATCAAGTCCTTGCGGTCGATCTCGAACGGCGTGTCGTCCATGTGACTCCCTCAGTACTAACCCCGGAAGCGGCCGATCACCGCGCACAGTGGGCGATGATCGCGCAAATACTGGGGCTCCGCCTTGTGGCGAACCCGGTGCGCACCTACGCTTCGCTTCACTTTCAACGCACCCGTTTCAACGCGCCATGAACATCTCCGGCACGACCCGTGTCTTTCTCATCCTCGGTGACCCGGTGGCCCAGGTGCGTGCGCCCGAAGCCTTCAACCACCTGTTCGCGCAGCATGGTGTCGATGCCGTGCTCGTGCCGGCCAACGTGCCGCCAGCCGAGTTGGCGGGCTTCGTTGCGCAGGTCACCAAGGCCCGCAACATCGACGGCTTGTGGCTGGCCATCCCGCACAAGACGCCGATGGTGGACTTGCTCGACAAGTGCGACCGCCTCGGCAAGAGCGCCGGTGCGGTGAATGCGGTGCGCCGCAATGCCGACGGCTCGCTCGAAGGCGCGCTGTTCGACGGCGTGGGCTTCACCAAGGCGCTCGATCACTTCGGCATCGCCATCCCCGGCGCTCGCGTTCTGGTCGTGGGCGTGGGCGGCGGCGGTGTGGCCATCGCCACGTCGCTCGCCGCGCGCGGTGCCGGTGTCGTGGCGCTGTTCGACAACACGCCCGGCCGCACCCAGGCGGTTGCCGCGAAACTGAGCGCCGAGTTCGGTGTCGAGGTGGTGGCCGTGGCCACGCCCGACCCGGCCGGCTATGACCTCGTCGTGAACGCCACGCCGCTCGGCCTGAAGGCCGGCGACCCGCTGCCGTTCGACGTGGCCCGGCTCGACGCCGGCACGGCCGTTGTCGACATCCTGATGAAGAACCAGCCCACACCGCTGCTGTGCGCCTGCCATGCGCGGGGCATCGCCGCGCACCCCGGCTTCGAGATGATGGTGCAGCAGGTGCCCGAGTACCTGTCGTTCTTCGGCTTCGACAGCATCGCCCGCGCCGTGCAGGCCGACCCGTCCGCCGTGCGCGCGCTGTTTACCGCAGCCTGACCACTTTCCCGTTCCAACCGACCGTTCAAACAATGGAGACAACCATGAACAAGCGTCCCTTCCTCGTCACCGCACTGGCCTTCGCTGCGGCCTTGACCTTCGGCGCGCAGGCGCAAGCCCAGACCATCAAGCTCGCGGTGCTGCAGGAGCTCTCGGGGGCAGGCGCCACGGCCGGCACGAATGCCAGGAACGGCATCGAGCTGGCGGTGAAGGAGATCAACGCCAACGGCGGCATCCTCGGCCGCAAGATCGAGACACTGGTCGCCGACACGCAGAGCAACCCGAGCGTGGCCAAGGGCCTGGCGCAGAAGGCGGTCGACGACAACGTGTTCGCGGTGATGGGCCCGACGTTCTCGGGCTCGATCCTCGTGAGCATGACCGAGACCAAGCGCGCCGAGATCCCCAACTTCACCGGCGGCGAGGCCGCCTCGATCACGAAGCAGGGCAACCCGTACATCTTCCGCACCAGCTTCACGCAGGACACGGCGATGCCGAAGGTCGCGCGCTACATCGCGGGCAACCTGAAGGCCAAGACGGTCGCGGTGATCTTCGTCAACAACGACTTCGGCAAGGGTGGGCGTGACTCGATCACCAAGGCGCTCGAAGGCCTGGGCGCGAAGGTCGTGGCCGACATCTCCACCGACTCCGGCCAGGTCGACTTCTCGGCCCCGGTGCTCAAGGCCAAGCAGAGCAACGCCGACGTGGTGTTCGTCTACTCGAACGAAGAAGAGTCGGCACGCGCGCTGCGCGAACTGCGCAAGCAAGGCTGGACGAAACCGATCGTCGGCGAGACCACGCTGACCGGCCAGAAGGTGATCGAGCTCGCCGGTGACGCGGCCAACGGCGCTGTCGCCCACGTTGGCCTGACGGTGGATGCACCGATCCCACTGATGCTCAAGTTCAAGGCCAAGTTCTACCAGGAGTACAAGTACGTCTCCGATCACAACGGCATCAAGGGCTACACCGGCGTGTACCTGCTGAAGGCGGCGATCGAGAAGGCCGGCAAGGTCGACCGCATCGCCGCTGCCAAGGCCCTGCACGGCCTCACGGTACTGGCCTCGAAGGAGCCGGGCGTCATCATGGACGTGACGGTCGACGCCAACGGCGACCTCGACCGCGAGAGCTTCATCGTCGAGGTGAAGGACGGCAAGCAGGTCGTGAAGGAAACGCTGCCCGCGCTCGGCAAGAAGTCGTAGCCACCGCACGCAAGGCCGCCATGACCGACTTCCTCCAACTCCTGCTCTCCGGCATGGCCACGGGCAGCATTTACGCGGTGGCCGCGCTCGGCTTCACGCTGCTGTGGCAAGCCTCGGGCACCATCAACTTCGCGCAGGGCGAGTTCGTGATGCTGCCGGCCTTCGTGATGCTCGGCTTCAACGCGGTGGGTGCGCCGCTGCTGGTGAGCTTCGCGCTGACCTGCGTCGTCGCCGTGCTCGTGCTCGGCTACGGCTTCAAGCGCGGCATCGCCGACCCGCTGCTGCGCTTCGGCATGATGCCGATCGTGGTGGCGACAATCGGCCTGGCCATCGCGATGCGCAGCGGCGTGCGCGCCGGCTACAGCGCCGAGGCGCACCCGTTCCCGAGCCTGTTCGCCGACAAGCTGTTCAACGTGGCGGGCGTCACCGTCACGCTGGCCGACATCGGCACGCTGGTTCTGGCCCTGCTGCTGGTACTGGGCACGCAGGCCTTCCTGGCCAAGACCGTCACCGGCCGCGCGATGCAGGCCGTGGCGCAGAACACCGACAGCGCCACCGTGCTCGGCATCAATGTGCCGCGCATGATCTTCTACACGTTCGCCATCAATGCGCTGCTCGCCTGTGCCGCGGCGCTGCTCGTCACGCCCACCTACCTCGCCAAGTTCGACATGGGCGAGTCGCTGGGCAACAAGGCGTTCTTCGCGGCCATCATCGGCGGCTTCAACAACTCGCGCGGCGCGCTGCTCGGCGGGTTGATCGTGGGCATCTCCGAGAACCTGGCGGCGGCCTACGTCTCGCCGACCTACAAGGACGCCGTCGCCCTTGTCATCTTCATGCTCGTCATCCTGTTCAAGCCGCAAGGGCTCTTGGGCAAGAAGACCGAGCGCAAAGTCTAGTGATGACAACCCCTCGTCCGACGCGTACGTCGGCCGATCCCCCACGGGGATGCGGGCCGGCTTGGGGCGGCCCGGCGCTCGGCCCGCGCGCTCAACATTCATCGAGACATCAATGAAGAAATCACTTCTCTTCGGGCTCGTTGGCCTCGTCGTCTTGCTGTTGCTGCCCTTCGCGCTCAAGAACTACGGACTCACGCTGATCAGCAAGTGGCTGGTGTTCGTGATCGCCACGATGGGCCTGAACCTCACGGTGGGCTATGCAGGCCAGAAGTCGCTCGGGCATGCGGCGTTCTTCGGCATCGGCGCCTACACGGTGGCGATCCTGCTGAAGGCCGGCATCAGCTTCTGGGTCGGCCTGCCACTCGCCGCGCTGCTGTGCTTCGTGATCGGCCTCGGCCTCGGCTTCCCGGCGCTGCGCGTGCAGACGATCTACCTTGCCTTCGCGACGCTCGGCTTCAACACCGCCATCTGGCTCGTGATGCGCAATGAAGAGTGGCTCACCGGCGGCACCTTCGGCATCAACAACATCGCGCGGCCGTCGTTCCTCGGGCTCGATCTCGAAGGCAACCGCGCGTACTACTACTTCGTGCTCGCGGTCGCCGTCGTGCTCGGCCTCCTGCTGTGGGGCCTGCTGCGCTCGCCGTGGGGCAAGGCCTTCACTGCGCTTCGCGACAACACCATCCGCGCCGAGAGCCTGGGCGTGAACATCCAGGCCTACACGCTGCTGTCGTTCGCGATCGGAGCGGTGTATGCGGGCGTGGCCGGCGGCCTGTTCGCGTCGCTGATCGGGCTGATCGAGCCGGCGCAGTTCGCGGTCGGCGAGTCGATCATGATGTACCTCATGGTCGTGGTCGGCGGGCCGGGCTACTTTCTCGGGCCGCTGCTCGGCTCGGCGGTGGGCGTGCTGCTGCCCGAGTGGCTGCGTTTCGCGCAGGCCTGGTACCTGTTCGTGTTCGGCTCGGCGGTGGTCGTGCTGATGCTGTGGCTGCCCGACGGCTTGCTGAGCATCCCCGACCGCATCAAGGCAAGGCGCCTGTCGCGCGAGGCATCGGCGGCGCGTGCCGCATCGGCCAAGGCCGCGCCTGCTGCGGAAATGGGAGTCTGAGCATGAGCGCATCCCTTCTCAAAGTGACGGGCCTGAAGAAGGCCTACGGAGCGATCCAGGCGGTCGGCGGTGTCTCGTTCGAGGTGCAGCCGGGCGAGATCTTCGGCGTGATCGGGCCGAACGGCTCGGGCAAGACGACCATGTTCAACAGCGTGCTCGGCCAGATCACGCCCGACGCCGGCAGCATCGAGCTGAACGGGCAAGACATCACGAAGCTCAGCCCGTTGCAGCTGAATCAGCGCGGCGTGGGCCGCACCTTCCAGACGCTGCAGGTGTTCGGCAAGATGACGGTGCGCGACAACCTCATCGTCGCGGCGCAAGAGCACCGCGGCAGCATGTGGAGCCGCATGTTCGCGCCGGGTGATTCGGGGCTCGGTGCCAAGGCCGACGCGCTGATCGACCAGTTCCGCATCCGCCATGTGGCCGACAAGAAGGCGGGCGAGCTGAGCTACGGCCAGCAGAAGCTGGTCGACATCGCGATGGCCTTCATGAGCGAGCCCGCGCTGGTGCTGCTCGACGAGCCCTGCGCTGGCGTGAACCCGAGCCTGGTGGGCGGCATCAGCACCTTGCTGAAAGAGCTCAACGGCAAGCCGCGCGCCGATGGCAAGGCGGCGAGCTTCATCGTGATCGAACACAACATGGACTTCGTGATGGACCTGTGCCACCGCATCATGGTCATGGTCGAAGGCACGGTGATGGCCATCGGCACGCCGGCCGAGATCCGCGGCAATCGGCAGGTGCTCGAAGCCTACCTGGGGAGCTGACCATGACGACCACCACTGCACAGTCGGACATCGCCATCGAGTTCGACGATGTGGTCGCCGGCTACGGCGACTTCATGATCCTGAACAACCTGAGCCTGAAGGCCAAGCGCGGCAAGATCACGCTTCTGCTCGGGCCCAACGGTGCCGGCAAGTCCACGGTGCTCAAGGCCTTGTTCGGCATGCTCAAGGTGCGCCAGGGCAGCATCAAGCTCGACGGCCAGAACATCACCGGCGCGACTGCCAAAGACCTGCTGACGAAGCACGGCGTCGCCTTCGTGCCGCAGGGCCGCAACCTGTTCGGTCAGCTCACCGTGTGGGAGAACCTCGAACTCGGCGGCATCACGCTCGGCATGAAGACAACGCACGAGCGAATCCCCGAGGTGCTGGAGCGCTTCCCGCGCGTGAAGGAGCGCTTGAACAGCGCCGCCTCCATGCTCTCCGGCGGCGAGCAGAAGCAGCTCGAAGTCGGCCGCGCGCTGCTGCTGCGGCCGAAGGTGCTGCTGATCGACGAGCCGTCGATCGGCCTCTCGCCGATGGTCGTGGCCGATGTGTTCAAGCTGCTGCGCGCGCTTGCCGACCAGGGCACCACGGTGCTGATGGTCGAGCAGAACGTGAAGAGCGCGCTGAAGATGGCCGACGAAGCCATCGCCCTCGAATCGGGCCGCCTGGTGCTGCACAAGCGCGCCGACGAGCTGCTGGCCGACCCGAACATCGAGCGCCTGTTCCTCGGCGGCGCGCACCAGGCCGCCACGCCCGGCACGACCGGCGCGGCCTCCGCTGCCGGCATACTTTGACCCTGGCGCGCCGCGCAGCCAACGAGAGGCCTGTCGCCATGACCATCGACCGCGAGTCGCTCGCCGACGCCACCAACCCACTGGGCCTCGCCGGCATCGAGTTCATCGAGTTCAGCACCGCCAAGCCGCAGGCGCTCGGCCAGGTGCTTGAGATGATGGGCTTCCGCCCGGTGGCGCGGCACCGCTCGCGCGAAGTGCTGCTGTACCGCCAGGGCGAGATGAACATCATCATCAACGCCCACGCCGGCGGCCTGCCGCGCAGCGTGCAACCGAACGAGACCCCGGTGATCTCGGCCATCGCCCTGCGCGTGCGCGACGCCGCCAGTGCCTACCGCTACGCGCTCGACCGCGGCGCCTGGGCCGTGCCGGTGAACGTGGAGGTGATGGAGCTCAACATCCCGGCGATCCACGGCGTGGGCGCGAGCCGCATCTACTTCGTCGACCGATACAAGGACTTCTCGATCTACGACGTCGACTTCACGCTCATCCCCACCGTCGACCCGAAGCCGCCCGCGCTCGCCGGCCTGCACTGGTTCGGTGTGGTGCAGTACATCGGCAACGACCGCATGGAAGACTGGACCGAGTTCTACGGTGAGTTGTTCGGCATCAAGCCCGTGGCGGCCGACGAGCGCTTCGGCATCCTGCCCAAGGGCCGGGTGCTGAAAAGCCCGTGCAGCAGTTTCTACCTGCAGCTGATCGAGCCCGAGCCCGGCATCCTCGACGTGGAGGGCGACGAATCGCTGCAGCGCGTCGGCCTCGGCACACCTGATGTGCTGGCCAGCGTGGAGGCGCTGCGCGAGCGCGGCGTGGGCTTCGTCGAGTCGCAGGGCGTGCACTCCGAGACGCGCGGCGCGCTGACGCAGAGCTACCTCGGCGGCGCGATGTTCGAGCTCGTCCAGCACGAGCGGTGAGCACGGAAGCAGAGCGCATGAACGACGCCCATGTGAACATTGCCGATTTCGGCATGGACACCATCACCCTCGCTGGCACGCTGCCGCAGAAGCTCGCCGCCATCAAGGGCGCCGGCTTCTCGCAGGTGATGCTGATGGCGCGCGACCTCGTGGGCCACGCCGAAGGCATCGACGACGCGGTGCGGGTCGTCAAGTCCAGCGGCCTGCGCGTCACCGGCTTCCAGGTGCTGCGCGATTTCGAGGGCCTGGCGGGCCACCTGCACGAGTACAAGATCGACGTGGCCAAGTCGATGCTGCAGATGTGCCACGCGGTCGGCGCCAAGGTGCTGCTGGTGTGCTCGTCGACCTCGACCCACGCGACCGACGACCCCGATGCGCTGGCACGCGACCTGCGCAAGCTGGCGATGCTGGCGCTGCCGCTGGGCATTCGCGTGGCGTACGAAGGGCTCTCGTGGGGCCGCCACGTCAACGAGTTCACTGCCGCGTGGGACGTGGTCTGCCGCGCCGATGCGCCGAACCTGGGCATCGGCATCGACTCGTTCCACGCGCTGGCCACCAACACGCTGCTCGAAGACCTGGACCTGCTCGACCCCGCCAAGATCTTCCTCGTGCAACTCGCCGATTTCATGTGGAACGAGGTCAAGTCGAACGAGGAGCGCATCGACACCGCGCGCCACTTCCGCGTGTTCCCCGGCGAGGGCGTGCACAGCGAGGCGCTGGCCGAACTCGTGATGCGGCTCGACCGCCTGGGCTACCGCGGCGACTACAGCTTCGAGGTCTTCAACGACGACTACCAGCAGATGCCGCTGCCGGTGGTGGCAGCACGCGCGCGCCGCGCTGCGGTGTGGCTGGGTGAAGACGTGCTGCACCGCTCGGCGCCATTGCCGGGCCGCATGCGGTTGCGCCGCAACGAACTCGACGCATGAACGAAGGCGTGCGCCTGCTCATCGTCGGCGTCGGGGTGATCGGCCGCGCGCATGCGCAGCGCGTGCAGGTGATGGCGGGCTGTACGCTGGCCGGCATCGCCGGTCCGTCGGCGGCCGGCGCGGCGTTTGCGGCCGAACTCGGCGTGCCGCACTGGAACGGAATCGACGCTGCACTCGAGGTCGGCAAGCTGGTGGCGGTGCAGGGCAGCGCGCTGTTCCACAAGCCGGCCGCGTACTTCAGCGAGGCACCGTGGCGCACGCAGCGCGGCGGTGGGCCGATCCTCACGGACATGGTCCACGAGGTCGACTACCTGCGCCTGCTGGCCGGCGACATCGTCGAGGTGCAGGCCTTCGCATCGAACGCGCGGCGCGGCTTCGAGGTTGAAGACACGGCGGCGATCAGCCTGCGGTTCGCCAGCGGCGCGCTCGGCAGCTTCGTGCTGTCCGACGTGGCCGCAAGCACGCGCACCTGGGAGCAGACATCGGGCGAGAACGAGGCCTGTGTGCGCGACACCACCGAGGCCTGCTACCTCGTCACCGGCGAGCGCGGTTCGCTCGCCGTGCCCACGTTGCGGCTGCAGACGGCGGTCGGCGACCCCTCGTGGTTCGAGCCGATGGCCGTGCGCACGCTCGCCACCCCGCAGGCCGACCCGCTGCAACGCCAGCTCGCGCACTTCTGCGCGGTGGTGCGGCGCGAGGCCACCCCGCTGGTGAGCGCGCGCGACGCCACGCGCACGCTGCAAGCCAAGCTCGCCATCGCCGAAGCGGCCACGAGCGACCGTGCGGTACGCTGCGGCGCACCACCCCCGTGATTCTTCGAGAGCCCCACGCCATGCCCCAGATCCTGCTGCTCAACGGCCCCAACCTCAACCTGCTAGGCACGCGCGAGCCGCAGACGTATGGCCACACCACGCTCGCCGATGTGGAGGCTGCGGCGGCCGCGCAAGGCCGGGCGCGGGGTGTGGCTGTGGCTTGCTTCCAAAGCAACCACGAGGGCGCGCTGATCGACCGCATCCACGCGGCGCGGCTCGACGGCACGGCCCACATCGTCATCAACCCGGGCGGCCTCACGCACACCAGCGTCGCGCTGCGCGACGCGCTGGCCGGCGTGGCGATTCCGTTCTTCGAAGTGCACGTGTCGAACGTCCACAAGCGCGAATCGTTCCGCCACCACTCGTATCTGTCCGAGATCGCTTCGGGCGTCATCGTCGGCTTCGGCGTCGCCGGCTACACGATGGCGCTGGCCGCTGCGCTCGACCGGCTGGCGCCGGCCTGACGGCACGCACTGGTCTCTGCAGGCGGGTTCGAAAACAACTGTAAAGCCGGGACGACCCGGTCATCCGCCGACGCGTGGCACGGGTTAAGCGGAAAGACGCGGGCGCTTTGCCCGCGCGCATTGTTGTTGGAGCCCATCATGTCCTTGACCCGATTCCGGCTTGTGCCGATTGCAGCGTGCGTGCTTGCGCTGTCTGCCTGTGTGGTGGCGCCGTACCCGCGCCAGGTGGCTTATGGCGGCGCATCGCCCGACGGCGATGTGATCGTCGACATGGCACCGCCCGCGCCGTACGTGGAAGTGGTGCCCGTGCTGCCCTATGCCGGCGCGCTGTGGATCGGCGGGTATTGGGGCTGGCAAGGCAGCCGCCACGCCTGGGTGCCCGGCCGCTGGGAGCGCCCGCGTGCCGGCTACGCGTACCGCCCACACGCCTGGGTGCAGATCGGCGGCCGCTGGCACTTGCGCGGCGGCGGCTGGGTGCGGGGCTGACGCAGACAAAGTTGCCCCGACTCGGCGGGCGTTCACGCAGAGAGCCCTGCATCGGCGGGCGTTCATGAAAAAAGCCCCGCGTTCGCGGGGCTGTGAGGAGTACCCCGCACAAGCAGGGTATGTAAGCGCGTGGCGCAGTTGTTCAGTTGGCCCCGGCCTTGCGGCGGCGCGCGACGAAGGCCATCGCGGCCAGGCCGGCAAGCATCAACGCATAGGTTTCGGGTTCCGGCACCGCCGTGACTTCGAGCACACCGTACTGCGGCGCGGCATAGCCAGAGCTGCTGGCCAGGTCGTTCCACTGGCCGTTGGTGTAGGTGTGGACGTAGTTCTCGCCGAAGTAGTCGTTCGGCTCGCCGGCGGCCCAGTTCCGGTAGGTGCTCATCGAGCCATCGACCCAACCGAAATTGTCGCCGGCGCCCAGCCGCTGCAGGCCGAGCCAGATCGTCTTGTCCGAGCCGAAGGTGCTGTTGATGAACGAATTCTCTGCGGCGTCGTCGACCACCACGAGGTGGCCGCCCTGGGTCACGGCGTACGCTTCGCTGTCGATCCAGTTCTCGGCAGTCAGCAAGGTGTAGTCGTGGCCGTTGTAGCTGATCGTCGGGCCGGTGGTGGTGACGGCCTGGGCAGCGGCGCCCACGAAGGTCAGTGCAGCGAAAGCGAGGGTGCGGAATTTCATCGGAATCCTTGAAATGTGGTTGATGTTCTTGACGTCTTGGGTGGTTGCCGCGGCGGCATGACCCAATGACTGCAGTGTTCCGCCCCGCTCCTTGGCGCGGCACCCCCGACCTCGGGGAGCCGCCGTACCGGCGCGTGACGCAGTGCGCATCAACGCCGACTGCGCTTGGCCGGTGGCCGCGGACGCAAGCCGCAATGACCGCTTGCGTGGCATCACGCGTAGGCCGGCGCTAGGCCGCGGCGCCATCGGCTGCTCAGTGCATCGACCAGCACCACCAGCACGCACATCGCACCGAGCACGGTGGCGGCCTGGGCCTGCTGAAACAGCGACAGGTGGAAGTACAGCATCTGCCCCAGGCCGCCGGCGCCGACGAAGCCGAGCACCGCCGCCATGCGGATGTTCATCTCCCAGCGGTACAGCATGTAGGCGAGCCACTGCGGCATCACCAGTGGCAAGCTGCCGTAGACGAACGCTGCAATGGCGCCGCTGCCAGCGTCATGCAGTGCGCGTTCAGGCTCGCGCGGTGCGTTCTCCAGCGCCTCGGCGAACAGCCGCCCGAACACGCCGCTGGTGTGGAGCGCCAGTGCCAGCAGGCCGGCAAACGGCCCGAGGCCAGCGGCCAGCACCATCAACGCCGCCCACACCAGTTCGGGCACGCTGCGCAGCAGGTTGAGCACGAGCCGCGCGCCCTGGCGGGCAACGGTGCCCAGGCGCCCGGCAGCGGGCAATGCCAGGGCCGCACCGGCCACCACGGCGAGCAATGTGCCGAGGGCCGAGACGGCAAGCGTCTGCAGCGCGGCCCAGGCGGTCTTGGCGAGGAACGCGCCGGACACATCGGGCGGGAAGAACTCCGTGATGAACTTCAACATCAGCCGCAGCGAATCACCGGCCACGAGCGCGCGGAAGTCGATGCCGAGGTGGGCGAAGCTTGCGACGACCGCCACGATGATCAACGCCATCGCGGCCATGCACGTGAGGCACGGCCCGGCGGCCTGGGCGCGGTCGGTGGCGCTGACTTGCGCGTCAATCATGCAAGCAGCTTTCGCAAGCCCGCGCTCAGCGCGTCGGCCAGCAGCACCAGCGCCAGGAACATCAGCAGGATGCTGCTGGCTTCGCCGCCGTTGAGCATCTTCATCGACTGGTCCATCAACTGGCCTAGACCACCGGCACCAACGAAGCCCATCACCACCGACGCGCGCACCGCGCACTCCCAGCGGTACACGGTGTACGAAGCCAGCTCCTGCGCCGCGCCGGGCAGCAGGCCATAGCAGAGTGCTGCGATGCGGCCGCTGCCAGCCTCCAGCAGGGCACGGGCCGGCCGCGTGTCGCTCGACTCCAGGATCTCGGCATACACCTTGCCCAGCATGCCGCCGTAGGTGATGGCCAAGGCCAGCACACCGGCGGCGGGGCCGAGGCCGAGTGCGCGCACCAGCACCAGCGCCCACACCACTTCGGGGATGGCGCGCAGCAGCGTCAGCAACGCTCGCGCCGCAGCGCGCCCCGCAAGGCTGCGCCAGCGCCCGGGGCCCGGGCCGATGCGCGAGACCGACAGCGACTGTGTCATCACGAACGCCAGCGGCAGCGCCAGCCCGAAGGCGAGCGCGATGCCCGCCGTGGCCATCGCGAGCGTTTCCAGCGTGGCCTTCAGCAACAGGCCGATGAACTCGGCGTTCGTGGCCGGCGGCAGGAAGCCGGCCAGGAAGTTGCCCATGACCTTCAGGTTCGCGCCGTCGAACAGCAGCCAGGGCTTGAACTCGGCCAGCTGCGCCAGCGGCCACAGCACCACGAGCGCGAGCAGCAGCGCGCCGAGCCGCGCCTTGGCCTGCGGGTCATGCTGTGCTTCGTCGAGCAGCGCAGGCCGCAGGGCAGCGCTCATCGGCAGCCCGGGCGCACCAGCGGCACAACGGTGAGCCCTGAGCCGGGCGCCGATGTACCCGGCAGCGCCACGCCATCACGGCCCTGGGTCGGCAACACGCTGCCCTCGGTGGCGTACAGATCATGCAGCAT
The DNA here is from genome assembly GCA_025350965.1 of Rhizobacter sp. GTDB lineage: Bacteria > Pseudomonadota > Gammaproteobacteria > Burkholderiales > Burkholderiaceae_C > LMDS01. The sequence continues at coordinate 48,819 of JANXWV010000085.1, forward strand.
GGCGCGGGTGACCTCGCTCGCCGGGGCGTCGAACACCACTGCACCGGCACGCATGCCGACGATGCGCGGGAACCACTTCAACGCCAGGTCGACCGCATGCAGCGACGCCACCAGCGTGGCGCCGCTCGCTTCGCTCTGTGCCACGAGCGCGCGCACGGCCTCGTCGGCGAGCGTCGGGTCGAGGGCCGACACCGGTTCGTCGACCAGCAGCAGCGCCGGTGCCTGGTACAACACACGCGCGATGCCCACGCGCTGCAACTGGCCGCCCGAGAGCCGGTCGCAACGGTCGAACAAGCGGTCGGCCAGGTCGAGGCGGGCCAGCACATCGCGCGCGCCTGGAATGTCGCTCGGGTACAGCAGCGAGCGCAGCGCGCGGCCGGTGCTCCACACGCCCAGCCGGCCCGCCAGCACGGCCGTGACGACGCGCAGCCGCGGTGGAATCGGCGGCGCCTGGTGAACCATGCCGATGCGTGCGCGGTGCTGCCGAAGCGCGCGCGACGACATCTGCCACGGGCTCGCGCCGAGCGTGCCGATGCGTCCCTCGGTCGGCTGCAGGCCGCAGGCCAGCAGGCGCAGCAGCGTGGTCTTGCCAGCGCCCGACGGGCCGATCACGGCCACACGCTCGCCGGCCGCAGCCACCAGCGTCACACCCTGCAGCGCGCGGTGGCCGTTCGGGTGAACCAGGCCGACTCGTTCGAGTTGGAACGTCAACGCGGCACCTTCAATTCGAGCCTGGTCACTTGATCAGCCCGGCCGCCTTGCCTGCGGCCTCGATGCCGTCGTAGTTTGCCGCCTTGGTCGGGATGAACTTCGAGGCCCTTTGCAGCGCCAGGATCTCCTTGTGCTCGGGGTTGGACGGGTCGAGCTTCAGGAATGCGTCGGTCAGCTTCTTCGTGAGGGCGGCGTCGAGGCCGGGGCGCACCGTCCAGTTGTAGTCGAAGTAGGGCGGCGTCGTGGCGAGCACCCGCACCTTGGCGGCGTTCGGGTTCGCGGTCTCGACGAGCTTGTCCATGACCGATGCGTTCAGCACACCGGCATCAGCGCGGCCCGAGGCCACGAACGCCACGGTCGCGTCGTGCGCGCCGGAGAAGGCGATGGTCTTGAAGTCGGTGTCCGCATTGATGCCGGCCTGCGTCAGGTAGTAGCGCGGCATCAGGTGGCCCGAGGTGCTGGACGGTGAGCCGAACGCGAAGGTCTTGCCCTTGAGGTCGGCGAGGGTCTTGGCCGTGCTGTCGGCGGGCACGATGAACTTGCTCGTGAACTTTTCATCTTCGGCACGCTGCACGATGGGCACGGCGCCGCCGCCAGTGCGCAGCTTCGCCTGCACGAAGGTGAAGCCGCCGAGCCAGGCGAGATCGATCTTGCTGGTGGCCAGGCCTTCGACGACGGCGGCGTAGTCGGTGACGGGGGTGAACTGCACGTCCAGGCCGGTCTCTTTGCGCAGGTAGTCGCCGAGCGGCTTGAACTTGCGCTGCAACTCGGTCGGCGCTTCGTCGGGGATGGCCGAGACGCGCAGCACGGTCGTCTGGGCCAGCGCGCCCGTGGTGGCCATGCCGGCCATCGTCAGCGCGCATGCGGCGAGGGTGTGGTTGAGTCGCTTGTTCATGGTGGTCGTGGTGGTCTTGGGATGGCGAGGAGGCGATGCGGTGCTGACGCTTTGAGCAGGCGGCACCAGCGGTTGGTCGGTGATTGTCGCGTCAGCCGCTCACGGGCCGGGTGCCAGGGTGCGAAAGCCCGCGAACACATCGCAGCGTGCCGGGGTGAAGAAGTTGCGGTAGCGCTGATCGTGCATGCGCGGGTGCGTGGCGAACGCGCCGCCGCGCAGTTCGCGGTGGGTGTGGAACCACGGCGCGGAGTAGTCGGCATACGGCCCGGGCGTGAAGCCGGGGTAGGGTGCGAAGGCATCGCGCGTCCATTCCCACACCGACCCGCCCCAGGTGAAGCCGGTGCCCGAACGCTGCTGCGCGGCGTGCTCCCACTGCGCCGCGCTCGGCAGTTGCCGGCCGGCCCAGCGGCAGTAGGCCTCGGCTTCGAAGGCATTGACGTGGATGACCGGTTGCGCCGGGTCGAGCGGCAGCCACTGGTCGAACCAGCGCACCTCCCAGTCCGGCGGGTCCTGTCCCGGCCGCCCCGGAGCACTGCGCCGCCAGCGTTCGGGGTGGCTGCGGGAAGCGGTGGCGCGCCAAGCGCCCGCCGGGCCGGGCCAGTGCGCGGGCTCGTCGTAGCCACCGGCCTCGACGAAGCGCAGGTACTCGCCCGCGCTGACCGGGCGGGCGTCGATCTCGAAGTCGGCAAGGTCGATGCCCAGGCCGTGCTGCTCGTTGTCGAAGACGAAGCCGCGCGCTGCGGTGGGGGCGCCGATGTGCGCGCTGCCGCCGCGCACCGCGAGGGTCGACGCGGCACCGAGGCGCGGCAGGGTCACGCCGCGCGGTGCGGGGTAGCCCAAGGCTGCGCGCAACCAGGCCAGGGCCTCGCCGTGCATGTCTTCATGGAACAGCGCGAGGCGATGGAAGTAGAGCGCAGGGTCGTCGTCGCGACCACTGCGGTCGGCGGGCAAGGGAACGACGGCCGTGCACGCATCGAGTTGCGCGGCCAGCATGCGCAGCACCTCCGCGCGCTGCGGCAGGGGCGCGAGCCAGCGCTTTGCATGCGGCAGCAGCGACGAGTCGAGCAGCGCATCCGGCCCGGCGTGCACCGCTGGTTGCGATGCCCGCAAGCTGCCTTCAGTGCCCATGCGGTGGGGCCCGCGCAGCACCCAGAACTCGGCGAACCAGGCGATGTGCGCCAACTCCCAGGCCAGCGGGTTGACGCCCGCGCGCTGCGGCACCTGCCACTGCGCATCGCTCAAGTCACTGGCCCATGCGAGCGTTCGTTCGCGGGCATCGCGCAGTGCCAGCACGAGGCCTGCGCCGCTGAGCCGGCGTGAATCGGTCATGCGGCGCGGCCGGGCCAGCCCGCACCGCATGCCAGACTCGCACGATGAGCAAGCCCCGTGTGTGCATCGTTTCCCCGGCCATGGCCGCGGCCAACAACGGCAACTGGCACACGGCCGCACGCTGGCAGCGCTTCCTGGCGCCGGTGGCCGATGTGAACATCACGCTCGCCTGGAACGGCGAACCGGCCGACGCGCTGATTGCCCTGCATGCGCGCCGCTCGGCCGAATCGATCAGCCGCTTCGCCATGGCGCGGCCGGACGCTCCTCAGGCACTGGTGCTGACCGGCACCGACCTGTACCGCGACATCGACGGAGACGCTTCTGCACTTCATTCGCTCGAGTGTGCCAGCCACCTGATCGTGCTGCAGGACGAGGGGCTCGCGCGGCTCGATCCGCAGGCGCGAGCCAAGGCACGCGTGATCGTGCAGTCGGCCACTGCCTTGCATGTGCGCAGCCGCGCGGCCATGCCGATCAACCTGGTGGCGGTCGGCCACCTGCGCGAAGAGAAAGACCCGCTCACGCTGATGAGCGCGGCGCGCCTGCTGCCGGCAGCAACGCCCGTCCGCATCCAGCACATCGGCGATTCGCTCGATGCGACACTCGCCGACGCCGCACGCCGCACGTCAGCCTGTTGCCCGCACTACCGCTGGCTCGGCGGCCTGCCCCGCGCGCAGGCGCGGCGCTGGATCGCGCGCTCGCAGGCCCTGGTTCACATGAGCCGCATGGAAGGCGGCGCGAACGTGGTGATCGAGGCCGTGCGTTCCGGTGTGCCGGTGCTGGCGAGCCGCATCGACGGCAACGTGGGCTTGCTCGGGCACGACTACGGCGGCTACTTCAGCGTGGGCGATGCCCCGGCGCTGGCGCAACTCATGCAGCGCCTGGCCAGCGAGCCCGCCTTCGCGGCCACGCTGACGGCGCAGTGCGCGCAGCGCGAGCCGCGCTTCACCCCGGCAGCCGAACGCCACGAAGTGCGCAGCCTGCTGGCCGACATGCTGGAAAGCAAACCGCGACAATGATGCATGCGCGCCAACATTGAATGAGCGGCCAATTCCTCCGAAAGACAGCGATCATGAACAACGCCACCCCAACCACCGCCCCGATCCGCCTGACCAGCTTCTCGCACGGGGGCGGCTGCGGCTGCAAGATCGCGCCGGGTGTGTTGTCCGAGATCCTGAAGAACAGTGCCGGCGGCATCATCCCGAAGGAGCTGCTCGTGGGCATCGAAACGGCAGACGATGCGGCCGTGTACCAGCTCAACGACGAGCAGGCGCTGATCGCGACGACCGACTTCTTCATGCCCATAGTCGATGACCCGTTCGACTTCGGCCGCATCGCCGCCACCAATGCCATCAGCGACGTGTACGCGATGGGCGGCACACCCATCATGGCGCTGGCGCTCGTCGCCATGCCGATCAACCAGCTGCCGGTCGAAGTGATCGGCGAGATCATCCGCGGCGGCCAGCAGGCTTGTGCCGATGCCGGCATTCCGATTGCCGGCGGCCACACCATCGACTCGGTCGAGCCCATCTACGGCCTGGTTGTGATGGGCCTGGTGCACCCGAGCAAGGTGCGCCGCAACGCCGACGCGAAGGCCGGCGATGTGTTGATCCTCGGCAAGCCGATCGGCGTGGGCGTGCTGTCGGCCGCGCTCAAGAAAGAGAAGCTCAGCGCGGCCGGCTACTCGCAGCTCATCAAGACCACGACGCAGCTCAACAAGCCCGGCGCGGCGTTCGCCAACCTGCCCGGCGTGCACGCGCTGACCGACATCACCGGCTTCGGCCTGGCCGGGCACACCCTGGAAATCGCCAGAGGCGCGGGCCTGACGGCAGTGATCGAGTGGCGCCAGGTTCCGTTGATGGACGGCGTTGCCGCGATGGCCGCCGATGGCTTCGTCACCGGCGCATCGGCGCGCAACTGGGCCGGTTTCGGCGCCGATGTGGTGCTGGATGCCGGGCTGCCCAAGACCACGCAAGACTTGCTGAGCGACCCGCAAACGTCCGGTGGCCTGCTGGTCACGTGCGCGCCGGACACGGTCGCCGAAGTGCTGCGCGTGTTCCATGCGCAAGGCTTCGAGCAGGCCTGCGTGATCGGGCGGATGGAAGCCGGCGCGAAGCAGTTGCGGGTGGTGGCGTAGGCCGACCGATTGGTACAGAGAGCCACCATGCCGACGACCCGATCCAAACTTCTGCGCGCTGCATCAACAATTTCCGTTTTGCTGCTTTTCGCAGGCAGCAATGTATTTGGACAAGCCGCCGTTCGCGTCGGCTCGAAAATCGACACCGAGGGCGCGCTGCTGGGTCAGTTGATCTTGCAGACGCTGGAGGCGAACGGCGTCAAGACCGAGAACCGCCTGCAGCTCGGCGCGACGAAGATCGTGCGCACCGCGCTCGTGGCAGGCGAGATCGACATCTACCCCGAGTACACCGGCAACGGTGCGTTCTTCTTCGCCGACGAGAAGAACCCGGTGTGGAAGAACGCGCAGGCGGGCTTCGAGCGCGTGCGCGGGCTCGATGCCGAGAAGAACCGACTCGTTTGGCTGCAAGCTTCGCCGGCCAACAACACCTGGGCAATCGCGGTCCGCCGCGACGTTGCCAGCGCGAACAAGCTGAAGACCCTGGCCGACTTTGGCCAATGGGTCGCGGCCGGCGGCAAGTTCAAGCTCGCGGCGTCGGCCGAATTCGTCGAGCGGCCCGACGCCTTGCCGGCCTTCCAGGCGGCCTACGGGTTCAAGCTGACGCAAGCTCAGATCGTCACGCTCGCCGGCGGCGACACGGCCGTGACGGTGCGCGCGGCAGCCGAGCAAACGTCCGGCGTGAACGGCGCCATGGCCTACGGCACCGACGGCCCGGTGGCCGCACTCGGCCTCGTCATCCTCGACGACACCCAGCACGTGCAGCCGATCTACGCGCCCGCGCCGGTGGTGCGGGCCGAGGTGCTGGCGCGCTGGCCGAAGATCCGCGACGCGCTCGCGCCGGTGTTCAAATCGCTCGACACGGCCACGCTGCAAACGCTCAACGCCCGCATTGCGCTCGAGGGGCAGGATGCAAAGCAGGTCGCCGCGGCTTGGCTCAAGGCCAAGGGCTTCGTGCGCTAGCGCACAAAGCGCAACGTCGCGGTTGGTTTGGGGCAGCAGGGCACACCGGTTGGCAGCACACGTTCGATGGGTTCACCACCGGGTGCTGGCGCTGCTCGTTGCCACCGGCTTCGGCGCAGCCTTCGGCCCGGCGTTCGTGAGCCATGCGCCGAACCGGCTCGTGTCCGGAGCCGGCGTGTCCTTGGGCCAGGCCCTGGGTTCAGCGCCTGGGGCGCTGGTGGCGGCACTGCTGTTGACGGCGGTGTCGCTGACGGCAGCGGTCTTCACGCGGCCCACCGCTCGGTCGCATGCATTCGTGGCGCTGGCCTCGGCGCTGCTCATCGCACTGCTGGCCGCGGCGGCCGGCGCGCACGCGGCCCGGCTGGCGGCGGTCTCGGCGCCGCTCGCGCGCACATCGCTCGGTGCCGGCTTCTGGGCGCTTCTGCTGCTTTGCGCACTGGCCCTTGCCGACGCGCTGGCGGCCATGCGGTGGCCGCACTGGGCGCAGGCGTTGGCGTGGGCCGCCGCCGCCGCACTGCCGGCAGCCCTGCTGGCGTTCGGCGTGCTCGACGATGTGTCGCTGGTGAAGGAATACACGACGCGGCGTGACGTGTTCGGCGCAGCGCTGCTCAGGCACCTGGAGATCGTGGCCGCGAGCCTGGCCGCCACCTTGCTGGTCGGCGTGCCGCTGGGCGCTGCGCTGCACCGGCACGCGCGCGTGTCGCGCCCTGTCTTCGCGGTGTTGAACGTTCTGCAGACCGTGCCGTCGATCGCTCTCTTCGGGCTGTTGATGGCGCCGCTGGCGGCACTCGCGGCGGCGCTGCCGCTGCTGGCGCGCCTGGGCGTCAGTGGCGTGGGGCTGGCCCCGGCGGTGGTGGCGTTGACCTTGTACTCGCTGCTGCCCATCGTGCGCGGCATCGATGCTGGCCTGCGCCAGGTTCCGGCTGCGGCGCTCGATGCCGCCACCGGCATGGGCTTCACACCGCGCCAGCGCTTCTGGCGCGTCGCGGTGCCTCTTGCCTTGCCGGCGCTGTGGGCAGGCCTTCGCGTGTGCACGGTGCAGGCCATTGGCCTGGCGGTGGTTGCGGCTTTGATCGGCGCGGGCGGGCTCGGCGCCATCGTGTTCCAGGGCTTGCTGGGCAGCGCGCTCGACCTGGTGCTGCTGGGCGTGTTGCCGGTGGTCGGGCTGGCGGTGCTGGCCGACGCTGCGTTCAGCGTCGTCGCGCGCGTGTTGCCAGGGGCGCAACCCGGGGCGCTGCAGGAGCCACAGCGGTGATCGAACTGGAACGCGTCAGCAAGGCCTTCGGCGGCGCGCCGGTCATTGCCGACCTGTCGCTCAAGGTGGCGCGCGGCGAGTTCGTGGTGCTGATCGGCGCGTCTGGCTCCGGCAAATCCACGTTGCTGAAGATGATGAACCGAATGGTCGAGCCGGACAGCGGTTCGGTGCTGTTCCAGGGCGAACCGGCGCACGCGATGCCGGTTGAGCTGCTGCGCCGCCGCATGGGCTACGCGATCCAGTCGACCGGCCTGTTCCCGCACTGGACGGTCGCGAAGAACGTGGCCGCCGTGCCCGTGCTGCTGGGCTGGGTGCCGGCGCGCATCGAGGCGCGCGTGAACGAACTGCTCGATCTGCTCGGACTTCCGCCCGGCGTGTTCGGCGGCCGCTACCCGCACGAGTTGTCGGGCGGGCAGCAGCAGCGCGTGGGCGTGGCGCGCGCACTGGCCGCCGACCCCGATGTGCTGTTGATGGACGAGCCCTTCGGCGCGCTCGACCCGATCACGCGAGGTGCGTTGCAACAGGAACTGCTGCGCATTCAACGCAGCATGCGCAAGACCATCGTCTTCGTCACGCACGACATCGACGAGGCCCTGCTTCTGGCCACCCGCATCGTGTTGATCGACCACGGCCGCGTGGTGCAGGCCGACACACCGGCTGCGCTGTTGGCCCGGCCCGCGAACGATTTCGTGGCCGACTTCATGGGCCGACCCGAGGCTGGCCTGCGACTGCTCGCGCTGCAGAGCGTGGCGAGCCGGGTGCGCGCGGGTGCAGTTGCTGCCGGCGCGCCGATCCACGCCGACGCGAGCCTGCGTGATGCGCTCTCGGTGTGCTTGGCACGTGGGGTCGACCGGCTGGCCGTGGTCGACGCGCAGGGCGGGCCGCTGGGCGCGGTCTTTCTGGCCGATGTGGTGGCGGCGCCAGCGCCATGAAGGCGGGCTTCGCATTCGCCTGGGCGGCGGCGCTGCTGGTCGCGCTGACCCTCGGCATGCCGTGGCTCAAGCCGCTGTTCGCGGCCCTGTTCCCGCAACTCGACCGGCCCATGTACGAGCAGGAGCCGTTTGCGGCGCTGATGCTGGCGCACATCGGCCTCGTGGCGCTGTCGAGCGCGGTCGCGGCAGCGGTCGGCGTGGTGCTGGGTGTGTGCGTCACGCGCGGCACGGGGCGCGAGTTCCGCCCGCTGCTGCAAACGGTGGTCGCGATGGGCCAGACGGTGCCGCCGCTGGCGGTGCTGGCCATCGCCGTGCCGGTGCTGGGCTTCGGCGAAGCGCCGGCGCTGATCGCGCTGGCGCTTTACGGCGTGCTGCCGGTGGTGCACGGCACGCTCGCGGGCTTGGCGTCGGTGCCGCACGGCGCGCGGGAGGCGGCCGAGGGCCTGGGCTTCCGCCCGTTGCAGGTGCTGGCCCGCATCGAACTGCCGCTGGCAGCACCGCTGCTGCTGGCGGGCATTCGCACATCGGTGGTCGTCAACATCGGCACGGCGGCCATCGCATCGACCGTGGGCACCCGCACCTTGGGTTCGCCGATCATCATCGGGCTGTCGGGTTTCAACACGGCCTACGTGATCCAGGGGGCGCTGTTGGTCGGCCTGCTGGCCATCACCGTGGACCTCGCCTTCGACGCGCTCGGGCTCTCGTTTACCCGCGATCACTAACGCGCTGTTACGCCTGAGCTGGCCACTCCCCCCGACGCAAGGGGTTGGGCACGCCGCGTGAAAAGTTCACACTTTCGGGCTGATCCGTTCGGAGCCGGGCCGCAGTCTGCGGTGCCAGTCGGGCGGCAGTCGACCTTCAATCACCCGGGAGCGTTTCATGCAACCTGCAAGTCTCAAGAAACTGGCTTTCGCCGCTGCGCTCTGCGCGGCAGGCGCCGGCAGCGCACAAGCCGCCAACACGGCCCACGGCAAGCTGTGGCACGTGCCTGAGGCCGTGACTTTCAGCGCGGTGCCGGCGAACGTGCCGCTCACGGCGGCCGATGTCGAGTTCGATGTGCTGTCGCCGTTCAACTTCAACGGCAGCACCACCACCGTGGGCAACTGGCTGGCCAGCAGCGCTGCCTTCAACATCGCCGAGGCGACGGCGGGCACGCTGGCATCGTTGATGGACGATGGCACGGTCGGTACGCTGCTGGAGTTTCAGGGCCAGGTGACCGTGACGAACGGCATGCAGTTCACGGTGACCCACGACGACGGCCTGACGCTCATCATCGGCGGCCTCGACCTCGGCTTCAGCCCCGGCCCGACCGGCCCCACACAATCGATCGCCACCTACAACGGACCGTCGGGCACGTTCGCCTTCCAGCTCGTTTACGCCGAATGCTGCGGCGGTCCGGCCGTGCTGCAAGTGGACCTGCCGTTCGTGGCCGGCGTGCCCGAGCCCGAGACCTACGCACTGATGTTCGGGGGCCTCGGCCTCGTCGGCTTCATGGCGCGCCGCCGCCGCGCTTGACCCGCTTCGACGCCTTCTGAACAAGGGCCACGCAGCGATGCGTGGCCCTTTTTTGTTGGTGTGCCAGCGGCGCGTCGGCCATCTCGATCACGGCTTCCAGTTGGCCGGCGGCCTCGACCGGGTCGGCCACAGGGCTGGCCGATGTCATCGTGGCTTGCGTTGCGCCTGGCGCCGCGCGAGGTGCTGGCGCCAGGCCCGGTGCAACAGCCACCAAAACGCTATCAGGGCGGTACCGGCCGCGACGGTACGCGGGCCGCGTACCGGCGTATCGAGCCTCGGCCTGGTCGATGTCGATGCCCATTGGCTCGTTGTGTCGTGCACCGGCGCGCAGCACCGACGGTCGCCGGGAATGGGCTTTCAGACGCGACTGCAACAGCCAGGTCAGTGCCTGAAGCGGCGGCGTTCAGTTCGTGTTCCACCTGGCCAGCGTGCCGGGCGGTCTGGCCGAGCGCGACTATGCGCTCGGCTACCGCGTGAACCTGCAGGCCACGCACGAGCTGTTCGTGCAATTGC
>JANXWV010000131.1 GCA_025350965.1 Rhizobacter sp.
GCGCTTGTAGCTGTTGATGGTGGGCCAGAACATCGGCGCCATCTCCATCAGGAAGCCGACCTGCCCGGCCAGGTAGCTTTCGAACAGCTTGCTCATCTTGCGCGGGCTCTTGGCGTCGAAGAACAAGTTGTTTTTACCGTCGGACAGACTTTGGTGGATGTGCCCCGAGCAGCCGGGCAGCTGCTGATTCCACTTGGCCATGAAGCTCGGCATCACGCCGAAGCGCGCGCCGATCTCCTTGGCACCGGTCTTGAACAGGATGGCGCGGTCGGCCTGCTCCAGCGCCTCGCCAAAGGCGATGGCCACTTCGTACACGCCCGGCCCGGTTTCGGTGTGCAGGCCTTCGATGGGCACGCCGAACGCGGGCATCTCGTCCATCAGCGCCTTGAAGTACTCGCGCTTGTGGTTCATGCGCAGCAGCGAGTAGCCGAACATGCCCGGCGTGATGGGCTCGGGGCCGACGCCTTTCTTGGCGGCCCAGCTTTGCGGGGTTTCGGCGAAGTTGAACCACTCGAACTCCATGCCGGTCATCACGTCGAAGCCCAACTTCTCGGCGCGCTTGAGTACGCGCTTGAGCGTCTGCCTCGGGCAGATGGGCGACGGCGTGCCGTCGGTGTTGACGAAGTCGCCCAGGAAGAACGGCACGCCGTCGTCCCAAGGCACGCAGCGGAAGGTGTCGAGATCGAGCCGCGCCAGCGCGTCCGGGAAGCCGTGCTGCCAGCCAGTGGCGGTGGCGTTGTCATAGCAGTTGTCGTTCGCGTCCCAGCCGAACACCACGTCGCAAAAGCCGAAGCCGCCGTTCGGGTGCGGCTCGGCGGCGCCGAGGAATTTGTCGATGTGCAGGTACTTGCCGCGCAGGATGCCGTCGATGTCGCTCACCGCCACCTTCACCTTGCCGGTGCCGCTGGCGCGCACGGCTTTCAGAGCCGGGTGTTCCTTGGGGTCGTTCCGCCTCGATGCCATGGGGTCTCCTGGTCAGTGTGAGGGCGCCAGGCCCAGGGCCTGCATCGCTTCAGAAATCGCGTTCACCGCCTGCTGCATGTCGTTCGGCCCGATGGCGCCGATGCAGCCGACGCGGAAGGTTTCCACCTTCGTCAGCTTGCCGGGGTACAGGATGAACCCGCGGCGCTTTACCTCGGCATAGAACGCCGTGAAGTCGTAGGCCGGGTGCTGCGGCGCATGGAATGTGACGATGATCGGCGCCTGCCACTGCGGGTGCAGGAAGGGCTTGAAGCCGAGCTGCGCCATGCCGTCGATCAGCGTGCGGCAGTTCGCGGTGTAGCGCGCCAGGCGCGCCGGTTGGCCACCCGCTTCAAGGAACTGCGCCAGCGCCTCGGCGAGCGCAGCCACCACGTGGGTGGGCGGCGTGAAACGCCACTGGCCGGTCCTTTCCATGTAGGCGTGCTGGTCGAACAAGTCCATCGCGAGCGACTGCGACTGCCCTTCGCAGCCCGCCAGCACCGCCTTGCGAATGAACACGAAGCCCATGCCCGGCACGCCCTCCAGGCACTTGCCGCTGGCGGCCACGAGCGCGTCGAAGGTGATGTCGCGCGCGTCGATGGGGAGTGCTGCGAACGAGCTCATCGCGTCGATGATCAGCCCCTTGCCGTGGCGCGCGCACACCTCGCTGACCTGCGCCAGCGGGTTCAGCACGCCGGTGCCGGTTTCGCAGTGAATGAACCCGACGTGGGTGATGCTGGGGTCGGCACGCAGCGCGGCGTCCAGCTCTTCGGCCGACACCGGCTCGTGCTCGGCGCGCGCCAGCACCGTGGTGCGCCGGCCCATCAGCGTGGCAACCCGGCCCATGCGCTTGCAGTAGGCGCCGTTGTCGAGCACCAGCACATGGCCGTTGCGTGGCACCAGCGTGCCCACCGCCGCTTCGACGGCGAACGTGCCACTGCCTTGCAGGGGCACCACCACATGCGAGTCGAGCGCGCCCACGATGCCGAGCAACTGGCGCCGCATGGCGGCCGTCATCGCGTTGAAGTCGGCGTCCCACGAACCCCAGTCGCGCAGCATGGCGAGCTTGGTGCGCAGCGTGGTCGTCAGCGGGCCGGGGGTCAGCAGGATGGCGTCGCGGTCCATGGTCGGGCTCCTGTCGATGGTGTGGCGCTCAGGCCGGCAAGGCCCTGCGGCGCGCAGCATAGTGTTCGGCGCGCTCGCTGTTGCCCATCTGGCGGAAGAGCGCTTCCAGTTCCTCGAACACATACCGGTCGGGCGCACCGGCAGCGTCGCATTCGCGCTCCAGTTGCAGCTGGATGGCCAGCGCTTCGTCGCTGCGCTTCAGGGCCCGCAGCGTCCAGCCGACCATCCAGCGCGCTTCGCGAATGGTTTCTTCGTCGGTGCCGCGCTGGCGCAGCAGCAGCGCGGTCTTGAACTCGGCGAGCGCTTCCTCGAACCTGCCCAGCTGATGCAGCGCATACCCGGCGTTGTTGCGCAGCGAAGCCTCCCACCGCCTGGCGTCCGGCTGCGTTGACGCATCGGTCACCTTCAACGCTTCGCGGGCCCACTTCAGTTGATCCGCCGGGGCGGTGTCGACGAAGGCCAGCATGTGCAGCGCGTCGATGGCCAGCGCGTCGAGCTTGTTCGCCTTGGCGAGCTCGACCGCGCCCCGATAGGCCGCCCGCGCCTGCTCCCGCACCTGAGGCGTTTGCGACGCGAGTGGGTGCGTGGCCGACACGAGCGTGCGGCCAAGCTCCAGTGCGTACCGCACCCTGGCCTCGGCGCTGGCGTTGGGCACTTGAGGCTCGACGGCGGCCAGCGTTTCACGCGCACGAGTGAAGTTGCCGCGCAGGCCATAGGTGCGCGCGATCTGCGTCTGCAGGATCAACGCGTCGTCGGCATTCGCGGACGCGAGCGCGGCCCGGAAGCGCTGTTCGCTCAGTTCGGGCTTGTCGTAGTCCCACAGCGGGCCGAGGTCGATGGCGTGCACCGGGAGCGCCACCATCGAGAGCGCGACCAAACGCACGGCGTCTGCCGCGCCCGAAGTGCGCAAAAAGGACCGCAAGAGTGAGAGCAGGCGTGTGGGGTTCATGCGGGCAGCGGAGTCCAGTGGTAGTGGCGTTCGCCGAGGTTGAACACGCCGACGCCGGCTTCGTCGCGCGGCAGCGTCAACAGCAAATCGCCCATCGCATCGTAGACCTTGCTCTCGCCCAGGTGCGTGTGGTCAGGTGTGTTCAGCGCCTGCGGCCAGTTGCTCTGCACCACGCAGGCGCCGAGGCGCTGCGCGACGAGGCCGGCGCGGCGCAGGTAGCCCAGGTCTTCGGTCGCCTCCGGTGAGTCGAGCACCGTGCCCGGCGCCTGCCCGGTGAGCGACGGCCAGAAGACCAGGTCGACCGGATCGTTGCGCAGCTGCACGGCCACCTCGTCCAGGTCTTCGACCTCGCGGCACATCACGGTCGTGCAGGCATGGCCTTCGAAGCCGAACACCGGGCGGGAGGCGCCGCGCTGGAAGAAGGTCAGCTCGGCAGCGGTCGGGCCGTTCTTGCTCATCGTGGTGCCCACCACGCCATCGGCGCCGATGAAGACGTAGCTGTTCAGCACGGACCCGTCGGTCATGAAGGTCGGCGTGCCGAGCATGCATGCGACCGCGTGTTCGCGGCAGGCATCGCACACCCGCTGCAGCGCGGGCGCCACGACATCGGGCAGCGCCTGCTCGCGGATGCGGCGGTGGAAGCCAGTGAGTGCGAGCTCGGGGAAGACGCACAGGCGCGCGCCTTGGGCGGCTGCCGCTTTGATCGAGGCGACGATCTGCGCGGTGTTCTCGTCGGTGGTCCAGTGCATCGCTTGTTGGGCGATGGCGAGGCGAAGTGGGGGAGTCAATGACATGAAAGAAGGCGGCTCATTGAGTGCGTTCACGGCTGAAAGCGTGAACCGGGTTTTGATCAACGCATCTGGAAATCGAAGGTCTGAGTTGCAACGGCTTCTTCAACGTGACTGTCGCATCTGTACGGGTGAATTGACAGGCTCCAACCCGCAGACAACAGATGATGCAGACGGCTCTCATGAAACTCCTACCGAGAGAGGGTTCGCCGCCAAGCCTGGGTGCGCCTGTCCACCCACCAGCCCAGCGCCATGAACATCAACGTCACCACTGTAGACCCCGCCGTGATGAGCACTGCACACGCCGCCGCCGGCCCCGCCTCACCTGCCTCGTCGAGGTTCAGGATCGCGATGGCCGCGACCTTGGTGTCGGGCGAGTACAGGAACACGACCGCCGAGATCGTGGTCATCGCGTTGATGAAGAAGTAGCGCGCCACCTCCAGCAATGTGGGTGTGCAGATCGGCAGCGTGACGCGCCAGAAGGTCTTGAAGAACGGCACCTTGAGTGATGCCGAGACCGACTCGAACTCGGCATCCAGCGCCTTCAACGCCGTCATGGCCGTCAGGTGGCCGGTGGTGTAGAAGTGCACGATGGTGCACAGCACCAGCAGCGGCAGCGTCTGGTACAGGCCGTGCAGCGGATTGGCGGGCAGGTTGAAGAAGAAGATGTAGCCCAGGCCCAGCACAAGGCCCGGCACGGCCATCGGCAGCATGGCCAGCAGGCGCAGCGCCGGGCGCAGGCCATTCGCGCCGCGCGTTTTCTCCAGCAGGTAGGCGCCGACGAACACGAGGAGGGTGCCGAAGAAGGCCGTGCCCGCGGCGAGCTTCAGGCTGTTCACGAACGCGCCGCCCACTTCAGCGTCGACCAGGCCCATGGTGTAGTGGGTCAGCGTGGGCGCCAGGTTGTAGGGCCAGAGCGTTGCGAACGACGCGAACACCGCCATGCCCAGCATCGCGAGCATGAGCGCGGCAATGCACGCCGCGTATGCGAGCATGAGCGCGTCGAAGCCGCGGGCGGGTTTCGGCGCGTAGGGCACGGCACGCGCCGACAGCATGGCCGATTGCTTCGCGCTCACCAGCCAGTCGACCCCGAAGGTCAGCACCGCCGGCGTGAGCAGCAGCAGGCCGACCACGGCGCCGCGCTGGAAGTCTTGCTGGCCGATGACGAGCTTGAACACGTCGGTCGCCAGCATGTTGAAGTTGCCGCCGATCACCTTCGGGATGCCGAAGTCGGTCATCACGAGCGTGAAGGTCACGAGTGCCGCCGAGATCAGCCCGTACTTCGCGCCCGGCAGCGTGATGGTGAAGAACTTGCGCCGTGTGCGCGTTCCCAGCGCGTCGGCAGCCTCGTAGAGCCGCTGGTCGGCGAGCGACAACGCGGTGACGAGGATCATCAGCGCATGCGGGAACACCGCAAAGCACTCGGCCACCACGATGCCCGGCGCGCCGTAGATGGTGTCGAAGCCCAGCGCGTTGATGAACCCGCGCGCCAGCCCCTGGTTGCCGAACCAGTAGATCAGCGACAGCGCCGACAGCAGCGACGGCGCGAGCAGTGGCACCAGCGCGATGGTGCGCAACAGCGTCTTGAACGGCATGCAGCTGCGCGTGAGGGCGTAGGCAAAGCCGAAGGCCAGCGGCAGCGTGACGAGCGTGACCAGCGCCGACACCCACACGCTGTTCCAGAGCGACTGCAGAAGCGCCGGTGACGTGAGGTAGCTCGTGAAGTTGGCAACCCCGATGAACGCACCCGCCGAGTCTTGCAGCGCCTTGACGAGGATGCTGGCCAGCGGCAGTGCGAGGAACACCACGAGCACCAACGTGATGAGCAACAGCGCCGCGTGAGCCACGCGGTCGCTCCAGTGCGCGCGCTGGCGCACCGCGCGCGGTGCGCTGGGTGATGCAGGCAACACAGCTGACATGGTGGCTCGCCCGGCCTCAGAAGAACCGCATGCGCCCAGGCGCCACGCGCAGCGGCAACCGGCTGCCCACCTGCAAACCTTGTTCGGCGATGTAGTTGAGCGACAGGTACACCGTGAGCGGCAGCGGCGCCAGCGCCGCAGCGGCCACGCTCACGTGGCAGTAGGAGCCGAGGAACTCGATCTTCTCGATCACGGCATCGAACACGTTGGCATCGCCAGAGGCTATCGGCCGGGCCAGCAGGTCTTCGGGCCGCAGGTAGACCTTCACATCGCGCGGCGCGCCGGCATCCACCTCGCACGCAAAGCGGCACTCGCCCAGGTGCACCACGCGGCCCGGGAGCAGGCGGCCCGACAGCACGTTGATCTTGCCCACGAAGTCGGCCACGAACGGCGTGGCCGGGTCGCGGTACACCTGCATCGGGGTGCCCACCTGCTCGATCACGCCTGCGTTCATCACCACAATGCGGTCGGCCACGGCGAGCGCCTCTTCCTGGTCGTGCGTGACCATGACGGTGGTGACGCCCAGCTGGGCCTGCAGCGAGCGGATCTCGGCGCGCAGCCGCACGCGCTCGAGCGCGTCGAGCGCCGACAGCGGCTCGTCGAGCAGCAGCAGCCCAGGCTTCGTGGCCAGCGCGCGGGCGAGCGCGATGCGCTGCTGCTGGCCGCCCGAGAGTTGCGCCGGGAACTTGCGGCCGCTGCCCGGCAGGCCCACGAGCGCCAGCAGTTCTTCGACCCGCTCGGTGACCGCGCGGCGCGGCACCTTGCGGTTGACCAGGCCATAGGCCACGTTCTCGGCCGCAGTGAGGTTCGGGAACAGGGCATACGACTGGAACACGATGCCGTAGTCGCGGCCCGCAGGCGGCAAGGTCGAGATGTCGCGGCCGGACTGCGTGATGCGCCCGGCCGTCTGCACCTCCAGCCCGGCGATGATGCGCAGCAGCGTCGTCTTGCCGCAACCCGACGGCCCGAGGAAGCAGACGAACTCGCCCTTGGCGATGGAGAGGTGAATGTCGGCCAGCGCCTGGAAGCTGCCGAAGGTCTTGTGGATGCCTTCGAGGCGCAGGTAGTCGCCCATCACGGGGGCTGCTACTTCCGCGGCTCCGACTTCGAGTCGTAGCGCTTCGTCCACTCCGCCAGCACGCGGCCGCGGTTCGCAGCCGTGACTGCGAAGTCCATCTTCACCAGCCGGGCTTCGTAGTCGGCCGGCACGTTCTTCAGTGGCTCTGCGACACCCGGGTGCGCGGTGATCGCGAAGTTCTTGCCGTACAGCAGCATCGCGTCCTTGCTGGAAGCCCAGTCGGCGAGCTTCTTTGCCGCTGCCAGCTTCTTGGTGCCGGCGTGGATGGCGAAGGCTTCCAGGTCCCAGCCCAGGCCTTCCTTCGGGAACACCAGGTCGATGGGCGCGCCCTTCGCCTTGTTGGCGTTGCCCCGGTACTCGAACGAAATGCCCATCACGTATTCGCCGGCTGCCGCCATGTTGCAGGGCTTCGAGCCCGAGTGCGTGTACTGGGCGATGTTCTGGTGCAGGTCGTCCATGTACTTCCAGCCACCGCCCTTGCCGTTGTCGTCGCCCCAGAGGGTGAGCCACGCCGACACGTCGAAGAAGCCGGTGCCCGACGACGCCGGGTTCGGCATCACGATCTGGCCCTTGTAGATCGGCTTGGTCAGGTCTTTCCAGGTTTCGGGCTTGGGCAGGCCGCGCTTGGTGGCTTCGACGGTGTTGAAGCAGATGGTCGCCCCCCAAACGTCCATGCCGAACCATGCGGGCGGGTTCTTCTTGTCGCGGTACTTGGCCATGATCGCGTCGAGGTTCAGCGGCGCGTAGGGAATGAGCATGCCTTCGTTGTTCAGCAGCGCCAGGCTGCTGGCGGCCACGCCCATCACCACGTCGGCCTGCGGGTTCGCCTTCTCGGCCAGCAGCTTGGCGGTGATGACGCCGGTGCTGTCGCGAACCCACTTGATCTCGATATCGGGGTTCGACTTGACGAAGCCGGCCTCGTACGCTTTCAACTGGTCGGTTTCGAGCGCGGTGTAGACCGTGAGCTGCGTCTTCTGCGCCAGCGCGCCGGCCGATGCCGCGAAGGCCACAGCGGCCAACGCCAGTTTGATCGAACCCAGGTTCATGGAGGTCTCCCGAAGAAACGTTGAATGGTGAACGACCACTGTGCAAGTGGCATGCCCGTGAGTGTCGCAACCGACCCGGTTGAAACAGCCAGGCCAGTCTAGGGGGCGTCACAAACGAGCGTCAACTGTTTCTTGTGGATTGTTGACAATCGCCAATCCGTGTCATCTACTTGTCACCCATGGGCGCTATCAGTCAACCGCATCCGACCATCACGCTGCTGCAGACCAGCTCGCTTGCGAGCGTGGTTCAGGGCGAGCTCGAACGCATGATCCTGTCGGGCGAACTGGCCCCGGGCGCCAAGCTCACCGAAGTGGCCTTGGCGGCGCGGCTGGGTGTATCGCGCGGGCCGCTGCGCGAGGCCTTTCGCATGCTCGAAGAAGCCGGCCTGGTTCGCACCGAGAAGAACCGGGGTGTCTTCGTGCGTGCCGTGCCCCTGGCCGAGGCGGTCGAGATCTTCGACCTGCGCGCCGCCATGGACGAACTCGTCGGCCGGCGCCTGGCCGAGCGCATCACCCCCGCGCAACTGAAGGAAGTGCGTGGCCTGGTCGAGCAGATGGAGCAGGCCGTCAAGGCCAAGGATGCGCGGCAGTACCACCTCTTGAACCTGAGCTTCCACGACCGGCTGGTCGATCTGGCGGGCAACGGCAAGCTGACCGCCATCTACCGCAAGCTCATCAAGGAGCTGAGCCTGTTTCGGCGCATGAACCTGGCCGACGGCTGGCAGCTGCCGGTGTCGGCCGGCGAGCACCGGCAGATCGTCAAGGCCATCGCGTCGGGCGACGCGAACGCCGCCGGCCGCGCGATGTACGACCACGCGATGGACAGCAAGGAACGCACGATCAAGAACAACCAGCGCCAGCAATCAGCGCCCGGCACGGCAGGCCGGTTGCCGCGCACGCTCGAAAGAAGCACGCCACCATGATCACCGTCAACGACCGCGCGTACCGCCTGCCGCACAAGCCCACCGTGGTGGTGTGCGTCGATGGCTGTGAGCCCGAGTACATCGCGCAGGCCGTGGCGCACGGCCGCATGCCGTGGCTGGCGCAGGTGCTGGCCGAGGGCACCGCACTGGTGGCCGACTGCGTGATCCCGAGCTTCACGAACCCGAACAACCTGTCGATCGTGACGGGCGCGCCGCCCTCGGTGCACGGCATTTGCGGCAACTACCTCTTCGACGTGGCCAGCGGGTGCGAGGTCATGATGAACGACCCGAAATGGCTGCGCGCGCCCACGCTGCTGGCCGCGCTCGCCGATGCCGGCTGCTCGGTCGCCGTGATCACTGCGAAAGACAAGCTGCGCAAGCTGCTCGGCCACGGCATGAAAGGCATCTGCTTCTCGGCTGAACGTGCCGACGACACCACCATCGACGAGCACGGCATCAGCGGCGTGCTCGACCTGGTCGGCCTGCCGCTGCCCTCGGTCTACAGCGCGGCGCTGTCGGAGTTCGTGTTCGCCGCCGGTGTGCAGTTGATGGCCCGCGCCAAAGGCAGGTTCGGCCGGCCCGATGTGATGTACCTCTCGACCACCGACTACGTGCAGCACAAGCACGCCCCCGGAACCGACGGCGCTGACGCGTTCTACCGGATGATGGACGGTTACCTGGGCAAGCTCGATTCCATGGGTTGCACGATCGTCCTCACCGCCGACCACGGCATGAACGCGAAGACGCGAATGGATTCGCAGCCCGATGTCGTCTACCTCCAGGACGTGCTCGACACCTGGCTCGGTGCGGCCAAGGCGCGGGTGATCTTGCCGATCACCGATCCGTATGTGGTTCACCACGGTGCGTTGGGCTCTTTCGCCACCGTGTATTTTCCCGACG
>JANXWV010000140.1 GCA_025350965.1 Rhizobacter sp.
AACGACAACTTCCGCGTCAAGCGCTACATCGCCAAGTACACGATCAACCCGGCGATCACGCAGGGCATCTCGCACGTGGTGGGCTCGGTCGAGGTCGGCAAGCTGGCCGATCTGGTGGTGTGGAAGCCGGCGTTCTTCGGCGTCAAGCCCAGCCTCATCCTGAAGGGCGGCATGATCGCCGCCGCTGCGATGGGCGACCCGAACGCCAGCATCCCGACACCGCAACCGGTGCACTACCGCCCGATGTTCGGCAGCTTCGGCGCCGCGATGAACGACACCTGCATCACGTTCGTGTCGAAGGCTGCCGTCGACCTCGGTGTGCCCGCCAAGCTCGGCCTGCGCCGGCGCGTGGAGGCGGTGAAGAACACGCGCACGATCGGCAAGAAGGACATGGTGCACAACAGCGGCACGCCGCACATCGAGGTGGACGCCCAAACGTACGAGGTGCGGGCGGACGGGGTGCTGCTGACGTGCGAGCCGGCGACCGAGTTGCCGATGGCACAGCGCTACTTCCTGTTCTGACCCGCCGGATGACCGCGCTGCGCGGGCTCGCGTTGCTGCTCTTGCTGCAAGCTGCCGGCGAGACCCTGGCACACAGCTTGGCCTTGCCCTTCCCCGGCCCGGTGATTGGCCTCGTGCTGCTGTTTGCGCTGCTGCCGTTCGCGCCGGTGCGCGAGCCGGTGGCTGCGTGTGCGACGCTGCTGCTGTCGCATCTGTCGCTGCTGTTCGTGCCGGTCGGCGTGGGCGTGATCACGCACCTGGCGCTGCTCTCGGCCTACGGGCTGCAACTGCTGCTGGTGATCGTGCTGTCCACGTGGGTGGGCCTGGCCGCCACGGCGCTCGTGCTGCGCGGCCTGCTGCCCGCTGGCCGCACGCCGGATGCCTCCATCGCCACGACCACCACCACCACCGATGACTGACTTCGTGCAGCTCTGGGTCTACCTGGCGTCGACCCCGCTGTTCGGCCTGACGGCCACGGTCGTGACCTACGTGATCGCCGTGGCGGCCAGCGAGCGCACGGGCGCCGCGCCGTGGGCCAACCCGGTGCTGTGGTCGGTCGTGTGCATCGGCGGGCTGCTCGTCGTCACACGCACGCCCTACCCCACCTACTTCGCGGGTGCGCAGTTCGTGCACGTGCTGCTCGGGCCGGCGGTGGTGGCGCTGGCGTGGCCGCTTTGGCAGCGCCGCGCAGAGATCCGCCGGCGCGGCACCGCGCTGCTGTTGGCCGGGCTGGCTGGTGGGCTCGTGGCCGGCGGCAGCGCGGTGGCGCTGGCATGGGCGCTCGGCCTGCCGCCCGAGGTGGTGCGGTCGCTGACATCGAAATCGGTGACGGCACCGGTCGCGATGGGCATTGCAGAGCGCATCGGCGGTGTGCCGGCACTGGCCGCCGTGTGCGCCGTGCTGACCGGGCTGGTCGGAGCGATGTCGGGCAAGTACATCTTCGACCTGCTGGGCATCGGTTCATGGCCTGTTCGGGGCTTCGCGCTCGGCACCACGGCCCACGGCATCGGGGCGGCCAGGGCCTTGCAGGTGCACCCCGATGCCGGCGCCTATGCCGGTATCGCGCTCGGCCTGCAGGTGCTGCTCGCCTCGTTGCTGACGCCGCTGCTGTTCCGATGGTGGGGGTGAGCCATCGGCTCGCCCGGCCAACGGCTCTGGTAGCCTTTGCCCCATGAAAACCGTCAACAAACTCATCCCCCAAGGCCAGGGCCTGAGCGCCGTTCTGATCAAACGCGGCACGCGCGTCGAGCTCGACTGGGACACGCGCCAGAAGAGCCGCTTCGAGGCGCTCGACTCGGCGGGCGACGCGCTCGGCGTGTTCCTGCCGCGTGGTGCGGTGGTGCGCGGCGGCGACGTGCTGGTGGCCGAGGACGGCTCGCTCGTCAGCGTGGTGGCCCGACCCCAGCCGGTGATGACGGTGCGTGCCGCGCGAACTGCTCAAGGCTCGCCACTGGCGCTGTTGCGCGCCGCCTACCACTTGGGCAACCGCCACGTGGCACTCGAAGTGCATGCCGACCGTTTGCAGCTGGAGCCCGACCACGTGCTCGCCGACATGCTGCGGCAGATGCACCTGGAGGTTGTGGAACAGCTCGCGTCATTCGAGCCCGAAGGCGGCGCCTACGCCAGCACAGCCGAAGCACACGGGCATACACACGACCACGACCACGCCCACGACCACGCGCCCGACCCCGTGCTGATGCGCAGCCCGGCACCGCAAGCACCCCACACGAGTGACCACAGCGACCCCGGCGGCCACGTTCACGGCCCGAACTGCAAGCACGATCACTGATGCGTGAGCGCGCGGGCGGCGGCGTGGGCGCGGCCGCGCTGTTGCAGCTGATGCGGCTCGCGTCACCGGCCCTGCCGGTGGGTGGCTTCAGCTACTCCGAAGGGCTGGAAGCGGCCGTCGAGGCCAGGCTGACCACCCATGAAGCCGACACCGGCACCTGGCTGCGCGACCAACTGCACCTGAGCCTCGCGCGCAGCGACTTGCCGGTGTGCGCGCGCGCCTTCAAGGCCTGGCAGCGCGGTGAGCAGGGTGATGCGGCCACCATCAAGGAACTCAACGACTGGGTCACCGTCACCCGCGAGACCCGCGAGTTGCGCCAGCAGACGCAGCAAATGGGCCGGTCGCTCGGCGAGTGGCTGAAGAACCGCGGCGTGGCCGACGAACGGGTGGCGGTGCTGAAGGCATTGGCCCCGGCGCCGACCTGGCCGGTGGCGTTTGCGCTGGCTGCTGCGCAAACCGGCGCGCCGCTCCGCGAGGCGGTGCTGACCTTCGCGTTCGGCTGGGCCGAGAACATGGTGCAGGCCGCATTGAAGGCGGTGCCACTTGGGCAGAGCGCGGGGCAGCGAATCCTCACATCGCTGATCGACGCGATCCCGACCGAAGTGGACCGCGCAGTGCTCCTCGCCGACAGCGAACGCCAGGCCGCCACGCCGATGCTGGCCATCCTGTCGGCGCAGCACGAAGCCCAGTATTCGCGGCTGTTCCGGTCCTGAATCAGGCCGGCCTGCGGGCCGTGCCGAGCCGGCCTGCGGGCCACGCCGCACCCAGGCATGCAGGTTGCAATAATCGAGTGATGAACGCACTCCACACCATTGCCAACCGCACCCGCAAACTGCCACCGTTGCGCGTCGGCGTGGGCGGCCCGGTCGGTTCGGGCAAGACCACGCTGGTCGAGATGCTGTGCAAGGCGATGCGCGACACCTACGACCTGGTCGTTGTCACCAACGACATCTACACCAAGGAAGACCAGCGCCTGCTCACCGTCGCCGGAGCGCTCGACGCCGAACGCATCATGGGCGTGGAGACCGGCGGCTGCCCGCACACCGCGATCCGCGAAGACGCTTCTATCAACCTCGAAGCCGTGGACCGCATGCTCGAGAAGTTCCCGAACGCCGACATCGTGTTCATCGAGAGCGGCGGCGACAACCTCGCCGCCACCTTCAGCCCCGAACTCTCGGACCTGACGATCTACGTGATCGACGTGGCGGCCGGCGAGAAGATCCCGCGCAAGGGCGGGCCCGGCATCACGAAGAGCGACCTCTTCGTCATCAACAAGACCGATCTCGCGCCCCACGTGGGGGCGAGCCTCGCCGTGATGGCCGCCGACACCACGCGCATGCGCACCACCGCGCAGGGCCTGCGGCCGTTCGTGATGAGCAACCTGAAAACGCTGGCCGGCCTGGCCGAGGTGGTCGCGTTCATCGAGACCCAGGGCATGCTCAAGGCGGGCCGTTGAACGCACAGCCTCCCGCAGCAGCGCTGCGCCTGGGGTACGTGGCGCTCGCACCCTTCGTGCTGGGCGCGGCGCTGGTGTGGGGCGTGCGAGCCGACGCGCATGCGCATGTCACGGCCGCGTTGTCGGCCTATGCGGCCGTGGTGCTGGCCTTCATCGGCGCCATCCACTGGGGCCTGGCGATGTGCGCGGCGCAGCCCGCACCGCGCCTGTTCGCGTGGGGCGTGGCGCCCGCACTGGTGGCCTGGGTGGCGGTGCTGATGCCGCCCGACGCCGGCCTCGTGATCCACGGCGTGATGCTCGTGATGTGCTACGCCGTGGACCGCAAGGTCTACCCGGCGCAAGGCGTTGCCGGCTGGCTGACGCTGCGCTTCCGGTTGAGCGTGGTGGCCAGCTTGAGCTGCTTCGTCGGCGCAGCAGGAAGCTGAGAACCCGCGTCCCCTGTCGCACCCGATCACACCCGAACGCAGCCGCACGCACCCGCACCCGCACCCGCCCACCTCCATGATCTCCTACCGCATCAGCGCCACCGAACCGCACGCCCATCACTTCAGCGTCACGCTCACCATCGCGAAACCCGCGCCCGAGCAGCGCCTGAGCCTGCCGGTGTGGGTGCCCGGCAGCTACCTGGTGCGCGAGTTCGCGCGCCACCTGTCTGCCCTGAGCGCCACGCAAGGCACGCGCGAGCTGCCGCTGCAGCAGCTCGACAAGGCGACCTGGCTGGCGCGCTGCAGCGGGCGCGCAGCACTGGTCGTGCGCTACCGCGTGTATGCGTTCGACACCTCCGTGCGC
>JANXWV010000001.1 GCA_025350965.1 Rhizobacter sp.
CTTGACTTCCATTTCCTTCACCTCGGAGCCGGGGAAGGCGCTGCCGATGTTCTTCTTGATGGCTTCGGCCGTGGGCTCGCCGATCAGCATGCCGTAGTTGCGGCGGATGTAGTTGATGATGCTTTCATCGAACTTGTCCCCACCTACGCGGATGCTGCCTTTGTAAACCATGCCGCCGAGGCTGATGACGCCGACTTCGGTGGTGCCGCCGCCGATGTCGACCACCATCGAGCCGCTGGCCTCGCTCACCGGCAGGCCGGCGCCGATGGCAGCGGCCATCGGCTCTTCGATCAGGTACACATCGGAAGCGCCGGCGCCGAGCGCCGACTCGCGGATGGCGCGGCGCTCGACCTGTGTGGAGCCGCAGGGCACGCAGATGATGATGCGCGGGCTCGGCCGCAAGATGCCGCGCGGGTGGACCATCTTGATGAACTGCTTGAGCATCTGCTCGGTGACGGTGAAGTCGGCAATCACGCCGTCTTTCATCGGGCGGATGGCCTCGATGTTGCCGGGCACTTTGCCGAGCATCGCCTTGGCTTCTGCGCCAACGGCCTGGATGGTTTTCTTGCCGTTGGGCCCGCCTTCGTGGCGGATGGCAACGACCGACGGCTCATCGAGAACGATGCCTTTGCCACGCACGTAGATCAGTGTGTTGGCGGTGCCGAGGTCGATGGCCAGATCAGTCGAGAAGTAGCGACGAAAGGATCCGAACATGGTGTCTGAAGGCAATGTCGACACGCGGCCTGCGGGCAGTGAAGCGGCGCAGCGCAGCGGGGCGAAGCAATTCCGTAGTGGGCGGTGAAGTGGGTGGCCTGGCGGCCCGAACAGGTGCTCGGATCGCTCGTCTGCGCGGGCGGCGAAGGCTTGTGGATAACCGGAGATAATACCGCAAGCCCTGCGCCAATCGACCCGCAGCTACCCTCTTACAGCGCGAAACAGCACCCGATTCCCATGGCCCTGACCCCGCAAGAAGTCAGCCGCATCGCCCACCTGGCGCGGCTCGAACTCCAGCCCGCCGAGGCCGCGGCGATGCTCACCCAGCTGAGTGGCTTCTTCTCGATCGTCGAGCAGATGAGCGCAGTCGACACCAGCGGCGTCGAGCCGCTTTACACGCCGCTGTCGGCCGTGCAGGAAGTGCTGCTGCGCCTGCGGCCCGATGTGGTCACCGAGACCAATGAGCGCGAGGCCAACCAGCGCAGTGCGCCGGCGGTCGAAGACGGCTTGTTCCTCGTGCCCAAGGTGATCGGCGCATGACGGACGCTGCCGAACAGGCCAAACAATTGCACGACATGGGTGTCGCCGAACTGGGCCGCGCGCTGGGGTCGGGGGCGGTGTCGAGCGTCGAAGTGACGACACATCTGCTCGCACGGGTTGCGGCCCACGAACAACTCGGCGCGTTGCTGTGCACCGATGCGCCGGTCGCGCTGGCCCAGGCGCGCGCGGCCGACGCCCGTCGCGCCGCCGGCGAGCGCGGCGCGCTGCTCGGCGTGCCGCTCGCCCACAAAGACATCTTCGTGACGCGCGGCTGGCCGACCACTGCGGGCTCGAAGATGCTCGCCGACTACCGCAGCCCGTTCGACGCCACGGTGGTGTCGCGCCTCGGCGCCGGTGATGCGGGTGGCGCGCCGGGGGCCGGCACCGTGACGCTGGGCAAGCTCAACTGCGACGAGTTCGCGATGGGCTCGGGCAACGAGAACTCGGCCTTCGGCGCGGCTCGGAACCCCTGGGACACAGCGCGCGTGCCGGGCGGCTCGTCGGGCGGCTCGGCGGCGGCCGTCGCGGCACGACTGATGCCTGCCGCCACAGGCACCGACACCGGCGGCTCGATCCGCCAACCGGCCAGCTTCACCGGCATCACCGGCATCAAGCCGACCTACGGCGTGTGCTCGCGCTTCGGCATGATCGCGTTCGCCTCCAGCCTCGACCAGGCCGGCCCGCTGGCGCGCAGCGCCGAGGACTGCGCGCTGCTGCTCGGCGCGATGAGCGGCTTCGACGAACGCGACTCCACCAGCGCGCAGCGCCCGCCCCAGAACTACCACGCAGCGATGTTGACGGCCCGCGCTGACGCCAGCGTCGCGCAGCCTTTGCGCGGCTTGCGCATCGGCCTGCCGAAGGAGTTCTTCCCCGCTGCGCTCGCGGCCGACGTGAACGGCGCGGTGCGCGCCGCGCTGCGCGAGTTCGAGCGCCTGGGCGCCACGCTCGTGGACGTGAGCCTGCCGCGCACCGAGCTGTCGATCCCCGTGTACTACATCATCGCGCCGGCCGAGGCCAGCTCGAACCTGAGCCGCTTCGACGGCGTGCGCTACGGGCACCGCGCTGCCGCCTTCGGCAACCTCGACGACATGTACAAAAAGAGCCGCAGCGAAGGCTTCGGGCCCGAGGTGAAGCGCCGCATCATGATCGGCACCTACGTGCTGAGCCACGGCTACTACGACGCGTATTACCTGCAGGCGCAGAAGCTGCGCCGCATGATCGCGGACGACTTCCAGACCTGCTTCCGTGAATGCGACGTGATCGCCGGGCCGGTGGCGCCCACGGTCGCCTGGAAGATCGGCGGCCATGGCGACGACCCGGTGGCCAGCTACCTGGCCGACATCTTCACGCTGCCCGCCAGCCTGGCCGGCTTGCCGGGCATGAGCCTGCCCGCAGGCTTCGGCGAGGGCGCCATGCCGGTGGGCTTGCAGCTCATCGGCAACTACTTCGACGAAGGCACATTGCTGCATGCGGCGCATGCCTTCCAGCAAGCGACCGACTGGCACAGCGCCAAGCCGGCAGGTTATTGAGATGACCAAACCACAACTCACCCGTGGCTACGAG
>JANXWV010000005.1 GCA_025350965.1 Rhizobacter sp.
CCGCTTGACCTTGCCAATCATGGCCATGGTGATCACTCCTTCTCCCCTGCTCAAGAAAGAGGCAGGGTAGGTTGAACACCCGGGTCAAATTTGCATCGGCACTATCGTTCTAAGTGGGTCAATTTTCGGTCGGCGTCAACAGCATATACCGAGCAAGTCCAAAAAGAGAGCGCGGTTACCCGCCAGTACCCGGTGCAGATATCCTGGATTACAGGAGGGTTATTCGCGGTACACTTTGGGAAGAATTGGGATTAAAACCCGGCAAATTTGCGCCAAAGCAACAGGTACAGCCAGGTACCCGCCAGAACCCGCTATCACAGAAAATCCAATTTAATCATAGACTTAACTGGAGGAGAGGGAGGGATTCGAACCCTCGGAACCTTGCGGTTCGCCTGATTTCGAGTCAGGTACATTCGACCACTCTGCCACCTCTCCAGGTGTTGCGCAGTGACCGAAAGGCTCTGGCCTTTGGGTCACTTCATTTGCTTCGGCGTGTCGCCGCCGAGCCTCAGATTCTATCCCAACGGCTTCTCGGTCAGGTCACGGTTGCAGCACGGCCGTGCCACCCATGTACGGGCGAAGCGCTTCGGGCACAGTGATGGAACCGTCGGCGTTCTGGCAGTTCTCGAGCACCGCAACGAGGGTGCGGCCCACCGCCAGGCCCGAGCCGTTCAGCGTGTGAACGAATTCGTTCTTACCGTGCGCGTTCTTGAAGCGGGCCTGCATGCGCCGCGCCTGGAACGCGTCCATGTTCGAGCACGAACTGATCTCGCGAAACGTGCTCTGCGCCGGCACCCACGCTTCCAGGTCATAGGTCTTGCTCGCGCCGAATCCCATGTCGCCGCCGCACAGAAGCACCACGCGGTACGGCAGGCCGAGTTGCTGCAACACGGCTTCGGCATGACCGACCATCTCTTCGAGCGCTGCGGCACTCTGGTCCGGGTGCGTGACCTGCACCATCTCGACCTTGTCGAACTGGTGCTGGCGGATCAGGCCCCGCGTATCACGCCCCGCACTGCCGGCTTCGCTGCGGAAGCACGGGCTGTGCGCGGTGAGCTTGATGGGAAGCGCGCTCTCGGCGAGCACCGATTCGCGCACGGTGTTCGTGAGCGAGATCTCGGACGTGGAGATGAGGTACTGCTCGGCCTGGGTGTCGTCGCCGCCGCGGCTGACCCAGAACATGTCTTCCTTGAACTTCGGCAACTGGCCGGTGCCTTCCAAGATCTCGCGGTTCACGATGTAAGGCGTGTAGCACTCGGTGTAGCCATGCGAGCGCGTGTGCAGGTCGAGCATGAACTGGGCGAGGGCACGGTGCAGCCGCGCGACCGGCCCGCGCATGAAGCAGAAGCGCGCACCGGAGAGTTTGGCGCCCGTGTCGAAATCAAGCCCCAGCGGTGCGCCCAGATCGACGTGGTCGCGCGCCACAAAACCCAGTTCGCGCGGCGTGCCCCAGCGCCGCATTTCAACGTTGCCGGTCTCGTCGGAGCCGAGCGGCACGTCGGCCTGGGGCACGTTCGGCACGGCCATCAGCAGCGCCGCCAGCTCGGCCTGCAGCCCGTCGAGTCGATCGGCAGAGGCCTTCAGTTCATCGGCGATGCCGGCGACCGACGCCATCACCGCCGCAGTGTCTTCGCCCTTCGCCTTCAACTGGCCGATCTGCTTCGACAGCGCATTGCGCTGCGCCTGCAGTTCTTCGGTTCGCGACTGCAGCGTCCTGCGCTCGGCTTCGAGCGCGGTGAAACGCGGCACGTCGAGGAAAGGCTGCGGGGAGGTGCGCCGCGCAAGGCCAGCCACGACGGCGGGCAGGTCCTTGCGCAGCAGGGTAATGTCGAGCATGGGGTCGGGGCCCTCGAACGAAGGCCTGCAAAGTGCCGGAGCGCCGAATTGTAGGCAGGCCGCCGAAGGGCGATCTAGCCTGCAGCGATCAGCGCCGCGCGCTCAGGCCGGGTGATCAGGCCAGTTGCGCGCGCAAGCCCATGCCCAGGTGCTGCGGGTGCACCACCCGCGACTCCGCCTTCACGGCGCGCGCATCGCAAAGCACACTCGAGGCGCAATCGGCGCAGCGGCCGCACTGAGTGGCAACACCCAACTCGAACTGCAGGCATTCCAGGCTCACCGCGCCATCGGCCGCCGCTTGGCGGATCTGGTGGTCGGTGATGCGGCGGCACACGCAAACGATCATGGAAGCCTCTTCATGGCGTCAGCCGACCTCACCCATCTGCGACTGCAGATAGTTCTGCACGCCCACCTTGCCGATGAGGTCGATCTGGGTTTCAAGGAAGTCGATGTGTTCCTCGGTGTCGTCGAGGATGCCTTGCAACAGGTCGCGGGACACGTAGTCGCGCACCGACTCGCAGTGCGCGATGCCGTCCTTGATGGTGGCCTGCGCGCCGGTTTCCGACTGAAGGTCGCAAGTCAGCACTTCGGGCACGTTTTCGCCGATCAGCAACTTGCCCAGGTCCTGCAGGGTGGGCAGGCCGTCGAGCGTGAAGATGCGCTCCATCAGCGCGTCGGCATGCTTCATTTCGCCGATCGATTCTTCGTACTCTTTTTTCGCCAACCGGTCGAAACCCCAGTGCTTGAGCATGCGGTAGTGAACGAAGTACTGGTTGATCGCGGTCAGCTCATTCTTGAGCTGCGCGTTCAGATGCTCGATGACTTTGGCGTCGCCTTTCATGGCCTGCTCCTTTGTTATGGCGAGCATTATTACTGCGAATCAATCGCATTTGCAAACTCAACCCAAGAGGCTGTGATGTCGCAAGGGCATTGAGTTTTAACAAGAACGATTCGCATTTATGCTTCTCTCCACGGCCAACAAGCGGCCGGATGACATGGAGTTCGTTGGATGGACCGCAGACATTTCATGCGCCTGGGCGCACAGACCACCGGCGCACTCGCGGTGTTGCCGTTGTTGCACGCGTGCGGCGGGGGCGGCGAGTCGGTGAGCGCGGGCAATGCCTATCGACAGACGAACCTGGTCGCCACGTCGGCGGCTTACCGGCCGCTGATCGTCGAGCCGGGCCTGGTCGACGCCTGGGGCCTGGCCATCCGGCCCGCCGGTGCCGGCGGGCACTTCTGGGTCACCGCAAGCGGCGTGTCGTACGAGTACGTGGGCGACGTGAACGGCACCCCGTTGCACACCGATGGCCTGGCTGCGGTGGCGCTGCCGGCATCGCCTGCCGGGGTCGGCGCCGCGAATGGCGTGGTGTTCAACCCGGGCAGCCACTTCGTGATCACGCAGGCCCACCCGAATGGGGCGATCACGAACGCCGCGAAGTTCCTGTTCGTCTCGGACAACGGCGTGCTGTCGGCGTGGACGGAACGCCAGAACGCGAACGGCAGCTTCGACCGCCCGAATGAGGCGCTAACGGTCCTCGACGACAGCGCCGGTGGCAGCTCGTTCTTCGGCTTGGCCATGCTGCCGACGAACGACGGCCTGCTCGTCAACGACTTCGGCGCCAACCCCGAGCCGCGGCTGCGCTATTTCAACGCCCGGTTGCAGGAAGAGCCGCTGGGCACGCGCTTCGCGAACCCGTTCTTCAGCAGCGGCGGGTTCAAGGTCGGTGATCTCGTGCCGTTCAACGTGTACACCGTGAAGATCGGCACAACGCCATCGGTGTTCGTGATGTACGTCAACACCAGTTTCGACCCCGACCACCCGGGCCAGTTGCTGCCCGCCGTGGAAGACTCCGGCCGTGGACGCGGCCGGCTCGTCGAGTACACCGGCGACGGCCAATTGGTGGCCGTGTGGGACGACCGCGGCGCCCTCAACGGCCCGTGGGGCGTGACAGTCGCCCCCGCGAACTTCGGGCCGTTCTCGAACCAATTGATCGTCGGCAACTTCTCGGACGGCACGCTGGTCGGCTTCGACACCACCACCCGCCGCGCGACCGAATACATGCGCGACGCGAGCGGCAACAAGCTCGTGATTCCCGGCTTGTGGGGGCTGCTGTTCGGCAACGGCGCGAGCCTGGGCGACTCGAACGCGCTGTACTTCGCCGCCGGCCCCGCCGACGAGACCGAAGGCTTGTTCGGCTCGCTGCGCTACACCGGCGCTTGATTTGATCGATGAACTCTTGAGACGGCTTCGATTCACCCCATGAATATCAACCTCACACGGCTCGCCCCGCTGGCGGCGTTCACCCTGGCCTGCGCCGCGCTGGCGCCGGCAGCCCAGGCCAACGAACAACCCTTCGCGTACTCGTACCTGAGCGAGACGCTGCCGGCCAAGGCAATGGAAGTCGAGCAGACCACCACCTTGCGCACCAAGAAGTCGGAGGGCACCTACCGCCTGTGGCAAAGCCGCACCTCCATCGAGTACGGCTTGACCGACCGCTGGACGATGTCGCTCTACCTGAACAACTACTCGGTCACGGCCGAGAACAACAACTCCGCAGCATCGCGCAAGAACTTCACCGCCTCGGGCGATGGCGATGAAGTGACCGGCGGCGGGCCGGTGACGTTCGGCTCGTACGTGCCTTTCCTCGACAAGCTGCCGCTGCCGACGTCGCGCTACGCCAAGCGCGACTTCGAGAGCGTGTCGGTCGAGAGCATCTACCAGCTGATGAGCCCGTACAACGACGCCCTCGGCCTGGCCGCCTACGTCGAGGCCACGCACGGCCCCAAGGTCAGTGAGCTGGAGTTGAAGGCCCTGCTGCAGAAGAACCTGCTCGACGACCAGCTGATCCTGGCCGGCAACGTGGCGCTCGAGCTGGAGCGTGAGAAGTGGTCGGGTGTCGGAACCGAAAAGGAAGCCAAGCTCACGTTCAGCGGCGGCGCGTCATACCGGTTCGCGCCCGGTTGGCGTGCCGGGCTGGAGGTGGTGAACGAGCGGGGCTACCACGGCCACTCGCTGAGTTCCGGCGACCGTGACTACTCGGCGTGGTTCGTCGGCCCGAACATCCACTACGCCACGGCGCGCTGGTTCGCCACGCTGACGTGGATGGAGCAGATGCCGTGGGCCAGCGCCTACTCCGACGCGGCCAGGATCGAGCTGGTCAACGGCCGGGTCTACAAGTCGACCGAGAAGACGAACGTCCGGCTGCGCATGGGTTACTCGTTTTGAGCAGTAGCGCGACACCGGCACACATCGCCTGGCTGCTGCCTGCGGCCGCGCTGGGCGCAGCCTGCGCGCCATTGCAAGCCTTCGCGGTGCAGTACCTGAGCGTCGTGCAGGCGCAGAAGCTGCTGTTCCCTGCCGCCACCGAGTTCAAGCCGCGCATGCTCCTGCTGACCGAAGCGCAGCGCAGCGCCATCGCGAAAGCGGCCGACGCGCGGGTGCGAACCGCCGAGGTCAAGGCCTGGGAAGCGCGCTCGGCGCAGGGTCTGCTCGGCACCATCGTTGTCGACGAGGTTTACGGCAAGCACGAGTTCATCACCTACGCCGTGGCGGTGCTGCCCGACGGCAGCGTGAAGCAAGTCGAGATCCTCGACTACCGCGAGAGCTACGGCGGGCAAGTGCGCAACGATGCTTGGCGGGCGCAGTTCACCGGGAAGACGCGCGCTGCTGCGCTGCAGGTCGACAAAGACATCCAGAACATCAGCGGTGCGACGCTCTCGTGCGTGCACGTGACCGACGGCGTGCGCCGCATCCTCGCGACCTATGAGCTTGCCCTCAAGCCGGCTACGTAGGGCGCGCCCGCTGCTCGGCACGCTCGTTGACATCACGCTCGACGGAGCCGATGCGCCGCGCGCGCACGACGCATTCGATGCCGCCTTCGCGGCGGTGGCGCGGGTGCACGCCTTGATGTCGGTCCACGACTCTTCCAGCGAGTTGAGTGCACTCATGCGCACTGCCCACCTGCGCCCGGTGCGCGTGCATGCCGACACCGCCTGCGTGCTGCGGCTGGCGCAGACCATGCACGCCGCGTCGGAAGGCATCTTCGACGTGGCGGCGCACAGCGGCGCCAGCGGCAGCAGCGCCGACATCCGCATCGATGCCGACGACTGCGTGCGCTTCGAGCGCCCGTTGCGGGTCGACCTCGGCGGCATCGCGAAAGGCCATGCGGTGGACTGTGCGATTCATGCGCTGCGCTCGCACGGCATCACGTCGGCGCTGGTGAACGCGGGCGGCGACATGCGCTGTTTCGGCGCCACCGCGTACCCGGTGCACCTGCGCTTTGCCGGCGGCGTGCGCACGGTCGCGATGCTGCGGGATTCGGCGCTGGCCGCGTCGACCCACGCACACCACGCACACCACGCGCGTCAGGCCGCGCGAACCGCACACATCGACGCCCACATCGACGCAAGAAGTGGCCGTGTGATCCGGCGGCCCGACACCATCGTCGTGCAAGCGCCATCGGCTGCCGTGGCCGACGCCCTGACGAAGGTGGCGATGGTGTGCAGCACGATCACCGACAACGCTTGCCGCGCCATGCAGGCCCAGTGGCGCAGCTTCGACTACTTCGACGCGCAGCTCGCTGCATGACCCGCTCGAGCTGCTCGAACGATGTCACTTGAATGACGCGCGTCATGGCCGACCCAGACCTGCCTTCTCGATCCGCCGCTGCCGGCCCGATCCGCCTGCCGCCGTGGCAAGAGGCCACGCTGCTGGCCGTGCTGGCGGGCCTGGTGGCCAGCGGGGCGATCTGGCTGGTTTATCACCACCTGCTGCCCGCGCGCGCCGACATGGGCACGCACCCGGCCGAGGCCTGGAGCCTGCGCCTTCACGGCGGCCTGGCGATGGCCGTGCTGGTGCTCGTGGGCATGCTGCTCGCGAGCCATGTGCTGCCGGCCTGGCGGCGGCGCCTGAACCGGGGCAGCGGCGGCCTGATGCTGGGAGCGATGGCCGTACTCACGGCGACCGGCTACCTGCTGTACTACGCCGGCTCGCCGTCACTCCGCGACGCGGTCAGCGCATTGCACTGGGGCCTCGGTCTGGCCTTGCCGGTACTGCTGGCGCTGCACATGACGCGCGGCGGGCGCTGGAAGCGGAACTTTTTTCGGCAATGAGAGACAATCTCATTCGTATGTGCATTCGCACACCGACACTCTGCCTGCTCACCCGACCCATGTTGCTGAACGAACTGCCCAACGGCGCGCACGCCACGGTCGAGCGCGTGTCTGCGGCGTCGGGCGAGATCGATGACGCGGCGCTGCGCCGGCTTGCGGAGCTGGGCTTCATCCCCGGCGAGCCCTTGCAGTTGCTGCGCCGAGGCCCGGGCGGGCGCGAGCCACTGGCCGTGCTGATTGGCGAAACGATGTTCGGCCTGCGCTGGCTCGAAGCGCAATGCATCGAGGTGACCGTTGACGTGACCGGCGTCGATGCGGCCAGCGCCGCGTTGCAGGCCGCCCGTTCAGCCTGATCCCCGCCATGACGACCACTGTCGCCCCACCTTACGCGGCCGCCTGGAGCGTGGCCCTCGTGGGCAACCCGAACTGCGGCAAGACGGCGCTGTTCAACCTGCTCACCGGCGCGCGCCAGAAGGTTGCCAACTACGCCGGCGTGACGGTCGAGCGCAAGGTCGGCATCGCGAAACTGCGCAACGGCCACAGCGTGTCGGTGGTCGACCTGCCCGGCGCGTACAGCCTGTCGCCGGCCACCCCCGACGAGCAGGTCACACTCGAAGTGATCGAGGGTCGGCGTGCCGGTGAAGACGCGCCCGACGCGATCGTCGCGGTCGTCGATGCGACCAACCTGCGCATGAACCTGCGCCTGGTGCTGGAATTGCGGCAGCTGCAGCGCCCGATGATCGTGGCCCTGAACATGGCTGACGTGGCGCGCTCGCAAGGGCTGGCCATCGACGTGGCCAAGCTCGCCGCCGAGCTCGGCTGCCCGGTCGTGGAAACGGTCGCGGTGCAGCACAACGGCCACGTCGGTCTGCTCGCGCAACTGGAGGCGCAGGCGGCTGCGGCCACACCCGAGCCGCCCCATCCGCAACACCACACCGGCCACCACGCACGCCACACAACGCCGGCCGAACTGCAGCGCGAGGTGCGCCGCATTCTCGCGATCGCGGCGCCGAACGCAGCGTCGTTCCAGCGCTTTCACCACCGCATCGACGCCGTCGTGATGCACCCAGTCTGGGGCCTGGCCATTCTGGCCGGCGTGCTGTTCCTGATTTTCCAGGCGGTGTTCTCGTGGGCCAACCTGCCGATGGACGCCATCAAGGCCGGCATGGCCTGGCTCGCCGACACCACCACCGCCAACATGGCGGACGGCCCGCTGCGCAGCCTGCTCGTGAACGGCGTGATCGCCGGTGCCGGCAGCGTGATCGTGTTCCTGCCGCAGATCCTGATCCTGTTCTTCTTCATCCTGATCCTCGAAGACTCGGGCTACCTGCCGCGCGCGGCGTTCCTGCTCGACAACGTGATGGGCCGCGTGGGCTTGTCGGGGCGCGCGTTCATTCCGCTGTTGTCGAGCTTCGCCTGCGCCATTCCCGGCATCATGGCCACGCGCACCATCGCGAACTGGAAAGACCGGCTCGCGACCATCATGGTGGCGCCACTGATGACCTGCTCGGCGCGGCTGCCGGTCTACGCGCTGCTGATCGGCGCCTTCGTGCCCGACCGACGCGTGGGCCTGTTCAACCTGCGCGGCCTCACCTTGTTCGGGCTCTACGTGACCGGCGTGGTGTCGGCCATGGGTGTGGCCTGGGTCTTCAAGCGGGTGTGGATGAAGAGCCGCTACCAGCCGCTGATGCTCGAGCTGCCGCCGTACCGTGTGCCGGGCCTGCGGAACCTGGTGCTCGGCCTGTGGGAGCGCGCGCGCATTTTCATGGCGCGCGTGGGCGGCATCATCTTCTCGTTGATGGTGGTGCTGTGGTTCCTGTCGAGCTACCCCGGCGCACCACCGGGCGCCACCGGGCCGGCGATTCAGTACAGCTTCGCCGGGATGATGGGGCAGGCCCTGCAGCACGTGTTCGCACCCATCGGCTTCAACTGGCAGATCTCGATCGCGCTGGTACCCGGGCTGGCGGCGCGTGAGGTGGCGGTCGGCGCGCTCGGCACCGTGTATTCGATGTCGGAGGCAGCCGGTGGCCAGGTGGCGGATGCACTCGCACCTGTCATCGCCAAGGGCTGGTCGCTGGCTACTGCCTACTCGCTGCTCGCGTGGTATGTGTTCGCACCGCAATGCATCTCGACACTGGCGGTCGTCAAGCGCGAGACCAACTCATGGCGCTACCCGCTATTGATGGCCGCCTACCTGTTCGTTCTGGCCTACGTGGCCGCGTTCGCGACTTACCGGATCACGCTCTGGCTCGGAGGCTGACGATGGATTCATCAACCCTGCAATCGGTGATGCAATCGGGGACTGTGGTGGTGCTGGTGTCGGGCTGCAGCGCGTACGCAGTGTGGTCGCTGATGCCTGCCTCGATGCGCCGGAGCGCAGCGGTGCTGCTCCTTCGCTTGCCGTTGCCTGTGGTGCTCGCCGCGCGCCTGCGCAGGCACGCCGAAGCCGCGTCAGGCTGCGAGTGCAATGGCTGCGACCGTGCCGAGAAGAAGCCGGCGGCGAACGCCGGAACCGCGACCACCACCGCTGTCTCCACTATCACCACGCATCCGATCACCTTCCACCGCCAGCCTCGCCGCTGAACCGCAGCGCGCGTCAATCGGTGGCCTGAAACGTGATCGGCGTGTCGCCGAGGCCCATCGACTTGTTGCCCAGCCCCATCGGCAGCGGGAAGTTGATCGTCTCTTCGACACCCGGAATGCTGCGCACCGACGTGGCCCCCAGCGCGCGCAGCCGCTCGATCACCTGCTGCACCAGGATGTCGGGGGCCGACGCGCCCGCCGTGAGACCGACGCGCGACTTGCCCTCGAACCACGCCACCTGAAGATCGGCCGGCGAATCGACCATGTAGGCCTCGGTGCCCAGACGCTGCGCGAGTTCGCGCAGGCGGTTGCTGTTCGAGCTGGTCGGGCTGCCGACGACGATGAGGATGTCAACCGTGGGCGCCAGAACCTTGACTGCGTCTTGCCGGTTCTGCGTGGCGTAGCAGATGTCCTGTTGCTTCGGCTCGCGAACCTTCGGGAAGCGCAGCTTCACGGCCCGCAGGATCTCGGCCGCGTCGTCGACCGACAGCGTGGTCTGCGTGACGACGGCGATCTTGTCCTGTTGCGCCAGCTGCACGCTTGCCACGTCATGCACGTCTTCGACGAGGTGAATGCCTTCGTTCAATTGCCCCATCGTGCCTTCGACTTCGGGGTGGCCCTTGTGGCCGATCATGATGAACTCGAAGCCTTCCTTGTGCAGCTTGGCCACTTCCACGTGCACCTTGGTCACGAGCGGGCAGGTCGCGTCGTACACGCTGAAACCCCGCGCGGTGGCCTCTTGCCGCACCGCCTGCGACACCCCGTGCGCGCTGAACACCAGGGTGGCGCCGGGCGGTACATCGGCCAGGTCTTCGATGAAGATCGCGCCCTTGTCCTTCAGGTCGTTGACCACGTACGTGTTGTGCACGATCTCGTGGCGCACGTAGATCGGCGAGCCGAATTTGGTGATGGCGCGCTCGACGATCTCGATGGCACGGTCGACACCGGCACAGAACCCACGCGGCTCGGCGAGAACGATCTCTTGCAGTTCGCTGTTCATCAGAGCACCCCGATCAGTTGCACTTCGAACGTGACGGGCCGGCCCGCGAGCGGGTGGTTGAAGTCGAACAGCAGCGCGTCAGGCGCCACCTCTCGCACCACGCCGGCATAGGCGCCCTGCCCATCGGGTGTGGGGAACTGCACCACATCGCCCACGTGATACGTCTCGCCGGCATGGCCCAGCTCGTCGAGCAGCGAGCGCTTGACCCGCTGCAGCATGTCGGGGTTGCGCTGGCCGAAGGCCGCCCCCGCGGCCAGCTCGAACGATTGGCGCGTGCCTTCGGCCAGGCCGATCAGGCAGGCTTCCATCGCGGGCGCGAGCTCGCCGGTGCCCATCGACAAGGTCGCCGGCTTGTCAGTGAAGGTATTGATGAGCTCGTGACCATCGGGCCCGCTCAGGCGGTAGTGCAAGGTCAGGAACGAGGCGGGGTGAACGTGGTTCAAGGCAGATCCAGTGGAGGCGAGGTCGGGCGACAGCTTCGCTCGCGGGGGCGGTGCGGCGCAAGACATCCCTGTTGCCGCAGCCGATAGACTGGCTTGATTTTACGAGGCGCCCCGCCTTGCCACGACTCCGCCGGAAAAGGCCCCGCCCATGCCGCTCAAGGACATCCCGCCCGACGCCCGCCCGCGTGAAAAGCTGCTGGCCCACGGCGCAGCCGCGCTCGCCGACGCCGAGCTGATCGCGCTGCTGCTGCGCACGGGGCTGCCCGGTGTGTCGGTCCTGCAGATGGCGCAGCAACTGCTCGACACCTGCGGCGGTGTCAAAGGCCTGCTGCACGCCGATGCGGCCCGACTCAAGGGCATCAAGGGCCTGGGCCCGGCCAAACGCGCCGAGCTGGCGGCGGTGATCGAACTCGCGCGGCGCGCACTGGCACAAGAGCTGATGCACCGGCCGGTGTTCGACATGCCGGCCAAGGTGAAGGACTACCTGAAGCTGCAGCTCGGCCACCTGGGGCACGAGGTGTTCGCGGTGATGTTCCTCGACGCGGGCCAGCGGCTGGTTCGCTTCGAAGAGCTGTTTCGCGGCACCCTGGCGCAAACCAGCGTGCACCCGCGCGAGGTGGTCAAGCAGGCACTCGCCTGCGGCGCGGCGGCAGTGATCCTGGCGCACAACCACCCGTCCGGCGCGGCCGAGCCGTCGCGCTCGGACGAGTACCTGACGCAAACGCTGAAGAGCGCGCTCGCGCTGATCGACGTGCGCGTGCTCGACCACATCGTTGTCGGTCAGGGCGAGGCGTTCTCGTTCTCCGAGCGCGGCTTGTTGTGACGTTCGCACCGTGAAAGCACGCAGCCTGACCGAGCTGGGCCCCCTGAAGAAGGCGCTGCAACTCGCGCGTGAGGAAGCCGCCAAAGTTCTAACGTTGGAACGTGAGCGGGCCGCGCGCGAGCTGCGCGAGCGCAACCTGTTCGCCGCCAGCCTGGGCCCGATCACGAGGCTGCGCCCGCCGGCTGCGACCGCGCCGGCGCAGCGCCCGCCGCTGCCCGAACCGAGGCAGCGCGAGCGCGACGAGGCGCTGGTGATGTTGGAGGCGCTGTCCGACGAGTTCGACGTGGAGTCGCTGCTCGACACCGACGACGCGCTCTCGTTTCGGCGCCGCGGCATCGGCCCGGAGGTGGTTCGCAAGCTGCGCCGCGGCGTGTGGGCCACGCAGGCCCAGCTCGACCTGCACGGCCTGCGCCGCGACGAAGCGCGCGAAGCCCTGGGCGAGTTCCTGCGCCAGTCGCGCCAAGAAGGCTGGCGCTGCGTGCGCGTGATCCACGGCAAGGGCAACGGCTCGCCGGGGCGCGAGCCGGTGCTCAAGGCCAAGGTGAAGAGCTGGCTGGTACAGAAGAAGGACGTGATTGCATTCACGCAGGCCAGAGCCGCCGATGGCGGCGCAGGTGCCGTGATGGTGCTGCTGCAGACGGCAGCGGTGACCGGTCGTTCGGTCTAAGGCCCGAGCTTCGTCGGGTGAGCTAAGGCGCCAGCTTCATCGCGATGGCCACAACGCCCTGCGCGGCCGCGCAGCCCGGCATCGAAACCAGCAACAGCTTGCGCTTCTGTACCGCCTCGCGCACCGACGGGTCAAGCGGTACCTCGCCGAGCAGTTCGAGCTTCGGCACCGTGCCGCCGGGCGGCAGCAAAGGCGCCACGAACTTGTCGACGACGAGTTGCAGCTGGTTGCGGATCACCCTGCCCTCGCCAATGCGGCCAACCTGGTTCACCACGAGCCGAATGTCCGCGCGCGCCTGCTGCGTGGCGAGCACCTTGATGGTGGCGTAGGCGTCGGTCATCGAGGTGGGCTCGGGTGTGGCGAGCACGAGCACGTCGTCGGCGAGTGACACGGCATAGAGCACCACATCGGAGATGCCGGCCCCGGTGTCGAGCAGGATGTGGTCATAGCGCGGCGCGACGGTCTCGATGACCTTGAGCAGCTGCTCGCGCACCTCGGTCGTCAGGCGTGAATACTCGACCATGCCGGAGCCCGCCAGCAGCACCTCGAAGCCGCCCGGCGCGGCCAGAATGGCGTCGTCGAGCGCCACCTTGCCGGTGAACACATCGTGCAGCGTGATCTTTGGGTGCAAGTTCAGCACCACGTCGAGGTTCGCCAGGCCCAGATCGGCGTCGAGCACCAGCACCTTGCGGCCGCGCTGCGCCAGTGCGGCCGCAAGGTTGGCTGCGAGGAAGGTCTTGCCCACGCCGCCCTTGCCACTGGTCAGCGCCATGATGCGGGCGCGCCGCCCCGAAGGTACGTGTGCCAGCGCAGGCACGCTGTTGGCGATGGGCGGTGTTTCAGTGCGGGTCATTCCAGGTCCTGAAACTGCGATGTGCCGAAAAGCAAGCCCTTTTCTTCGGCACTCACGAGCGAGACCGTAGGCTGTTCCAGGCACGCGCGGTTGCGGCCCTCGGCCTTGGCGCGGTAGAGCTGCTGGTCGGCCCGCTCGATCCACAGTGGCGCGGACGACCGCACCCACTGCGGCGCGAACGCACCGCCGATGCTCACCGTCACGCTCACCTGCTGGCTGGGCGCGATCAGCACCGACCTGCCCTGTACCTTGGTGCGCACCCGCTCGGCAACTGTCAGGCCGAACGACGGCGGGCCATTGGGCAGGATC
Organism: Rhizobacter sp.; assembly: GCA_025350965.1. GTDB lineage: Bacteria > Pseudomonadota > Gammaproteobacteria > Burkholderiales > Burkholderiaceae_C > LMDS01. The sequence continues at coordinate 13,630 of JANXWV010000005.1, forward strand.
ATCGCGAATTCCTCGCCGCCGAACCGGGCCACGGTGTCCATCGGGCGAATGCAGTCGGCGAGCGCCTGTGCCACGCCCTTGAGGACCAGGTCACCGGCCGCGTGGCCGTGCGTGTCGTTGACCTTCTTGAAGAAGTCGATGTCGATCATGAGCACCAGCGCCGACTCGCCGGCGCGCGCCACGCGGTCGATCTCGCTGGCCAGCGCCAGCTCGAATTGGCGCCGGTTCGCCAGGCCTGTCAGGGGGTCGCGGCTCGAGATTTCACACAGCGCGTCGATCACCGCTTGCAGCCACGGTGCGTCGCCGATCTGGCCGCGGTCGGGCAGATCGCGCCCCGACTGACGCAGCAATTGCAAGGCTGCGCCCAGCTTCAGCGGAGCGTTGGTCGAGGCGGCCGGTGGGTTCGTTGCTTCCACGAAAACGGGTGTGCGGTGCGGCGTGTAATGGAGTGCAAACGAGTCTAGCAGTGGCCTCCTGCCCGGAGCCCGCCGAACAAGACGGCAAAGCCGGCGCACATGGTGTCATCGGGCCGGGCCCTACAGAAACAGCGCCTGCAAGTCGTTCAGGAAGTCGATGCCGCGCTTGCTTGGCCAAACGCGAGTGAAGTCGCGCTCGACGAGCCCCTGGATCTCGGCGGCGTTCAATGCGTCGGCGATGGCTGCCAGCGACAAGCCCGTGCGTTCAGAGAATCGCGCCAGCTCGAAGCCTTCCGTCAGGCGCATCGCATTGAGCATGAACTCGAACGGCAGCTGCGCGCGCGAGACCTCGTCTTCCTGCGCGATGCACTGGCCGGCCATCGCCTGCGCCATGTACTGCGCCGGCTCGCGAAACCGCACCTGCCGCAACACGCGGTGCGG
>JANXWV010000009.1 GCA_025350965.1 Rhizobacter sp.
CAGCACGTTGGCGCGCTGGGCTTCCAACTCGGCGCGGACCTGCCCTTCGCGCTGGCGGTTGATGTCGTTGCTGATGCCCACACCGCTGGTCACGCGGCGGGTTTCGGCGTCGATGCGCGAGCGCAATTCGTCGATGTTGGCACGCGCCTCGATCACCTGCGGGTTGGCGTCGCCGAGGCGGGCGCCGAGCTCTTTGAGGCGGCCTTCGGCCCGGCTGACGTCGGCCTTCAGCGCGCCGATGACGGGGTTGTTGAGAACCTCCTGCATGCGGTCGCCGCGTGCCGAAGTGGCCTGCGCCTCGCGGCTCCTGGACTCCGACGCGAGGGCCTGAAGCGCCACCGATTGCGACGACAACTCGTTGAGCCGCACGGTCTCCACGTCGAGCCGTTCGTCGCTGGCCACGATGCCCTTGCTCTTCTGGAAACTCGACAGCCGCTTCTGCGCGTTCTCGAGCGTTTCACGGGCTTCCTTGGCGCGTGCGTCGAAGAAGGCCGAGTACTGGCGCGCCGGGTCGACCCGAAGCTCGAGCGATGTTTCCAGGTAGGCCTGGACGAAGGCGTTCGCCAGTGCTGCGGCAAAGCGCGGATCGGGCGACTTGTAGGTCACCGTGATCACGTTGCTTTCACGTGAAGGCAACACGTTCATCTGCCGGTGGAACAGGTCGACCAGCCACAGCTCGATGTTCCCTTCGCCGTCGGTCGCCGCCCGCCACTGTTCGCGCACGCTCGCGGAGTCGGCCAGTTTCAAGGTGCGCACGGCGCGCAGGGCAACGCGTTCGCTGTTGATCACGTCGACCTGCGTGGCCATCAGGGCCAAGGGCGGCGTCGCGCCGTACATGCCTGCGGTGAGCGGGTCGGACTTGATGTCCACCACGACCGATGCGGCCGCCGTGTACGACTTGGGCAGCAGGAAGCTCGTGATCACGGTGGTCGCCACGACGAGCGTGAACACCCCCAGCGCAAGCCACTTGCGGGCGCGCAGGATCGACAGGAATTGTGCAAACGTCATCGGGTCATTCGTCGTTGTTGCGTTCGGCAGCCGGGGGCCGGTGTGTCAGAACAGGCTCTCGCGCACATAGACAACATCGCTGTCCTGCAGCTTGTCGTCCAGCGTCGGGGTGATCACCTGCACCTTGCCGTTGGCGGCCTTGCGGTGCACGCGAACGCCCTTCTCGGTACCGCGCACCGTCAACCCGCCGCCGGTGGCGAGCATCTGCATCATTGTCATGCTGCGCTCGAGCCGCATCGGGCCGGGGCGCTGCACTTCGCCGTAGAGGTACACCAGCGGCTGCCGGTCGACCCAGACCCCGTCGCCGTTCTGGATCGACCGGTCATTGTCCTTGTCGTCGGCGCCGAACAGGCTCGGCATGTCGACCTCGCCGCGAAAGCGCTTGCCGCCGCGCTTGGCGGTCACGACCACCGTGTCGGCGCCGCCTGCCGTTGCGCCACCGGCCAGTCCCAGCATGTCGGACAGCCGCATGTCGGCCGTCTCGATCGGGAAACGGCCCGGGCGGTTGACCTGCCCCAGCACGCTGGCCTGGTTCCCGCGCACCTGCTGCACCACGATCGACACCTGCGGCTGCCTGACGAAGCTGCCGCTGCGCAGGCCGTCGGCAATGAGCTTCTCGGAAGCCGTCACGCTCAAGCCGCCGATGCGCACGTTGCCCAGCAACGGGTAGTTGACGACGCCGGCTTCGGTGAGCCGGGTCTCCAGCGTGAGGTCGAGATCCTGGTAGGTGCTGATGCGCACCACGTCGCCCGGGCCGAGGAGGTATTCGGCCGCCGCGGCGTTGCCTGCCGGCTGCGCCGATGCCGGCACGCCGGTGAGCGCCAGCGCCAGCGGGGCGATGACCATCGCGAGTGCCCGGAACAGAGCGGCGCGGATGGCATTGAAGCTGCGGCTCGTCATTTCAGGCTCACGCCTTTGGTGATGTCGGGCGTGATCGACCCGCTGCCCGCAGCCGGGGCCGAAGCAGCCGAACCACCCGCTGCCGCGAACGGGCCGTCGTACTCGATCGTGGCGCCGGTGCGCAAGGCCTTGAGTTCGCCCTCCACCAGCTTGCGCTTGCGTTCGTTGAGGAGAAACTGCTCGATGGCCGGGCGGGCTTGCTCTTCGGTGACGGGCTGGCTGCGCGAGCTTGCCAGCACGAGCACCTGCACGCCGGTCGCGCCCTGGTTCATGATCGCTTGCCCGTCTTTCAGCTTGTAGATGGCGTCGAGCCGGTCCTGCGGCAATTGCTCGGCGGCGCGTGCGGCCTGGTCGCCGGCAAACCGAATGTTGTTGGCCTTGAGGTACTCGACGAAATCAGCAACGCTCGCCGCCGCTGCAAGCTTTTCGCGCAGTGCCGGCACCTGCGCCGGGGTGACTTCGACGTTGAGTTCCTGCAGGTTGTAGACGCGCCGATCACTGAAGAGTGCGGGCTTGGCGTCGAAGTACTGCTTGATCTCGAGCGGCGACGGTTTGGCCGCCGCAGAGCCCATGCGCTCGACGACCGCACGCGCCAGGATCTCGCCCTTGCCGGCCTCGATCTGTTGCATGACGCGCGGGTCGCGATCGAGCTTGAGCGCGTGCGCTTGGCGCAGCAGCAGTTGCTGGTCGATCAGGCGTTCGAGAATCACCTTGCTGGCCGCAGCGGTGTCTTCCGGGCGCAACCCCCGCTGCTGCTGCAGCGCGAAGTTGATCTGGTGAACGGTGATCTCGTCCTTGTTGACGCGGGCGGCGGTCTGGCTTGCCGCCGTGTCGTTCTTCGCGCCGCACCCGGTCAGCACGGCGAACCCGACGCCCGCTGCGAGCGGGCCAAACCACCGCAGGCGGCGGTGAGGGGGGTCGGTCTCTTGCGTCATCCTGTCTCCTGCAACTCGCGCCCCTCGATGGGGTCTGTCTCGGGGCCCGCAGCGAAAGCTGTGGCAGGGTCGCGCCGAAAGTTCGTTACCGACGTGAAACCGCTTTCATGTTAAGGGTGCAGGGGTACGCTTGTCAAACGGCGCGAGCCCCCGCCTGTCTGGCGCGCGCGGCTCAGGCGCCGGTGAATGCGAAGTCGACCTCGGGCTTCAGGCCGCTGACGATGCGGGCGATGCGCCTGCCCGAACCGCAAGAATGCGTCCAGCCCAGCGTGCCGTGCCCTGTGTTGAGGACCAGGTTGGGCAGCTTGCTGCGGCCGATGATCGGCACGTTGCGGCGGCGGACCTTGTCGCCGGCGCTTGCGGCGGTTCGTGAACTCATGGCGCAGTTGCTGATCGACACGCCAACGCCGACGAGTTGAGCCGTGCGGGGCTGATGGGCAACGCCGGCTCGCTCAAGGCGAGTAGCGCACCCGATAGATCGCGCCACCGAGGTCGTCGCTGACGAGCAGCGAGCCATCGGGCAGCACCAGCACGTCGGCGGGCCGGCCGAGCACGCTCTCGCGGCCTTGTGCATCGACCTGCAGCCAGCCCTGCACGAACGGCTCGTGGCGCTGCACGTGGCCGGGGGCATCGAGCACCACGCGGGCCACGAGGTAGCCGCTCTTGCGGCTGCGGTTCCACGAGCCGTGCTCCGCCACGAACACGTTGCCGCGGTACTCGGCCGGGAACTGCGTGCCGGTGTAGAAGCGCATGCCCAGTGCCGCCACGTGCGCGCCGAGCTTGGCGGCCGGCGCAGTGAACTCGGTGCAGGCGCGCCGCGCGCCGAACTGCGGGTCCGGCAGGTCGCCCTGGTGGCAGTACGGGAAGCCGAAATGCGGTGCGCGCGCCGCCGGTCCTGCTGCGGATGCAAGTGCCGATGGCGTGGCCGTTGGCGGCGCGCGGTTCAGCTCGTCGCTGGGCAGGTCGTCACCGAGCATGTCGCGGCCGTTGTCGGTGAACCAGAGTGCGGCGTCCGCCGGGCTCCAGTCGAAGCCGACCGAGTTGCGCACGCCGCGCGCCACCACTTCGGTGTCGGTGCCGTCGGCCTTCATGCGCTGGATCACGCCGTGTGCGGCGTCGGGCTCGCACACGTTGCACGGCGCGCCGGTGGCCACGTAGAGCCGCGCGTCGGGCCCGAACGCGATGAACTTCGCGCCGTGGTGCGTTTCGGTGGGAAGCCGGTCGGTGACGATCACCGGCGCGGGCGGGTTGGCGAGCCGCGCGTCGATGCCGTCGAAGCGCAGGATGCTCGACACCGCCGACACATACAGCGCGCCGTCGCGAAAGGCCACGCCCGCGGGCAACGCGAGGTTCGAGGCCAGTGTGTGCACGCGGCCCGCTCGGCCGCCATCGAGCTCGACCGCATAGACCTTGCCGGCGCCCATGCTGCCCACGTAGAGCACGCCCTTGCCGTCTTTCATGCGGCCGAGCGCCATGGCCCGCGCGTTGGGCACGGCGTCGGTCAGCAGCTCGATCGTGAAGCCCGGCGGAACGCGCAGGCGATCGGGGGCAACAGCCGCGGCCGACAGCGTGCAGGCCAGGCCCGCGAGCAGGCCGCAGGCCAGGCGCCAGGTGGCGACGTAGGGGGCGATGAAGGGCGTGATGAGCGGGGTGACCATGCGGCCACGAGCCTACTGCAAAGCGCCCGCCGCTTCAGGGCAGCGCCGCCTGCCCCGTTGGCGCGGGCAGTCATCCGACGCTTGCCGGTCGGGTGACCGCATCTGCAAATGCACTGCCCCGGTAAGGTGCTGGCATCGCCGCATGCAGGCTGGCCTGACTACTTCCGCCTGCGCTCCTGGACTCGCTCCATCCGTTTCAATTCCTAGACGACCCGGTCCAGCGCGTGGAACCGTGCGTCCCAGAGCTGGCGGTAGCTCTCGATCCACATCACCTCGTCCTCCAGCCGACGCAGGCCCAGCTTGCATGTCCGCACCCGCCCGACTTTCTCAGTGGGATCGAAAGCTACCGCAGGCCAGCTCATCTTTCTGGCACCTCTCAAACACTCAGGGGCCGATCACAGCGAAGACAGGACCTGTCGATCTCACTCCACCGTCACGCTCTTCGCCAGGTTCCTCGGCTTGTCCACATCCGTCCCCCGCGCGCACGCCGTGTGGTACGCCAGCAGCTGCAGCGGCACCACGTGCAGGATGGGCGACAGCGCGCCGTAGTGCTCTGGCATGCGGATCACGTGCAGGCCTTCGCTGCTCTGGATGTGGGTGTCGGCATCTGCGAACACGAACAGTTCGCCGCCCCTTGCACGGACCTCTTGCAGGTTGCTCTTGAGCTTCTCCAGCAGCGCGTCGTTCGGTGCCACGGTGACCACCGGCATCTGCGCCGTCACGAGCGCCAGCGGGCCGTGCTTCAGCTCGCCGGCCGGGTAGGCCTCGGCGTGGATGTAGCTGATCTCCTTCAGCTTCAGCGCGCCTTCCAGCGCAATCGGGTAGTGCAGGCCACGGCCGAGGAAGAGCGCGTTCTCCTTGCGCGCGAACTCCTGCGCCCACGCGATCACTTGCGGCTCCAGCGCCAGCACCGCCTGCACCGCCACGGGCAGGTGGCGCAGTGCCTTCATGTGCATCGCCTCTTCAGCATCGGCCAGGTGGCCGCGCGCCTGGGCGAGCGACAGCGTCAGCAGGAACAGGCCGACGAGCTGCGTGCTGAAGGCCTTGGTCGAGGCCACGCCGATCTCGACGCCGGCGCGCGTGATGTACGCGAAGCGGCATTCGCGCACCATCGCGCTGGTGGCCACGTTGCAGACGGTGAGCGTGTGCGCCATGCCGAGCGAGCGGGCGTGCTTCAACGCGGCCAGCGTGTCGGCCGTCTCACCGCTCTGCGTGATGGTGACGACCAGCGTTCGCGGGTTGGGCACGCTGTCGCGGTAGCGGTACTCGCTGGCCACTTCCACATTGGTCGGGATCTTCGCGATGCTCTCGAGCCAGTACTTCGCGACCGAGCCGCTGTAGTAGCTCGTGCCGCACGCCAGGATGAGCACCGAGTCGACTTCCTTGAACACGCTGTAGGCGCCGTCGCCGAACAGCTCGGGCGTGATGCCCGGTACGGCGTCGAGCGTGTCGGCAATGGCCTTGGGCTGCTCGAAGATCTCTTTTTGCATGTAGTGGCGGTACGGGCCCAATTCGGCCGCGCCACTGTGGGCGATGACGGTGCGCACCTCGCGGTGCACGGCCTTGTAGCTGCCGTCGGCATGGCGGTGCGTGACCCAGTGCTTGCCGAGTTGCAGGTCGACCACGTCGCCCTCTTCGAGGTAGACGATCTGGTCGGTCACGCCGGCCAGCGCCATCGCATCAGACGCCAGGAAGTTCTCGCCCGGGTTCGCGCCCGAACCCACGCCGAGCACCAGCGGCGAGCCCTCGCGCGCGCCGATCACGCGCAGCGGCTCGTCGCGGCAGAACACGGCAATGGCATAGGCACCGCGCAGGCGCGTTGTGGCGCGCTGCACAGCGTCGAGCAGGTCGCCGTCATACAGGTGGTCGACGAGGTGGGCGATGACTTCGGTGTCGGTCTGGCTGTTGAACACATAGCCGCGCCCGACCAGTTCGGCGCGCAGTTCCTCGTGGTTCTCGATGATGCCGTTGTGCACCAGCGCCACGCGCCCGGAATGCGCCGTGCCGCCGCTCACCGCCACTTCCGCATCGGACACGCCGGGCCCGCGGCTGAAGTGCGGGTGTGCGTTGTGCACGGCCGGCGCGCCGTGGGTGGCCCAGCGCGTGTGGGCGATGCCGGTGCCGGCGCCGATGCCGTCGCGTGCGACCTCGGCTTCCAGTTCGGCCACGCGCGCCGTGCTGCGCGCACGCTTCAGTTCGCCGCCCTGGTGCACCGCCACGCCGCACGAGTCATAGCCCCGGTATTCGAGCCGCTTCAAGCCCTCCAGCAAGATGGGCACGATGTTGCGCGGGCTGATGGCGGCGACGATTCCACACATGGCGGTTTCCTTGGAAATGCAGAGGCAAGGCCCGGATGGTAGATACCGTCACTTGATTGAAGGGTGCAAAATACCGCAAGCTGTGAATGAATCAGCCGAATCAATCAAATGAAGAAAGAATCCATCATCCACAGCGTTTCAGCGGAAGAATCAATCGCGTTGGATGCGACCGACTTGCGCATCCTCGATCAACTCCAGCGTGACGCATCGCTCTCGAACCACGACCTCGCGGGCGTGGTGCACACCTCGCCGGCCACCTGCCTGCGCCGGGTGAAGCGGCTGGTCGATGCGGGCGTGGTCGAGCGGCGGGTGGCCATCCTGTCGCCGCGGCGCCTCGGTACCGGCCTGACGGCGTTTGCCGAAGTCAGCCTCGACCGCCAGGGCGCCGAGCACATCCAGGCCTTCGAGGAGCGGGCGCTGGCCGAGAGCGCGGTGCAGCAATGCCACCGCGTGTCCCCGGGGCCGGACCTGATGCTCGTGCTGTGCGTGGCCGACATGCCCGCCTACCACGCGCTGGTGCAGCGCCTGTTCACGCAAGACGCCAACGTGCGCAACGTGAAAACCTTCTTCAGCACGCACCGCGCGAAGTTCGAGACGCGGGTGCCGCTGCCGCTGCCGGGGCAGTTGCTGGCGTAGTCACTGGCGTAGTCACTGGCGCAGCCAGGCCTGGTCGTCGGGTGAGAACGTCGTCACGATGCAAAGGGGTTGAGCGTCCGTCGGCGGGCTCCTGCAATGGCGGGGTGAATCGGTAAATCTACGCTCGGAACTCAAGCCGGCGGCTCAGGCGGCTGGCATGTGGCAAGCCACGCAAAGCTTGTTCCCGTCCAAGTCACGGAAGTACGCGCCGTCGTAGAGCGCGTGGTACTCGGGGCGCAAGCCCGGCGCGCCTTCGCAGGTGCCGCCGCTGGCCAGCGCGGTGGCGTGCGCTGCATCGACCATGGCACGCGTGGCGGCGAGAAAGGCCACCATCTGGCCGTTGCCGGCGGCGTGGGGCTGGCCGTCGAACGGCGGCCCGATGAGGAACAGCGGCCGGGGGTCGCCGGTGCTTTGCCACCCGGCCCAGGGCCGGGTGCGGTCGCAGAAGCGCTGCTCGATGCCCAGCACCGGCATCAGGCGCTCGTAGAACGCCAGCGCCCGCTCGAAGTCAGTCACGCCGATGAAGAGGTGCGAAAACAAGGCTGGCTCCGGATGAGTGGGCGTTCGGTGTGCCTACGCGGCGCGCTTGATGACCACCATGCCCTTCAGGTACTCCCCCTCCGGGAAGGTCACCGTCATCGGGTGATCGGGGGCGGCGCCTACGCGCTCGACGAACACGCCGTCCACCCCTGCGTCGAGGCCCGCGCCTGCGACGATCTTGTGGAACAGGTCGGCACTGATGCCGCCCGAGCACGAGAACGTGAAGAGCAGGCCGCCCGGCGCCAGCAACATGAAGGCGAGACGGTTGATGTCTTTGTAGGCCCGCGCCGCGCGCTCGGCATGGGCTGCGGTGGGCGCGAACTTGGGCGGGTCGAGCACGATCGCGTCGAAGCGGTGGCCGGCGCCCTGCAGTGCGCGCAGGGTCTGGTTCACATCGGCGTCGAGCGTTTCGTGGCGCGCCGCATCGAAGCCGTTCAACGCGACGTGCGCGTTGGCGCGTTCGAGCGCCGGGCCCGATGAATCGACGCTCGTCACGTGCGCCGCACCAGCGGCGAGTGCGGCCACGCTGAAGCCGCCGGTGTAGCAATAGCAGTTGAGCACGCTGCGCACACCGTAGTGCTGAACGGCATCGGCAAAGCGTTTGCGGTTGTCGCGCTGGTCGAGGTAGAAGCCGGTCTTGTGACCGTGCGCTACATCCACCGTGAGGCGCCACCCGTGCTCGCGGATCACCACATCGGTCGCGCCGCCGCCGCCGCGCAGCCAGCCGCTCACCGGCTCCAGGCCTTCGAGCTTGCGCATGCTCGCGTCGCTGCGCTCGTACAGGCGCGCAAGGTTCGTCGCGCGCAGCAGCTGGTCGGCAATGACGGCCTTCCAGCGCTCGGCACCGACCGACAGGAACTGCGCGCTCAGCGTGTCGGCATAGCGGTCGACGATCAGGCCGGGCAGGCCGTCGGCCTCACCGTGGATCAGGCGCAGGGCGTCGCTCGTGATCGGCAACCGCACGCGCAGCGCGAGCGCGGCCTGGATGCGCCGCTCGAAGAACGCAGCGTCGATACGCTCGGCCTCATCGAAGCTCCAGGCCCGCAGCCGGATCATCGACTGCGGGCTGTACGACGCCCACGCGAGGAAGCTGCCGTCGCTCGCGGCCACGCGCACGGTTTCGCCGGCGTCGGCCTTGCCGCTGGCAACGCTGCCTTCGAACACCCACGGGTGGCGCTTTTGCAGCGAACGCTCCTTGCCGGGGCGCAGGGTGATGGTCTTCATCGGTCGTTGCTCATCGCATCAGGTCTTGCGTCATCTCTTGCCTCAGGATTTGCCTCAGGGCTTGCGTTTGGCGCGCGGGTGCGCCGCGTCATACACCTTCGACAGGTGGCCGAAGTCGAGCCGCGTGTAGACCTGCGTGGTGGTGATGTTGGCGTGGCCCAGCAGCTCTTGCACCGCGCGCAGATCGCCGCTCGACTGCAGCAGGTGCGTGGCGAACGAGTGCCGCAGCATGTGCGGGTGCACGTGTGTGGGCAAGCCGGCGCGCAGTGCGCGGGCCGCAAGGCCCGAGCGCACCTGGCTGGCGCTCAGGCGCGTGCCGCGGTTGCTGACAAACAGAGCCGGCTCATCTGCACCGGCCATCTGCGCACGCACGAGCAACCATTGGCCGAGTGCCGCAAGCGCGGCCTGGCCGACCGGCACGCTGCGCCGCTTGCTGCCCTTGCCGAGCACGTGCGCGCTGGCGTCGGCCACGTCGATCCAGCCTGCTGCCCCCGGGCCGGGCGCAGCGTCCAGACCGGTGAGTTCGCCCACGCGCAGGCCGCAGCCATACAGCAGCTCGACGATGCACTGGTCGCGTGCCGCGATCAGCGGGTTCGTGGCGGCCGCTTCGCTCGCGGGCTTCACATCGGCGAGTGCCATCGCGTCGTCGACCGACAAGGCCTTGGGCAGCGGCTTCGCGGCCTTCGGTGCACGCACGCCGGCGGCGGGGTTCAGTGCGACGAGGCCGTCGCGCCCGAGCCAGCGGTACAAGCCGCGCCAAGCCGACAGCACGATGGCGATGCTGCGCGAGGCCAGGCCCTGGCCATGCATCTGCGCGGCCCAGCGCCGCACGTGGTGGGTTTGCACCTCGCGCAGTGCGATGGGCGTGTCGACGGTGCGGGCCTGCAGTCGCTGGAAGGCCTCGCGGTACATGGCCAGCGTGCGCCCGGCCAGGCGCCGCTCGACGCGCAGGTGCACGAGGTGGCGTTCGATGTCGTCGTCGAGGGCAGGGTGCTCGGGGCGCGGATTGCGGCCCATCATCTCGTCGGCCATCGCTGAGCAGGCCGTGGGGTCGCGGCCGCTCAGGCCGGCGTGACGAGCACGCGCGACAGTGCGGCCGACGTCAGCTCGCCGATGCGCTGCAGGAACTCGGTGCCCATGTCGGCGGTGTAGCGCGCCGCATCGGGCGAGGCAAGCACCAGCATGCCGAAGGTGACGCCGGCAGCGCCTGCGTCGGCCGCGCTGGCCACCCGCAGCGGGATCATCGCGAGCGACAAGGCCGCTGCCGGCTCGTCGAGCCACTGCGCCGCTTCGAAGCCCGAGTTCACGCCGCAATAGGGCGAGGTCAGGCTGCCGGCGAAGCTCTTCACGTCGTCGCTCACGGGGCGCGCGAACGGCATGTCGGCAAACACCGGCTGAGCGCTCCAAACGCGGATGCCGCCCTGCGGAATCATGAACTGCGACAGCAGCTCGCGCACCAGCACGGCAGGCAGCTCGCCGGGGTTCGGCGTGCGCATCAGCGTGCGGGTCCAGCGGTGCAGCTTGTCGGTGATGGCGAGGTTGTCCTGGCCGAAGCGGATCATCTCGATGATCTTGCCTTCCAGGCCTTTGATCTTGTCGCGCAGCATCTCCATCTGCCGCTCTTGCAGCGACACGGCACGCTGGCCGTGCGGGCTGGTGAGCTGCACCGCACCGAGCAACTCGGCATGGCGCTCGAAGAAGCCGGGCGTGTTGGCCAGGTAGTTTGCGATGTCGTTCTCGGTGATGCCTTGCACGCCGGTCGGGTTGGTCATGGGTTGCTCGTGGGTTGCTCGTGGGGTGTCTCTAGATTGTTCTTGATCGGCCGACCATCACAGCGCGATCTCGCCTTCGAACACGGTCTCGGCCGGGCCTGTCATCAGCACGTGGTCGTGTGCACCGCCACCCCATTCGATGGTGAGGCGGCCGCCGCGCGCGGCCACGTCCACCCGCGCATCGAGCCGCCCCATGCGAATGCCGGCTACCACGGCCGCGCACGCGCCGGTGCCGCAGGCCAGTGTTTCGCCGGCGCCGCGCTCGAACACGCGCAGCCGAATGTCGGTGCGGCTCACGATCTGCATGAAGCCGGCGTTCACGCCTTTGGGGAAGCGCGCATGCGCGCCGATCAGTGCGCCCTCGGCTGCGACCGGTGCGAGGTCGACGTTCGGCACCACCTGCACCGCGTGCGGGTTGCCCATCGACAGCACGGCCAACTCGCAGCGTTGGCCGGCCACGTCGACCGGCCACAGTGCGAAGCCGTTCACCTCGTGCGCGGCCAGGCCTTCGGCGTCGAACGGCACGCGGTCGAGTTCGAACACCGGCACGTTCATGTCGACACACACGCGGCCATCGGCCTGCATTTCGAGCACGAGCAGGTTGTTCACGGTCTCGACGCGCAAGGTGCGCTTGTCGGTCAGGCCCTTGTCGCGCGCGTAGCGCACGAAGCAGCGTGCGCCGTTGCCGCAATGCTCGACCTCGTCACCGCTGCCGCCGTTGAAGATGCGGTAGCGGAAGTCGACGTTCGGCGTGGTGCTGCGCTCGATGACGAGGATCTGGTCCGCGCCCACGCCGAAGCGCCGGTCGCCGAGCGCGCGCAGCTGCGTGTCGGTGAGCGCAAGCGGCTCGCGCGTGGCGTCGAGCACAACGAAGTCGTTGCCGGCGCCCTGCATCTTGGTGAAGCGCAGATTCATTGCCGGATTATCGCCGCGCGATGAAGTTGCAAGAGTGTGGCAAGAGCGCGTCAATAGATCGGCGGCGCGCCGGCCGGCCGCGTCTTGAAGCGCTTGTGCACCCACAGGTACTGCGCCGGGTTGGCGCGGATCTCGGTCTCGATCCAGCGGTTCATCGCGGCCGTATCGGCCAGCGCATCGTCGCTCGGAAAGCTCGTCCACGGCGCCAGGAAGCGCACGCGGTAGCCCTGCCCGCCGGGCAGCGTTTCGGCGACGACCGGCTGCACGGTCATGCTCAGCGCGCGCGCCAGCCGCGAAGGTGCGAGCAGGGTGGCGGTCGGAACGCCGAAGAACGGAACGAAGGCGGCGTCGCGCTCGCCGAAGTCCATGTCGGGCAGGTTGAAGAACGCATCGCCCCGGCGAATGGCGCGCAGCAAGGCCTTGGCCGAATCGTCACGTGGGAAGATTTCGGCATTGCCCAGCCGCAGCCGCCCGCGCCGGATCGCGGCGTCCATCACCGCGTTGCTCTGCGCTTGGTAGATCGAGATGCCCTTGCGCTTCTGGAACAGCAACACGCTCACGCCGGCCACGTCGAGCGCCATGAAGTGCGGCACCAGCCACATCACGGGCTGGTCGATGCGCTCGGCGAGTTGCACGTCGCCTTCCACATGAATCAGGCGCTTGAGCCGCGCCGGCGACGCGTACCACAGCAACCCGCGCTCCAGGATGCTGCGGCCGAGCCACAGGAAGTTCTCGCGCACCAGCAACTCACGTTGCGCGTTAGTTTTGTCCGGGAAGCACAGCTCCAGGTTGCGCACCGCGATGCGGCGGCGCGCACCCGCCGTGGCGTGGAGCACGCGCCCCAGGCCGCGCCCGAGCCACGCCTGCACCGCCAGCGGCAGCCAGTGCAGCACCCAGAGAAGGGCCAGCAGGAGTCGAGCGCCCAACGGTCAATCCTCTTGTTGTGTGCGCTGGTCTGCGCGCCGATGCGGCCGCCGCGTCATGCGGCCTTTGTTCCGGACCGGGGTGTCTTGTAGCGGTGGTAGCCCCACAGGTATTGCTGCGGGCATTGGCGGATCAACTGCGCCATCGCCCGGTTGATGACCGCGGCGGATTCTGCCTGAGTGGGGTCGGTCAAAGGCAGCGCCTCGGGCAGGGCCGAGACCCGGACCCGAAAGCCCGCGCCACGCGGCAGCCGCTCGCCCCAGATCAGCAGGGGCGTGGCACCGGTCTGCTGCGCCAGCCGCGCTGCCAGCGTCATCGTGTAGGCCGGTTTGCCGAAGAAGGGCACCCACACGCCCATGCCGTCGGGCGGCACCTGGTCGGGCAGCAGGCCCACCGCCTCGCCGCGGCGCAGCGCGCGGATCATCTGGCGCACGCCGGCCAGCGTGGCCGGTGCGGTGGCCACGCCGGGGCGTTCGCGCGAGCCGTCCATCAGCGCGCGCACCCAGGCCTTGCGTGCCGGGCGGAACAGCACGGTGATCGGCCCGAACTCGGCCGCAAAACTCTGCGCGCAGGCCTGCGCAGTGACCTCGAAGCTGCCCATGTGCGGCGTCAACAGCAGGATGCCCTTGCCGCGCGCAAGCGCCTCGGTGAGCAGTGCCTCGCCTTGCCAATCGAGCCGGGGGCGAATCGGCTCGCCCGCTGGCCGCAGCCACAGGAACGGCAGCTCCATCAGCATGCGCCCGGCGTGGGCGATCGCGGGGCGCGCATCGGCCGGGCTGATGCCGGCCTGCGCCACATTAGCGCGGAACCGGGCCCGGTACGAGGGCGAGGCCCAGAAGGTGAACCAGCCGAGCAACGCGCCGACGGCGTGAAGGAGCCAGAGCGGCCACCGAGCGAGCCAGCGAAACAGGGTCAGCATGTCTTTATACTTCGGGCATCGCCGAGTTATGAACTACTTGCGGGGCGATTCAAAAAATTCTGCTAAAGCGTTCGCCGCATCTCCGAAAGGTCAGCCCGGCAACGCGAGTTGTCGCAACTGTCTTCCACCTACAGGAGTTTAAAAGTGTCGAACGATTTCCTCTTCACATCCGAGTCTGTTTCCGAAGGCCACCCCGACAAGGTCGCCGATCAGGTCTCTGACGCCATTCTCGACGCGATCTTCAAGCAGGACCCACGCTCGCGTGTGGCTGCCGAGACGCTGTGCAACACCGGCCTCGTGGTTCTCGCCGGTGAGATCACGACGAACGCGCACGTCGACTACATCCAGGTTGCGCGCGACACCATCAAGCGCATCGGCTACGACAACACCGAGTACGGCATCGACTACAAGGGTTGCGCGGTGATGGTCTGCTACGACAAGCAGAGCAACGACATTGCGCAGGGCGTTGACCACGCGAGCGACGATCACCTGAACATCGGCGCTGGCGACCAGGGCCTGATGTTCGGCTATGCCTGCGATGAAACCCCCGAGCTGATGCCCGCGCCGATCTACTACGCGCACCGTCTCGTCGAGCGCCAGGCGCAGTTGCGCAAGGACGGCCGCCTGCCCTTCCTGCGGCCGGACGCCAAGAGCCAGGTCACGATGCGCTATGTCGACGGCAAACCGCATTCGATCGATACCGTTGTGCTCTCGACCCAGCACGACCCCGACCAGAGCGAGACGGCGACGAAGATGAAGGCGTCGTTCAATGAAGCCATCATCGAGACGCTGATCAAGCCGGTGCTGCCGAAGGAATGGTTGATCGACACCAAGTTCCTGATCAACCCGACCGGCCGTTTCGTCGTCGGCGGCCCGCAGGGTGATTGCGGCCTGACCGGCCGCAAGATCATCGTCGACACCTACGGCGGCGCCTGCCCGCACGGCGGCGGCGCGTTCTCGGGCAAAGACCCGAGCAAGGTCGACCGCTCGGCCGCGTATGCCGCGCGCTATGTGGCGAAGAATATCGTGGCCGCAGGCCTGGCGCGGCAGTGCCAGATCCAGGTCGCCTACGCCATCGGCGTGGCCCGCCCGATGAACGTCACGGTCTACACCGAAGGCACCGGCGTGATGTCGGACGAGAAGCTCTCGGCGCTGGTGCAAGAGCACTTCGACCTGCGCCCCAAGGGCATCATCCTTATGCTCGACCTGCTGCGGCCCATCTACGAGAAGACGGCAGCCTACGGCCACTTCGGCCGCGAGGAGCCCGAGTTCACCTGGGAGCGAACCGACAAGGCCCAAGCGCTGCGTGCAGCGGCCGGGCTGTAAGCCCGGCGGTCGCAAGGCGACCCTTGGGCCTTGCGGCGCAGGCTAACTTTGCACAGCAAAGTTAAGGCGCGCAGCGCCGGCCGAAGTCACAAGGCGAATGAACTGCGTGCAGCGGCCGGGCTGTAAGCCCGGCGGTCGCAAGGCGACCCTTGGGCCTTGCGGCGCAGGCTAACTTTGCACAGCAAAGTTAAGGCGCGCAG
>JANXWV010000030.1 GCA_025350965.1 Rhizobacter sp.
TGCGAGCAGGCCGTCGAGCAGCGTGCGTGTGCTTGTCGATAGCGCGTCGAAGAAGCCCGGCTTGCGGAGCTCGCGCAGCGTGGCCAGGCCGCAGGCGGTGGCAACCGGGTTGCCGGACAAGGTGCCGGCCTGGTAGACCGGCCCGAGCGGGGCCAGTTGCTCCATGACCGCGCGCGAGCCGCCGAATGCCGCCAGCGGCATGCCGCCGCCGATGACCTTGCCGAACACGCTGATGTCGGGTGCGAAGCCGGGGATCAACGCCGCGTAGATCGACTGCGCGCTACCGAGCGCCACGCGAAAGCCCGTCATCACCTCGTCGAACACCAGAAGCGCGCCGTACTGGGTGCACAGTTCACGGAGCCGCTTCATGAAAGGCACCGATGCGCGCACGAAATTCATGTTTCCGCAGATCGGCTCGATCATCACGCAGGCCAGCTCAAAGCCGTGCAGTGCGAAGGCTTCATCGAGCTGGGCGACGTTGTTGTACTCAAGCACCAGCGTGTGCTGCACCACCTCGGCCGGCACGCCGGCGCTGGTTGGGTGGCCGAAGGTTGCCAGGCCCGAACCGGCCTTCACGAGCAGCGCATCGGCGTGGCCGTGGTAGCAGCCTTCGAACTTGACGATCTTGCTGCGGCCGGTGGCGCCGCGCGCCAGGCGCAACGCGCTCATCGCGGCCTCGGTGCCGGAACTGACGAGCCGCACCTGTTCCATGCTGGGCACGAGGCTCAGAATTTCTTCGGCGAGTTCGACTTCACGCTCGGTCGGCGCGCCGAACGAGAAGCCGTCGAGCGCGGCCTTCTGGACCGCAGCGAGCACGGTCGGGTGGCCGTGGCCCAGGATCATCGGACCCCAGGAGCCGATGTAGTCGATGTAGCGCGTGCCATCGGCGTCGAACATGTACGGGCCTTCGGCTCGTGCAATGAAGCGGGGCGTGCCGCCGACGGCACGGAACGCGCGCACAGGTGAATTCACGCCACCGGGGATGACCTTGCGGGCGCGCTCGAAGAGCTCGTGGTTGTTCATGGACTCGGGTGCCGTTGTGCTTGCCGCTCCGGCAAGGGTGTCAGTGGATCAGTGAATATGGCGCGGGCTTTTCGGCGGCGTGCCGGTGTCGGCTGCCTCGTCGGGCGCGCCGTCTTCGTCTTCGTCCTCGCCGGGGGGCAGCGCCCAGAAGAAGCGGTCGGGCACGACGTTGCCCATGCCCGGGCGAAAGCCCGCGTCGAGCGCCTGATCGAGGAAGGCCAATGCTTCGCCCACGGCAGCGTGCAACTCGGCGCCCGAGGCCAGCAGCGACGCGAGCGCGGCCGCGAGCGTGTCGCCGGCGCCTACGAAGCTCACGTCGAAGCGCTCGAACTTCTCCCCGGTGATGGCGCCCTGCGGCGAGGCGAGCACGTTGTCCATGTATTGGTCGGGCGTCTTGCTGCTCTGGATCAGCACGCTCGTGACCAGCACGAAGCGCGTGCCGTGTTCGCCGGCCGCGACGGCCAGTTCGCGCGGCGAGGCCGGGCGCTCACCGTCCCAGTCGGGCAACAGGAAGTCGGTCAGCGTCTGGTGGCTCCCCACCAGCACCTCGGTCTGCGGCAGCACCAGCTCGCGGAACGCGTCGAGGTAGGCCTGCTGCGCGTCTTCCTCGACCCACGACAGGTTGGGCATGTAAGCCACGAGCGGCACGTCGGGGTAGTCCGACAGGATCTCGGCGACCGTGCTCACACCCTCGGTCGAGCCAAGGAAGCCGACCTTCCAGGCCGCGATGGTCACGTCTTCCAGGATGCTGCGGGCCTGCTCGGCGATCACGTCGGCGTCGATCGCGTGGTGGTCGAACACTTCGGCGGTGTCGCGCATCACGATGCTGCACACCACCGGCAACGCGTGCGCGCCCATCGCGGCAATGGTCGCCACGTCGCCGGCAATGCCACCGGCACCGCTCGGCTCGCTGGCGTTGAAGGTCATCACGCACGCCGGCGCCGGCTGCTCTTGGAGCTGCGCTTCTTCAGCGTCGGGGGAGAGGATTTCGGCAGTCATTGGAGGGGCCCGGAGCGGGAGTTTGAGGGGGCGGTCTGCAGCGTTTCACGGGCCGGATCAAACCTCTAGCCGAACGTGAAGAATGTTGCGTATGTACCTACAAAGACTTGAATTTTCGGCAAATGCGATGGCTACAATCTGGCTCCATTGTAGTGAACCAACGAGTCGCCATTGAGCGAAGATCAAACGTGAGCGACCCCAAAACCTGGATGTGCCTCATCTGCGGATGGATCTACGACGAAGCCGCTGGCGACCCCGAGCATGACATCGCACCCGGCACCGCCTGGGCCGCCGTGCCGATGAACTGGACATGCCCTGAATGCGGTGCCCGGAAAGAAGATTTCGAGATGGTCCAGATCTGACGAATCAGGGTGGCTGGAGCCACTGCCGACTGTCGACAGCCGCCGAGGTCACACGCGACTGGCCGATGTCAACCCCGCTTGAGGAGAACGATTGTTGAGCAATCCGGGCACAACCGATAGCGTGGGCGTGAAAGTGCTGGTCATCGATGACAGCAACACGATCCGTCGCAGTGCGGAGATCTTCCTGAAGCAGGGCGGCCACGAGGTTCTGCTGGCCGAAGACGGCTTTGATGCGTTGTCCAAGGTCAACGACCACGACCCCGACCTGATCTTTTGCGACATCCTGATGCCCAGGCTCGACGGCTACCAGACCTGCGCAATCATCAAGCGCAACGCCAAGTTCGCCGGCGTGCCCGTGATCATGCTGTCCAGCAAGGACGGCTTGTTCGACAAGGCCCGCGGCCGCATGGTGGGCTCCGAGGCCTATCTGACCAAACCATTCACCAAAGACCAGCTGCTGCAGGCAGTTGAGCAACACCGGCGCGCAGTGTGATCTGCGCCGGGCCACGGGCCTGGCACAGCCGCGAATCGACGTGACCGGTGACGACAGAGGACGAGACCATGGCGATCCAGAAAATCCTGCTGGTGGATGACTCCAAGACGGAGCTTCACTACCTTTCCGACCTGCTCGGCAAGCGTGGCTACACCGTGCGCACCGCCGAGAACGGCGAAGAGGCCATGCGCCGGCTCGGCGAAGACAAGCCAGACCTCATCCTGATGGACGTCGTGATGCCCGGGCAGAACGGTTTTCAGCTGACCCGCGCCATCACCCGCGACCCGCGTTTCGCTGATGTCCCGGTGATCATGTGCACGAGCAAGAACCAGGAGACCGACAAGGTCTGGGGCATGCGCCAGGGTGCGCGCGACTACATCGTCAAGCCGGTCAACGCCGATGAGCTCGTCGCGAAGATCCACGCCTTCGACTGAGCGTCTCGCGCCAGCCACCGCCCTGATGCCTGCCTGACCCGCGCCGGATTCCCGAATGGCCAACAAACAAGCGCTGCGCGAGCTCCAGAGCCGCCTGGCCGAGCGCCTGCAGGCGGCGCGAACCCAGCGCCGCGGGCAGTCCTGGCTGGCAGTCGAATGCAGTGGTCGCGGCTTCCTGTTCCCGCTGCGCGAGGCGGGCGAGATCTTTGCTGTGGCACCCGTGCTTCCTGTGCCCTACAGCCACAACTGGTTCCTCGGCGTGGCCAACCTTCGCGGCCACCTCCACGGGGTGGTGGATCTGGCGGGTTTCCTGGGTGTGGCGAACCCAGGCGCCGGGCTCGATCAGGGCGTGCGCGAACAGCCCCGCCTGGTCGGGTTCAACCAGACACTGGAACTCAATTGCGTGCTGGCCGTGGACCGGCTGCTGGGTCTGCGCAGCGAAGACGAACTGACCGCGCAGCCGGCGCTGGCCGGGGCGACGCCCCGGTTCGTCGGGGCCCGATTGCGCGACGCGGCGGGCCGCCTGTGGCAGGAGTTGAACCTGTCGGCGTTGGCCACCGACGACGCATTTTTGAAGATCGTGGGTTGAGCACCATCCGGTGCCCCCGTACAAGTCAAGACCGCGAGAGGGCGACATGAGCTTCCTGAACAAAATCAAAGGTTGGGGCCAGAAAGACGGCGCCGCAGCGGAGCCGGTGGCGCCGCACGACGCCCCGTTCATCGATGCCTTCGGCCCCGACGCGACGCACGCCGCGAACATGGCACCCGAGCTGCCGGACGCGGGAGGCGCGGCCGCTATCGCGCTCGACATACCGACCATGCAGCAGACGATGGAGCTCGACACGTCGATCATTTCCGAGGCCGCGCCGTCCGAGATGGCCGACTTCTCCGAGACCCGCATGCCAGATGCCGACGTTGCCGCGATGGCTGCCGGCACCGGCCTGCCGCTGATCGGCAACCGCCCTGTGGCCGAGCAGCAGCGCCTGTTGATTGCGCTGATCGTGATCGGCGTGATCGGCCTGCTGGTGATGACGGTGCTGTCGGTGTTGTCTGCCAGCCGGGGCTCGGCCCAGGTGGGTGCCAGCGGCCAGGCGCTGATGCAGTCGCAGCGGCTCGCGAAATCGGTGTCGCAGGCCTTGATCGGCAGCGCGTCGGCGTTCCCGGAAGTGCGTGAGAGCGCCGACGTTCTGGCGCGCAACGTGCGCAGCCTCAAAACCGGTGAAGGCGACATTGCCGCCGCGCCGTCGAGTGCGCAAGAGGTACTGGACCCGGTGCTGCCGATGGTCGACCGCGCCGAGAAGAATGCGAAGGTCGTGCTCGACCAGCAGAAGATCCTCACCCAAGTCGGGCAGGCACTGCGCGCGATCAACCGCCAATCGTCCGACCTGCTGGAAATTGCCGAGACGGTGTCGTCGCTGAAGCTGCAGCAAGAGGCCTCGCCGGCCGAGTTGTCGGCGGCGGGCCAACTCGTGATGTTGACGCAGCGCATCGGCAAGTCGGCGAACGAATTCCTGACGATGGAAGGCGTGAGCCCCGAGGCCGTGTTCCTGCTCGGCAAGGACCTGAACTCATTCCGCGAAATCGCCCAGGGCCTGGCCGATGGCAACCCGGAGTTGCGGCTGCCGGGCACGCGCGACCTGCAGACCAAGGAGCGTTTGGTCGCGCTGATGAAGCAGTACGAGGAAACGCGTACCCAGGCGAGCGCGATTCTGGGCAACCTGCAGGGCCTGGTGGCCGCACGTGAAGCCCAGTCCGGGATCATTGCGGACAGCGAGCCGCTGCGCAAAGGCCTCGAGGCCGTGCAGGACCGCTTGAGCCGCGAGACCGGGTTCAGCGGCCTGAGCCTCGTGCTGTTGCTGCTGTCGGCCCTGGCGCTGGCATTGGGCGGCTTCGGGTTCCTGAGGCTGTATGTGCGTGAGCAGGCCGACCGCGCCGCAACGGCCGAAGGCCAGCGCCAGACGGCGGAACGCGAGCAGCAGGAAGCCAAGCGCGTGAACGACGCCAACCAGGCGGCCATTCTGCGGTTGATGAACGAGCTTCAAGCGGTGGCCGAGGGCGACCTGACGCAGCAAGCGACCGTGACCGAAGACATCACCGGCGCGATCGCCGACTCGGTGAACTACACCGTGGAAGAGCTGCGCACGCTGGTCTCGCAGGTGCAGGGCACGGTGGGCCGGGTGACCGACACCACGCAGCAGGTGGAGGCCACCTCGACCGAGCTGCTCGCAGCCTCTTCCGAACAGCTGCGCGAGATCCGCGACACCGGCGAGTCGGTGCTGCAGATGGCGGGTCGAATCAACGACGTGTCGGGCCAGGCCCAGGAAACCGCCGCCGTGGCGCGCCAGTCGCTCGAGGCGGCCGAGTCGGGCTTGCGTGCGGTGCAGAACACCATCGGCGGCATGAACTCGATTCGCGATCAGATCCAGGAGACATCGAAGCGCATCAAGCGGCTGGGCGAGTCGTCGCAGGAGATCGGCGAAATCACCGAGCTGATTTCCGACATTACCGAGCAGACCAACGTGCTGGCGCTGAACGCGGCCATCCAGGCGGCTTCGGCCGGTGAGGCGGGGCGAGGGTTCTCGGTCGTGGCGGAAGAAGTGCAGCGGCTGGCTGAGCGGTCCGGTGACGCAACGCGCCAGATCGCCGCGCTCGTGAAGACGATTCAGACCGACACGCAAGACGCGGTTGGCGCCATGGAGCGCAGCACCCAGGGCGTGGTCGAAGGAACGCGACTGACCGACGCGGCAGGCTCGGCGCTCGGCGACATCGACCGCGTGACGCGCCAGCTCTCGGAGCTGATCGCCAACATCTCGAATCAGGCGCTCAGCGAAGCGCAGTCGGCCAACGTGGTGGCCGCGAACATCCAGCACATCTTTGCAGTGACCGAGCAGACCGGTGAAGGCACACGCTCCACGGCGCAGATGGTGCGCGAGTTGTCGCGCACGGCCGAAGAGCTGAAGCAGTCGGTGGCGCGGTTCAAGATCGAGTGACGAACGCATGAGCGCAAACCTGAGCGCCAACCCCGGCGCAAGCAGCGCTGCAGCCACACCCGGCGGCAGCGACGACCTCAGCGCCCTGGCGTGGGTCCACGAGGAACTGCGCCGTTCGCTCGACGCCGCCCACAAGGCGCTGCGCCGGTTCGTGAAGGACGCCGAGGCCCTTGGCGCATCTGACATCGACGCGGTCGACCCGGCCGTGCTGCGCACGGCGCGCTCGCAGATCCACCAGGGCGTGGGTGCGCTCGAACTGGTCGGGTTGCCGGCAGTGGCGACGGTGCTGCGCGCCAGCGAAGCGGCGGTTCAACGTTACGTGAGCCGGCCGCACCAGCTGAGCGTGGCGGTTGTCGAAGACATCGAGCGCGCGTCGTTCGCCTTGCTCGACTACGTCGCGCGGCTGCTGGCGGGGCGCCCGGTCTCGACCCTGTCGCTGTTCCCGCAGTACCGGGCGGTGCAAGAAGCCGCCGGTGCCGACCGCGTGCACCCGGCAGACCTTTGGCCACTCGACTGGCAATGGCGCGACCTGCCCGCAGATCCCGCGGCAACACAGCGCCAACCGGACGCCGCCACCCACGCCGCCCTCGAAGGGCAGTTGTTGGCATTGATGCGCAACCTCGACCCGGTACAGGCTGCGGGGAGCATGAGCGACATCTGCGCCGGCCTCGGTGCGGGTGCTGTGGCCGGCCCGATCTCCACGCTCTGGACGCTCGCATCTGCTGTGTTCGAAGCGCAGGCGCATGGCCTGCTCGGCTTCGACGTGTTCAGCAAACGCGTGGCGTCGCGCCTGCTGGCGCAGTTCCGCATCCTCGAACGCGGCGGCTCCGACGTTTCGGAGCGGCTTGCCCAAGACCTGCTGTTCTTTTGCGCGCAGAGCGCTTCGCCGGGCGATGGCCGCAAGTCCCCGCGCCTGGCCGCCGTGCGGCTGGCCTATGGCCTGGCGCGGCACGCTCCGGTCGACTATTCGGTGAGCGTGCTCGGCCACTTCGACCCGGCAGTGATCGCGCAGGCGCGCAAACGCGTGGCTGCGGCCAAGGAGGCGTGGTCCGCCATCGCCGGCGGTGAAATGCACCGCCTGGCCGGCCTGGCAGAACAGTTCTCGCTCGTCGGCGAATCGCTCAAGCGCCTGTTCCCGCTCGGTGACACCTTCGCCGGCGAATTGCAGCGCGCCGTCGTGCAGACCCAGCACAGCAACAGTGCACCCGCCGCGCCGCTCGCCATGGAAGTGGCGACCAGCCTGCTCTACATCGAAGCTGCGCTCGAAGACGCCGACTTCGACCACCCGGACCAGGCCACTCGCGTGAGCCGGCTGGCCGAGCGGCTGGCGGCCGTGCGCCAGGGCCAGCCGCCGGAGCCGCTGGAAGGCTGGATGGAGGAGCTGTACCGCCGCGTCTCCGACCGCCAGACCATGGGCAGCGTGGTGCAGGAACTGCGGGCGTCGCTGTCCGAGTCCGAGAAGCTCATCGACCAGTATTTCCGCAAACCGGAAGATCGCCACGTGCTGATCCCGGTGCCGAACCAGCTGTCGGCGATGCGCGGCGTGCTGTCGGTGCTGGGCATGGACCATGCCTCGGCGGCGCTGCTGCGCATGCGCGACGAGGTCGACGGCCTGATCGCGAGCGAGGCCGGCACCGAGCGCGCTGCCGAGTCCGCCCTGTTCGACCGGCTCGCCGGCAACCTGGGCGCGCTGGGCTTCCTGATCGACATGCTCAGCGTGCAGCCGCAGCTGGCGAAATCGCTGTTCCACTACGACGCCGAGGCCGGCACGCTGAGCCCGGTGATGGGCCGCGCCGAGGGGCACGCCGCGGCGGGCGCGCCGGTGGCGGCGCCGGCGCCGATCGAGCA
>JANXWV010000069.1 GCA_025350965.1 Rhizobacter sp.
CGTCAGTGGCCGCCATGCCCATCCTGCAGCGCCAGCCGCACGCGGTGCGCGAGTTCGGTGAACGCGGCCGTGTCGCGGATGTCGAGCGAGCGCTCGGCCGGCAGCGGCGACTCGATCACCTCGGCGATGCGCCCCGGCCGCGGCGACATCACGACGATGCGCGACGACAGGAACACCGCCTCGGGGATCGAGTGCGTCACGAACACGATGGTGCGCTGGCCGGCATCGGCGCGCCACAGCTGCAGCAGCTGCTCGTTGAGGCGGTCGCGGGTGATCTCGTCGAGCGCACCGAAGGGCTCGTCCATCATCAAGAGCTTGGGCTCGAAGCCGAGTGCGCGCGCGATCGACACGCGCTGCTGCATGCCGCCCGACAGCTGCCACGGGTACTTGCCTTCGAAGCCGGCGAGGCCGACCTTGGCGAGCTGCGCCAGCGCGATGCTGCGGGCGCGGGCCTTGTCCACGCCCTGGATCTGCAGCGGCAGGCACACGTTGGCCAGCACCGTGCGCCACGGGAACAGGGCCGGCGCCTGGAACACGTAGCCGTAGGCCCGCGCGAGCCGCGCGTCGTGCGCGCTCATGCCGTTCACGCGCACGCTGCCGGAGGTGAGGGGCTCCAGGTCGGCGATCACTCGCAGCAGCGTCGTCTTGCCGCAACCCGACGGGCCGATCAGCGAGACGAACTCGCCTTCGCGGATCGCGAGGCTCACGTCGCGCAGCGCGGTGACCGGCTGCTCTGCGGCGGGGTAGACGACGGACGCGTCGTGGACGTCGACGGCCAGTGAGGCTGGGGGTGGCAACAAGGTGAGGGTGCTTCGGCGGCCGATCAAACCCGCGCCGGGTTGTTCGGGTGCGTCGTCCAGTTCGCGTACTCGCCGCTCACGACGCGGCCGGTGCGGGCATCGACGGCGCCGGCCGCAAGCGGCTTCATCGTGATGCACTGCGGCACCGGGCACACCGAGACGCACAGGTTGCAGCCGACGCACTCGTCGTCCATCACCTCGAACCAGCGCTTGCCGTCTTTCGTGGCGGTGATGGCCTGGTGCGAGGTGTCTTCGCACACCACGTGGCAGCGGCCGCACTGGATGCACAAGTCTTGGTCGATGCGCGCCTTCTCGATGTGGTTCAGGTTCAGCTGGTTCCAGTCGACGATGCTCGGCACCGCGCGGCCGCGGAAGGCCTCGATCGATGTGAAGCCCTTGTCGTCCATGTAGTTCGACAGGCCGCTGCACATGTCCTGCACGATCCGGAAGCCGTAGGTCATGGCCGCGGTGCACACCTGCACGTTGCCGCAGCCGAGCGCGATGAACTCGGCCGCGTCGCGCCAGGTGGTGATGCCGCCGATGCCCGAGATCGGCAGCCCGGCCATCGCAGGGGTGCGCGCGATCTCGGCCACCATGGCCTGGGCGATCGGCTTCACCGCCGGCCCGCAGTAGCCGCCGTGCGAGCCGGTGCCGCCGGTGTTGGGCGTGATGAGCAGCCTGTCGAGGTCGACGCCCATCACCGAGTTGATGGTGTTGATGAGCGACACCGCATCGGCGCCGCCGCGGTGCGCCGCGAGTGCCGGCGGCTTGATGTCGGTGATGTTCGGCGTGAGCTTCACGATGATGGGCAGGCGGCTGTACTGCTTGCACCAGCGCGTCACCATCTCGATGTACTCGGGCACCTGACCCACGGCCGAGCCCATGCCGCGCTCGCTCATGCCGTGCGGGCAGCCGAAGTTGAGCTCGATGCCGTCGCAGCCGGTGTCTTCGACGCGCGGCAATATGGCCTTCCAGCTCGCTTCATCGCACGGCACCATGATCGACACCACCATCGCGCGGTCGGGCCAGGAGCGCTTCACGCGCGCGATCTCGTCGAGGTTGGTTTGCAGCGGCCGGTCGGTGATGAGCTCGATGTTGTTGAAGCCGATGAGGCGCCGGTCGGCCGAGTACAGCGCGCCGTAGCGCGGGCCGTTCACGTTGACGACTGGCGGGCCTTCTTCGCCCAGCGTTTTCCACACCACGCCGCCCCAGCCGGCCTCGAACGCGCGCGTCACGTTCACTTCCTTGTCGGTGGGTGGCGCGGAGGCGAGCCAGAACGGGTTCGGGCTCTGGATGCCGGCGAAGGTGGTGGTGAGGTCGGCCATGGGTTTCGCGTCGAAGGTCTCGGGTTCAGGTGGCGGCGCCGCTGCGCACCCGCGGCAGCGCCTGCGCGGAATCGGGCAGCAGCGTGTTGTGAATCGCGTTGGCGGCGATCTTGCCGTGGTCGACGGCTTCGACCGTCAGGTCGCGCCCGCCGAACGTGCAGTCGCCGCCGGCCCACACGCCGGGCAGCGAGGTGCGGCCTTCTTTGTTCACCGCGATGCGGCCGGCGCGCAGCGCCAACGTGGCCAGGCCCGGGTCGGCAAGCACCAGCGTCTGGCCGATGGCCTTGAGCACGGTGTCGGCCGCGAGCGACCAGTGCTCGCCCGTCTCTTTCAAGCGGCCATCGACCTCGGCCACTTTGGAAAAGGTCGCGAATGTGACCGCGCCGGTGTGTGCCGTCAGACTCTCGAGCACGCTCCAGGTGCGGATCGCAACGCCGTTAAACTGCGCCCACTCGCGCTCGTGTGCCGACGCCGGCATGCGCTGCTCGTCGCGCCGGTAGACGATCGTCACGTCTTCGGCGCCGAGCTTCTTCGATTGCACCGCGGCATCCACCGCCGTCATGCCGCCGCCGAGCACGACCACGCGCTTGCCGACGGGCACCGCGGCGTAGTCGCTGGCCTGGCGCAGGCCGGCGATGAACTCGACGGCATTCCCCAGTCCCGCAACACCGCCGACGTGTTCGTCGGCGATGCCCAGCGCGTTGACGCCGCCCAGGCCCATGCCGAGGAAGACGGCGTCGAAGTCGTGGGCCAGTTCCGCCAGCGTGACGTGCTCACCGAGCGAGCGCCCGTAGCGCAGCTCGATGCCGCCGATCGACAGCAGCCACGCGATCTCCTTCTGCGCGAAGCCGTCGGTTGTCTTGTAGGTGGCCAGGCCGTACTCGTTCAGCCCGCCGGGCTTGGGCTGGGCTTCGAACACGACCACGTCGTGCCCGAGCACGGCCAGCCGGTGCGCGCACGCCAGGCCCGCCGGCCCGGCGCCGACCACCGCAATGCGCTTGCCGGTGCTC
>JANXWV010000091.1 GCA_025350965.1 Rhizobacter sp.
AGGGGGGCGAACCATGGCCACCACCGCATCACCTGTCAAACACTTCTTCTCGAGCTTCCTGCTGGGCGAACTGTTCAAGGGCATGGCCCTGACCGGGCGCCACTTCTGGTCGCGCAAGATCACGGTGCAGTTCCCGGAAGAGAAGACACCGCTGTCGCCGCGATTTCGCGGCCTGCATGCGCTGCGCCGCTACGAGAACGGCGAGGAGCGCTGCATTGCCTGCAAGCTGTGCGAGGCGGTGTGCCCGGCGCTGGCGATCACGATCGAATCCGACGTGCGCGACGACGGCTCGCGTCGCACCACGCGCTACGACATCGACCTGACCAAGTGCATCTTCTGTGGCTTCTGCGAAGAGAGCTGCCCGGTCGACTCCATCGTCGAGACCCACATCTTCGAGTACCACGGCGAAAAGCGCGGTGACCTGTACTTCACGAAAGACATGCTGCTCGCCGTGGGCGACCGCTACGAGACCGAGATCGCCGCAGCCAAGGAGGCTGACGCCAAATACCGTTGAGCCTTCAGCTCAGTGCACGGGAAACGAGGTGGGAGCCTCGGCGCAACAACAACATGACCCTCAACACCGCGCTCTTCTACGTCTTCTCCAGCATCCTGCTGTTCGCCTCGTTCCGCGTCATCACGGCGCGAAGCCCGGTGTATGCGGTGCTGTTTCTGGTGCTCGCGTTCTTCAACGCCGCCTGTATCTGGATGCTGCTGCGCGCCGAATTCCTGGCCATCGTGCTGGTGCTCGTCTACGTCGGTGCGGTGATGGTGCTGTTCCTGTTCGTCGTGATGATGCTCGACGTGGGCTCCGAGACCTTGCGCGAGGGGTTCTGGACGCACTTTCCGGTCGCAGCCCTCGTCGGCGTGGTCATCGCGCTGGAAATGGCGGCCGTGTTGTTGCCGGGCTTCCGCTTGACCGATGCGCCCATGGCTGATGCGGCGGCGCTGAAGCTCGGCAATACCAAGTTGCTGGGCATCGAGGTCTACACCCGCTACCTGTACCCGCTGCAGATTGCTGCGGTGCTGCTGCTCGTGGCCATCATTGCGGCCATCGCGCTGACGCTGCGCAAGCGCAAGGATTCGAAGTATCAGAACCCATCCGAACAGGTCAAGGCCCGAGCCGCCGACCGCGTGCGCATTGTGCAGATGAAGCCCGAGGTCGAGGCGCCTGACGCCTTCACGGCCGCAGCGCCGGCAGGAGACAAGAAATGAGCTTCGGCCCCATCACGCTCGGCCACTACCTGTCGCTCGGGGGCATCCTGTTTGCGATGTCGGTGATCGGCATCTTCCTGAACCGCAAGAACCTCATCGTGTTGTTGATGGCGATCGAGTTGATGCTGCTCGCGGTCAACTTGAACTTCGTCGCGTTCTCGCACTACCTGGGCGACATGGCGGGGCAGGTGTTCGTGTTCTTCATCCTCACCGTGGCGGCAGCCGAATCGGCCATCGGCTTGGCGATCCTTGTCGTGCTGTTCCGCAACCGCGCGAGCATCAACATCGATGAACTCGACGCGCTGAAAGGCTGACCCGCGATGGCTGCAACCCTTTCACAGAACATGCTCCTCGCGGTGCCGCTGGCGCCGCTGGTCGGGGCCATCGCTGCCGGCCTGTTCGGCAACGCCATCGGTCGACGCGGCGCGCATATCGTCACCATCCTCGGTGTGTTGATCTCGCTCGTGATCTCGGTGATGACACTGCTCGCGGTGCTGGACGGCGCGCGCTTCAACGCCACCATCTACGAGTGGATGGTGCTGGGCAACCTGAAGATGGAAGTCGGCTTCCTTGTCGACGGGTTGACCGCGATGATGATGTGCGTCGTGACATTCGTGTCGCTGATGGTGCACATCTACACCATCGGCTACATGGAAGAAGACCCGGGCTACCAGCGCTTCTTCAGCTACATCTCGCTGTTCACGTTCTCGATGCTGATGCTCGTGATGAGCAACAACTTCCTGCAGCTGTTCTTCGGCTGGGAAGCGGTGGGCCTGGTCAGCTACCTGCTGATCGGCTTCTGGTTCACCAAGCCAACCGCGATCTTCGCGAACATGAAGGCCTTTCTCGTCAACCGCGTCGGCGACTTCGGTTTCATTCTGGGCATCGGCCTCGTCGTCGCATTCGCCGACACGCTGAACTACGGCGAAGCGTTCGCGAAGGGCGCAGAGCTTGCCAAGCTCAGGCTGCCCGGCACCGAGTGGGCACTCATCACCGTCACCTGCATCTGCCTTTTCATCGGTGCCATGGGCAAGAGCGCGCAGTTCCCGCTGCACGTGTGGCTGCCGGACTCGATGGAAGGCCCGACGCCCATCTCGGCGCTGATCCACGCGGCGACGATGGTGACCGCCGGCATCTTCATGGTCGCGCGCATGTCGCCGCTGTTCGAGCTGTCGGACACGGCGCTTTCGTTCGTGATGGTCATCGGCGCAATCACCGCGCTGTTCATGGGCTTCCTCGGCGTCATCCAGAACGACATCAAGCGTGTGGTGGCGTACTCCACGCTGAGCCAGCTCGGCTACATGACGGTCGCACTCGGTGCGTCGGCCTACTCTGTCGCGGTGTTCCACCTGATGACGCACGCGTTCTTCAAGGCGCTGCTGTTCCTCGCTGCCGGCTCGGTGATCATCGGCATGCACCACGATCAGGACATCCGCAACATGGGCGGCCTGCGCAAGTACATGCCGATCACCTGGCTCACGTCGCTGCTCGGTTCGCTGGCACTGATCGGCACGCCGCTGTTCGCCGGCTTCTACAGCAAGGACAGCATCATCGAGGCGGTGCACGAGAGCCACCTGTGGGGATCGGGCTTCGCGTACTTCGCTGTTGTGGCCGGTGTGTTCGTGACGGCGTTCTATTCGTTCCGGATGTACTTCCTCGTCTTCCATGGCAAGGAGAACTTCCGGCATAAACCCTTTCCGGGTGAGCATGACCACCACGATGACCATGCGGGCGATCACTCCTCGCACGAGCCCCATGTGCCGCACGAGTCGCCCTGGGTCGTGACCTTCCCGCTGGTAGCGCTCGCCATCCCGTCGGTCGTCATCGGCTACCTGACCATCGGCCCGATGCTGTTCGGCGATTTTTTCAAGGGCGCCATCTTCGTCAACGGCGAAGCCCATCACGCCATCGAGAAGCTCGCAGAAGAGTTCCATGGCGCCGGCGCGATGGCGCTGCACGCGCTGACGTCCCTGCCGTTCCTGCTGGCGCTGGCGGGCGTGGTGGTCGCGTATGTCTTCTACATGGTGGCACCGAGCATTCCCATCGCGATCAAGGCGCGCTTCGGCTTCATCTACACGCTGCTCGAGAACAAGTACTACCTCGACTGGATCAACGAGAACGTGCTGGCCCGCATGGCCCGGATGACGGGCACGGGCCTTTGGAAGGGCGGCGACGAAGGGCTGATCGACGGCGTGCTCATCAACGGCTCGGCCAGCCTGGTGGGTGCAGCCGCTGCCAAGGGGCGCGAGTTGCAGAGCGGCCACCTGTACTGGTACGCGCTGGTGATGATCATGGGCGTCATCGGCTTGATGACGTGGCAACTGTGGCCTTTCATGGCCGCGCTGCTGGTCAAGTAGCGCACGGAGAACAAGAACATGGGTTTGTTGAGTCTCGCCATCTGGCTGCCGATCCTCGCGGGCGTGGTGCTGCTCGCGCTCGGCCGTGACAGCCAGGCCGGCACGGTGCGCTGGGTGGCGCTGCTGGCGGCGTTTGCGAGCTTCCTCGTCACGCTGCCGCTGATCAAGGGTTTCGACAGCACCACCGCTGCGCTGCAGTTTCAGGAGAAGCTGTCGTGGATCGCGCGCTTCAACGTGCACTACCACCTGGGCGTGGACGGCCTGTCGATGTGGTTCGTTCCGCTCACCGCGTTCATCACCGTCATCGTCGTGGTCGCCGCGTGGGAAGTGATCACCGACCGTGTACACCAGTACATGGGTGCGTTCCTGATCCTGTCCGGCTTGATGGTCGGTGTGTTCAGCGCCCTCGACGGTTTGCTGTTCTATGTGTTCTTCGAAGCCACGCTGATCCCGATGTACCTGATCATCGGCGTGTGGGGCGGGCCGAAGCGGGTGTACGCCGCGTTCAAGTTCTTCCTGTACACGCTGGCCGGCTCGCTGTTGATGCTGGTCGCGCTGATCTTCCTGTACTACAAGTCGGGTGGCAGCTTCGACATCCTCACATGGCACAAGCTGCCACTCGCAATGAACGCGCAGACCTTGCTGTTCTTCGCGTTCTTCCTCGCCTTCGCGGTGAAGGTGCCGATGTGGCCAGTGCACACCTGGCTGCCCGATGCCCACGTCGAAGCGCCGACCGGCGGCTCGGTCGTCCTGGCGGCCATCATGCTCAAGCTCGGCTGCTACGGCTTCCTGCGCTTCTCGCTGCCGATCACGCCCGACGCATCCCACAAGTGGGCCGGCTTCATGATCGCGCTCTCGCTCGTGGCGGTGGTCTACATCGGCTTCGTGGCGCTGGTGCAGCGTGACATGAAGAAGCTCGTCGCGTATTCGTCGATCGCCCACATGGGCTTCGTGACCTTCGGCTTTTTCATCTTCAATGAACTGGGCATGTCTGGCGGCATCGTGCAGATGATCTCGCATGGCTTCGTGTCGGGCGCCATGTTCCTTTGCATCGGTGTGCTCTACGACCGCGTGCATTCGCGCGAGATTGCTTCCTATGGCGGTGTGGCCAACACGATGCCGAAGTTCGCTGCCTTCGCCGTGCTGTTCGCGATGGCCAACTGCGGCCTGCCCGGCACGGCCGGCTTCGTGGGTGAGTGGATGGTGATCCTCGGTGCGGTCAAGTACAACTTCTGGCTCGGCGCCATCGCGGCGAGCACGTTGATCTTCGGTGCGGCTTACACACTCTGGATGGTCAAGCGGGTCTACTTCGGCGCGATTGCGAACGACCACGTGCGTGCGCTGACCGACATCAACGCCCGCGAGTTCGGCATGTTGGCGGCGCTGGCCGTCGCGGTGCTGTGGATGGGCCTGTACCCGAAGCCGTTCACCGATGTGATGCACGTGTCGGTATCTGAACTGCTCAGGCACGCGGCTGTCAGCAAGCTCGCCAACTGAACACACGCGTGACCCCGCCTGCCTGCACCAGAACAAGAAGCGACAAGCACCCATGAATCAGATGAACTGGCACGCCGTACACCCCGAGATGGTTCTGCTCGGGATGGCCTGCGTCATCGCGATGCTCGACCTCTGGGTCACGAGCCCGCGCCGCACGCCGACCTACCTGCTCACGCAGGCCACGCTGGCGGTGGTCGGCCTGATGCACCTGCAAGGCTTCACCGATGGCGGCACCGAATACGCGATGCAGCGCATGGTCGTCGCCGACCCGATGGGCCACTTGCTGGGCGCTTTCGCCTGCCTGGCGGTGATGGTGTCGCTGGTGTATGCGCGGCCGTACGCCGCCGAGCGCGACATGCTCAAGGGCGAACTCTTCACCCTCAGCAGCTTTGCGCTGCTCGGCATCTGCGTGATGCAGTCGGCGAACAACTTCCTCGTCATCTACCTCGGCCTGGAGCTGATGTCGCTCAGCCTCTACGCGCTGGTGGCGCTGCGGCGCGACAGTGTCGACGCGACCGAGGCGGCGATGAAGTACTTCGTGCTCGGCGCGCTGGCCAGCGGCTTCCTGCTGTACGGCTTGTCGATGACGTACGGCGCCACGGGCTCACTCGAAATCAGCGAAGTGTTCAAGGCCGTGGGCACCGGGCAGATCAACAAGTCGGTGCTGGTGTTCGGCGTGGTCTTCATCGTGGCCGGCCTGGCCTTCAAGCTCGGTGCCGTGCCCTTCCACATGTGGGTGCCCGACGTCTACCAAGGCGCGCCCACTGCCGTGACGCTGTTGATCGGCGGGGCGCCGAAGCTGGCCGCTTTCGCCATCACCATCCGCCTGCTGGTCGAGGGCTTGTCGGGCATCGGCGCCGACTGGCAGCAGATGCTCGTCGTGCTGTCCATCGGCTCGATGGTGCTGGGCAACCTCGTCGCCATTGCGCAGACCAACCTGAAGCGCATGCTGGCGTATTCCAGCATCGCGCAGATGGGCTTCATGCTGCTCGGCCTCACGCCCACCGTGGTGGGCATGAACACCTTCTCGGCCGCCAACGGCTACAGCTCGTCGATGTTCTACATCGTCACGTACGTGCTCACCACGCTGGGCAGCTTCGGCATGGTGATGTTGTTGTCGCGCCAGGGTTTCGAGTCGGAGCAGATCAGCGACCTCAAAGGCCTGGCCAAACGCAGCCCGTGGTTTGCGCTCGTGATGACCGTGATCATGCTGTCGCTTGCCGGCCTGCCGCCGACGGTCGGCTTCTACGCCAAGCTGGCCGTGCTGCAGGCGGTGGTGTCGACGAATGTCGGCGGCTACATTGCGCTGGCCGTCGTCGCGGTGCTGATGAGCCTGGTCGGCGCCTTCTATTACCTGCGTGTCATCAAGGTCATGTACTTCGACGAGCCGACCGATACGCAGCCCATCGTCAGCACCGGCGAGATGCGCTTCGTGCTGTCGATCAACGGCGCCGCCGTGTTGCTGTTCGGCCTGCTGCCCGACGGGCTGATGACGGTGTGCCGAGAGGCCATCGTCAAGGCGCTCACCACGTGACCGCACCTGACGACCATCTGCAGGAAACACCGCTCCACTCCGAGCAGGTCTACCGGGGCCACTTTCTCGATGTCCGCCGCGACGAGGTTCGCATGCCCGACGGCCGCACCGCGCAGCGCGAGTACATCGTTCACCCCGGTGCGGTGATGATCGTGCCGCTGCTCGACGACGGCCGGCTCGTGGTCGAGCGCCAGTGGCGCCACCCAATGGGCCGCTCGATGCTCGAATTCCCCGCTGGCAAACTCGATGCGGGTGAGTCGCCCGGCCAATGCGCCGTGCGCGAATTGAACGAGGAGACGGGCTACCGTGCCACCGAGTGGGCCCGTGCCGGCATCCTGCACAACGCCATCGCCTATTCGACCGAAGGCATTGAGGTGTGGTTCGCGCGCGGGCTGACACTCGGCCCGCGCCGGCTCGATGACGGCGAGTTTCTCGATGTACTGAGCCTCGGGGCCGACGAACTCGATACCCTCGCCGCGCGCGGTGAACTCACCGACGCAAAGACGCTGATCGGCTTGCTGTGGCTTGCCAACTGGCGTGCCGGGCGCTGGCCCTTGCAGTGGCAGGCTTCGGCGTGAGCCACGCCGCATCGATAATGCAGTGATGAAGGTCCTGAACCTGCGTTGCGCTCACGAGCATGTGTTCGAAGGCTGGTTCGCCTCCGACGAAGACTTTCAATTGCAAGAAGCGCGAGGCATGGTTGCCTGCCCGCTGTGCGCGGACAAGACCATCCTGCGGCTGCCCAGCGCCCCGCGCCTGAACGTGTCGAGGCAGCGCGAGCCGCCCGCCGTCGAGTCGGCCCCGAACACGGCGGCGCCGGCCGCAGCGCAACAGGCCAAGTGGTTGCGTGCGGTGCGCCACATGATGGTCAGCACCGAAGATGTCGGCGAACGCTTTCCCGAAGAGGCACGCCGCATTCATTACGGCGAAACCGAAGGCCGCCCGATTCGCGGCCGTGCCAGCCCGGCCGACGCCGAGGCCTTGCGTGAAGAGGGCATCGAGGTCATGTCGGTGGCGGTGCCCGAGCCGCTCAAGGGGCCGCTTCAGTAAACAAGAGGTCTGCCATGCGCGCTGTCTTCGGTGGGGTGTCACTGCTCGTCGTGTTGGCCTTGGTGCTGCTGCTGGTGGCGAGCCAACTCAAGACGGCGGCGCCCGTCCTGGCGTTGCCGGGCACTGCCGCAGCGAGCACGGCCGGCTCAGGCGCCGTTCGCGACCAAGTGCAGCAAGCCCGGCAGCAAGTCGGCGACGACGTGGCCAAGGCACTGGAGCAAGGCGCTGCCGCACGCAAGGAAGAAGCCGACAAGTAGCGCACCAACAACCTGCGGGTTGCCGACAGCCCGCTGAAAAACTCCGCGATGACCGAGCCTTTCTTCAACCTGATCACTCCGATCCCTCCAGCTGCTGCGGCCGACGAGCACGCCATGCGCATCGCACTCGATCAGGCGCGCAACGCGTGGCTGGTCGGCGAGGTGCCGGTGGGCGCGGTCATCATGCGGGCGGGGCAGGTCATCGCAACTGGCTACAACCGCCCGATCACCGAGCACGACCCGACCGCGCACGCCGAGATCGTGGCGCTGCGTCATGCGGCGCAACTGGTCGCCAACTACCGGCTGCCCGAATGCGAGCTGTACGTCACCCTAGAGCCGTGCGCGATGTGTGCGATGGCCTTGCTGCACGCGCGCTTCAAGCGCGTGGTGTTCGGTGCCATCGACCCCAAGACCGGCGCGGCCGGCTCGGTCGTCAACCTGTTCGAGCTTGCGCAACTGAACCACCACACCGCATTGCATGGCGGCGTTCTTGCCGATGAGTGTGGCCAGTTGCTGCGCGAGTTCTTCGCGCAGCGCCGTGAGCAATACCGCCTGCGCCGTGCGGCACGCGCACCCACCGATGCTGAGTTGGCGCAAGACACCTCCGACATTCCCACCGGCGAGGCCACCGAGATCGGGGCTTCACCGGGCACCTCCTGAGCCAAAATCGACCTCGGACTGTTCTCGACCCGATGACCACGCTGACCCTTTTCACCCCTGCCGGCGTGCTGGCCAAGGCGGCACCGCTCAGGCTCGCCGCGAAACGCCTGACGGCTCTGGGCTTCGATGTGCTGACCGATGCATCGACGCTGGCAAAACACCAGCGCTTCGCTGGCGACGATGACACGCGCCTGGCCACCTTGCACCGCGTGGCGGGGCAGGCACCCGACATCGCGCTGGCCACGCGCGGTGGCTACGGCCTCACGCGGCTGCTCGACCGCGTCGACTGGGCGCTGATCGCGAAGAGCGTCGAGCGCGGCACGCACTGGGTCGGTCAGAGCGACATGACCGCGCTTCAACTCGGCCTGCTCGCCCACACGAAGGATGCTGCCCGCGCGATCACCTGGGCCGGCCCGCTGGCATGCGACGACTTCGGCCGCCCTGATGACGCCGGCGGCGTGGACGACGTGACGCAGGGCTGCTTCGTCGAGGCCATGACCGGCGCACTCGAAGCGGTCGGCTTTCGCACCGAAGCGGGGTTCGACGCGCTGTCGGTGCGCGGCCAGCTGTGGGGCGGCAACCTGTGCATGCTGAACTCGCTGCTCGGCACGATGCACATGCCACGCGTCAAGGGCGGCGTGCTGTTCCTCGAAGACGTGAACGAGCACCCCTACCGTGTCGAGCGGCACCTGCTGCAACTGCACCAGGCCGGTGTGCTCGATGCGCAGAAGGCGGTTGTTCTCGGGGCATTCAGCGGCTGGAAGCCGTCACCACTCGACCGGGGCTACTCGCTGAAGACGGTGGTCGCGCACCTGCGCACGCTGACCCGCACGCCGATACTGACCGGCCTGCCCTTCGGCCATGTGCCCACCAAGGTCACGCTGCCGGTGGGCGCGAAAGTGCGGCTCGTGGTGCAGGGGCGTGACGTGCTGATCGGGTGGGAGCATGCCCACCACGTTCACCACACGCACGACTGAACGTGCCGGCGCCCGCGCTGGCGACGTGCTGAAACGGCGAAGACGACGCTTACAATTCGGTGTCTGCCTCTCGCTGACCCAGCCACAAGCCGGTGTTCTTCGGAGGCAATTTTCTTTGTGGGGGCGCGGCGCAAGCCTGCTGCGCGCCGATGAACGAATGGGAGTAGCGCATGGCGGGTCGGTGCAGGAAACGCGAACCAAACTTGGCCCAGCGCCTTCTGATGTTGCTGGCTGCCGCATGCTTGCTTGCCGCCTGCAACAACAGCCCGTATGCCGACGGCGCAGCGGCAACGAACATCATCTTCAACTCGTTCGATGAACGGTCTCCGCGCTATCTGGACCCGACCGCGTCGTACCTGAACCCCGAAACGCCGTACACCATGGCGGCGTACGAGCCGCTATACGGCTACCACTACCTCAAGCGCCCGTACGAGCTGATTCCGAAGGCCGCTGCCGCCGTCGTGAAGCCGTATTACCTCGACAAGGCCGGCGCGCGCCTGGCTGACGATGCACCTGCCGAAGCCATTGCCGAGAGCGTGTACGACGTGCCCATCAAGCCCGGCATTCGCTACGCGCCGCACCCGGCTTTCGCGAAGGACGTGAAGGGCGAATACCTGTACCACCACCTCGCGCCCGGTCAGCTCGCCGACAAGCGCGCGCCACAAGACTTCGCCGAGCAAGGCACGCGCGAGCTCGTTGCCGAAGACTTCGTCTACGCGCTCAAGCGCCATGCCACCACGCGCATCGAGGCGCCGATCTACGCGGTGTTCGCCGAGTACCTGCTCGGCCTGAAAGACTACGCCGCGCTGTTGAAAGTCGAAGACAAGAAGCTGCTCGCCGGCCTGCCCGAAGACAGCCAGGACAAGCCTTTTCTCGACCTGCGACGCTGGCCGCTGGCCGGGGCCACAGCAGTCGACAGCCACACCTTGCGCATGCGCATCAAGGGCAAGTACCCGCAGTGGAAGTACTGGATGGCCATGACCTTCGCCGCGCCGGTGCCCTGGGAGGCCGATGCGTTCTATTCGCAGCCCGGCATGGGCAAGAACGGCCTCTCGCTGATCCGCTGGCCCGTGGGCACGGGGCCTTACATGCTGACCCAGCACGTGAAAGACCGCTTCCTGGAAATGAAGCGCAACCCGAACTACCACGGCGAAACCTACCCTTGCGACGGGAACCCCGGCGACGAGGAAGCCGGCCTGCTGGCCGATTGCGGCAAGCCGATGCCGTTTGCCGATGGCTTTCAATCGATCTTCGTGAAGGAGCGGGTGCCTCGCAAGGAGATGTTCAAGCAGGGCTATCTCGACGTGCCCGAGATCGAACGGCCCGACTGGGGCGTGGAACTGCGCACCGATGCGGAAGACTCGAAGATCGTCAAGCGGCTGTACGACGAGCGCGGTTTCAGCTTCCCGCAGACCACCGACATCAACAACTGGTACCTCGGCTTCAACTGGCTCGACCCGGTCGTGGGCAAGGGCGACACGCCCGAGCAGCAGGTGAAGAACCGCAAGCTGCGCCAGGCCTTGTCGATCGCCATCGACTGGGAAGAGGGCTACGGCCGGGTCTTTCGCAACAAGGGCGGCGAGACCGCACAAGGCCCGGTTCCGCCGGGCGTGTTCGGCTCGCGCGAAGGCACGCCCGAGGGCATCAACCGAGTCACGCACCGGCTTGTGAACGGGCTGCCGGTGCGCCGGCCGATCGAAGACGCGAAGCGCCTGATGGCGGAAGCCGGCTACCCGAACGGCCGCGCCGCCGACACCGGCAAGCCGCTGGTGCTGAACTACGACTACCAGCGCACGCCCACGCCGGAAATCAAGTCGGAGATCGACTGGATGGTCAAGCAGTTCGCCAAGCTCGGCATCCAGCTCGAAGTGCGCGCCACCGACTTCAACCAGCACCAGGAGAAGCTGCTGAAAGGCAAGGCGCAGATCGTCTGGGGCGGCTGGCTGGGCGACTACCCCGATGCCGAGAACTTCCTG
Organism: Rhizobacter sp.; assembly: GCA_025350965.1. GTDB lineage: Bacteria > Pseudomonadota > Gammaproteobacteria > Burkholderiales > Burkholderiaceae_C > LMDS01. Next base: position 11,521 of record JANXWV010000091.1, read on the forward strand.
TTCCAGCTGTATGGCCCGAACGCGAAGGCGGTGTCGCAGGGCGAGAACGCCATCAACTACAGCAACCCGGCCTACGACAAGCTCTTCGTGCGCATGCAAACGCTCGACGACGGGCCGGAGCGCCAGAAGTTGATTGACGAGATGGTGGCCATCGCCCGCGAAGACTCGCCCTGGGCCTGGGGCTACTGGCCGTACGTGGCGCTCGCGTTCCAGCCCTGGCTGCACAACGGCAAGCCGAGCATCCTGATCCGCGACCAGGTGAAGTACTACCGCGTCGACCCGGTGGCCCGGGTGGTGCGCCAGGCCGAGTGGAACAAGCCGACCTGGTGGCCGATTCTGCTGCTTGCCGCCGGTGCGTTGGCGCTGGTGTGGGTCGGCCGGCGCAGCTACCGTGCGCGGCAAGACGCCACGGCGAAGGCGGCTGTGCCTGCGTCGCCAGTCACACCTGCGACACCTTCGACTCAAGTGGGCTAGCCCAGTGCTGAACTACCTGATCCGCCGCCTTGGCTACGGAGCGCTGATCCTGATCGGCGTCAACCTGTTCACCTTCTTCCTGTTCTTCAGCGTCAACACGCCCGACGACATGGCGCGCCTGAACATTGGCGGCAAGCGCGTCACGCAGGACCAGATCGAGAAATGGAAGACCGAGCGCGGCTACGACAAGCCTGTGTACTGGGACGCCAAGGAGCAGGGCGCCGCCAAGCTGACCCACACCATCGTGTGGGAGCGTTCGGTGTCGCTGTTCGCGCTCGACTTCGGGCGCTCCGATTCGCAGAATGCGGTCGACATCGGCCACGAGATCAAGACCCGCATGAGCGTGAGCTTGCAGCTGGCAGTTCCGATCTTCATCCTGCAGGTGTTCGTGAGCACCGCGTTCGCGCTGCTGCTGGTGTTCTTCCGCCACTCGCGCATCGACTTCTGGGGTGTGGTGCTGTGCGTGGTGATGCTCTCGATCTCGAGCCTCTTCTACATCATCGTCGGGCAGGTGTTCTTCTCGCGCATGCTGCACCTGGTGCCGATCTCGGGCTATGAAGGCGGCCTCACGGCGGTGAAGTTCCTGGCGCTGCCGGTGATCCTGTCGCTCATCTCGCGCCTGGGCACCGAGGCCCGTCTGTACAGGGCGATGTTCCTGGAAGAGATCGGCAAAGACTATGTTCGCACCGCGCGCGCCAAGGGCCTGGGTGAGTCGGTCGTGCTGTTCCGCCATGTTCTGAAGAACGCGGCCATTCCGATCATCACCAGCGCCGGCTCTTACCTGCCTTATGTGTTCCTCGGCAGCCTGGTGTTCGAGAGCTTCTTTGGTATTCCTGGCCTCGGCGCGTTCGTGATCGATGCGATCACGGGGCAAGACTTCGCCATCGTGCGCTCGATGGTCTTCCTCGGCGCGGTGCTCTACATCGCGAGCAACGTGCTGATCGACCTGACGTACACCTGGGCCGACCCGCGGGTTCGTTTGACATGACCCCGAAGCTCGTTCTGCTCTGGACCGACCTGGTGCTCTACGCCATGGTACTGCTGCTCATCTGGTACGCCTGGCGCGTGCGCGTCAACCCGAACCTGCGTGCCAACTGGGCCCGCGTGGCGCGCGACCCGGCGGCCCTGTGCGCCGGCATCGTGCTGGCGCTGTTCGCACTTGTGACGCTGGTCGACAGCGTGCATTTCCGCCGTGCGCTGGTGCCGTCTGCCGACGCCCCTGCCGGGACAGTCACGTTCTACGCGACCAGCACCGAATCGCTGCTCGACACGGTGCTTGCGCGCCAGGTGCACATGCGCGAGTCAGGCTACTCGGAGCCGCTGGCCTACCTCGGTTTCAACATGCAGGCCCTCGAGCGCGATGGCAAACCCGTGCGCGACTTTCCGCGCCTCGCGTTCGGCGGCGCGCACCTGGCGAGCCCCGCCGATTGGGTGGGCGATGTGCGCCTGCGCGCGGTGGCCGGCCTGGCTGCGGGCGCGGCCGTGGCGCTGCTCGCCGCGCTGCTCGTCGCCTGGCTGAACCGCTCGCAGCATGGGGGCGTGACGGGCGCGCTGAGCGACATCGCCCGCGACCGTACCCACGTGCCGCTGCGCGCTGCGCTCATCACCGTGGCGGTGGTGTGCGTGCTCGTCGGCCCACTCGTCGCGCTGATGGGCCACTACCATGTGTTCGGCACCGACCGCACCGGCAACGACGTGCTGTACCAGGCGCTCAAGAGCGTGCGCACCGCGTTCGTCATCGGCACGCTGGCCACCATGGCCACCTTGCCGCTTGCCATGGTGCTGGGCGTGCTGGCAGGCTACTTCAAGGGTTGGGTCGACGAGGTGATCCAGTACCTCTACACCACGCTGACCTCGGTGCCCAACGTGCTGCTCATCGCCGCTTGCGTGCTGATGGTTCAGGTGTTCCTCGACAAGCACCCCGAGATGTTCGAGACCGGCGCCGAGCGCAGTGACCTGAAGATGTTCCTGCTCTGCGTGATCCTGGGCCTGACCGGCTGGGCCACGCTGTGCCGGCTGATCCGTGGTGAAACGCTGAAGCTGCGCGAGCTCGACTTCGTGCAGGCCGCCACCGCCTTCGGCGTGAGCCATGCGCGCATCATGGCGCGCCACATCATGCCCAACGTGATGCACCTGGTGCTCATCACCACCGTGCTCAGCTTCTCGGACCTGATCCTCTACGAAGCGGTGCTCACCTACGTGGGCGTGGGCGTCGACCCGTCCATGAACAGCTTCGGCGGCATGATCAACCTGGCCCGCAGCGAGATGAGCCGCGACCCGGTCGTGTGGTGGAGCTTCATCGCCGCGTTCGGTTTCATGGTGGCCCTGGTGCTCGCCGCCAACCTGTTCGCCGACGGCGTGCGCGACGCCTTTGACCCGCGTGCCCGGAGCCTGCGCCCCCGCGTGCTGGCACGGCGCGTGGCCGGGCCGTCGGCGTGAGGCCACAACATCTTGCCACTTTTGAGCAAACTGAACTGACCTCGAAGTCTATCTAAGGCACTCTTATAAGTGCTAATATCAGTACTTAATTTGGTGCCTTAAAAGGGGCTTTTAATATCATGGCGCATCTGATCCTCGCAGAGACCACGGCAAGCATTTCTGAGCTGAAAAGAGACCCCATGGGCACGGTCGAAGCGGGTGAAGGCTTTCCCGTTGCCATCCTGAACCGCAACGAGCCGGCGTTCTACTGCGTGCCGGCAAAGGCCTACGAAGCCTTGCTTGATCGGCTCGAAGACATTGAACTCAACGCCATCGCAGATGCCCGCAAAGCCCAGCCCATTCGCAAGGTGAAGCTGGATGAGCTTTGAGCTTGGCTTTCTGGACGATGCGCTGAAGGATTGGGCCAAGCTTGACGGCGCCATTCGTGAGCAGTTCAAGAAGAAGTTGGCCGAACGATTGATGGCTCCTCGTGTTCCATCGGCCCTGCTGTCAGGGCAGCGTGACCGATACAAGATCAAGCTTCGTGGCGTTGGCTACCGTCTGGTCTACGAAGTGCGCGACAAACAGTTGATCGTGGTTGTCGTAGCCGTTGGCAAGCGCGAACGCAACGCCGTCTACAAAGCAGCCGCCGGGCGAAACGCATGCTGAAGATCGACGACCTCAAGGTGGCGATCGACGCCGACGCCGGCCTCGTCAAAGCCATCGACGGCCTCACGCTGTGCATCGAGCGTGGCGAGACCTTCGCACTGGTCGGCGAGTCGGGCTGCGGCAAGAGCATGACGGCGCTCGCCTTGATGCGCCTGCTGCCCGACGCCGGCCGCGTGACTGCGGGCAGCGTGGTGCTCGAAGGGCAGGACGTGCTCGCGCTGCCCGAGTCGCGCATGCGTTCGGTGCGCGGCGGGCGCATCGGCATGATCTTTCAGGAACCGTCGACGAGCCTGAACCCCGTGATGCGCGTGGGCGACCAGATCGTCGAGGCCATCGAGGCGCACACCGCGCTGCGCGGGTCGGCAGCGCGCGCCAAGGCCATCGAGTGGCTCGGGCGCGTTGGCATTCCCGAACCCGAACGCCGCATCGACGAGTACCCGTTCCGCCTGAGTGGCGGCCAGAAGCAGCGCGTGATGATCGCGATGACACTCGCGGCCGAGCCCGACTTCCTGATCGCCGACGAGCCCACCACTGCGCTCGATGTGACGATCCAGGCGCAGATCCTTGACCTGCTAAAGCGCCTGCAGCAGGAGCAGGGCATGGGCCTCTTGCTCATCACGCACGACCTGGCCGTGGTCAGTGGCATGGCGCACCGTGTGGCGCTGATGTACGCGGGGCAGATCATCGAGGTGGCGAGTGCGCCTGAGTTCTTCGCCGCGCCTCGGCACCCGTATGCGCAACTGCTGCTGCGCGCGTTGCCCGACAGCGCCAAGCGTGGCGTGGCGCTGGCCGCCATTCCGGGCACGGTGCCTGCGCTGTGGCAAGACTTCGACGGCTGCCGTTTCGCGCCGCGCTGCGACCGCGTGTTCGGCGCCTGCCACACCACCCGCCCCGAGTTGCTGACGAGCAGCGGGCGCGAGGTGCGCTGCCTGCTGTACGCGCCAGGCGGCACGGGTGGCGACGCCCCCGCAATCGCCGCGCAAGCCGAGCCCGATTCAAGCTTGCACTTCTCGGCGCCGCCGTTGATGCCTCCGAGCGGTGATTTGCTGTTGGAGGTGCTGAACCTGCGGGTCCGATTCCCGGTGCGAACCGGGCTGCTGCAGCGCGCGCAACGCTCGTTCACAGCGGTCGACGACGTGTCGTTCCGCATCTCGGCAGGCCAGACGCTGGCGCTGGTCGGTGAGTCGGGTTGCGGCAAGACGACCACCGGAAAGGCCATCGTCCAGTTGCTGCGAGGCCGCGCGCTGATCGACGGCCAGGCGCTGTTCAACGAGGAGGACCTGTTCTCTCTCGAAGGCGCGGGGCTGCTTGCCGCGCGCCGTTCGGTACAGATCATTTTCCAGGACCCGTTCGCCTCGTTGAACCCGCGCATGCGCGTCTTCGACATCCTGGAGGAGGGCATGCGCGCACTGCGGCCGGAAGGGGGCAGCGCCGCACGGCGCGGTGCCATCGAGGCCCTGATCGACCAGGTCGGCTTGCGCCGTGACTCCCTGCAGCGCTACCCGCACGAGTTTTCGGGTGGCCAGCGCCAGCGCATTGCCATTGCCCGCGCACTGGCTGTGCAACCGAAGTTGATCGTCTGCGACGAGCCGACCTCGGCGCTCGACGTGTCGGTGCAGGCGCAAATCCTGAACCTGCTGCGCGAGTTGCAGCGCCAGTTGGGCGTGTCGTACTTGTTCATCACGCACAACATCGGGGTGGTGGAGTACATCGCCGACCAGATCGTCGTGATGAAAGCGGGCAAGGTCGAAGAGGCCGGGGCGACTTCGGCCGTACTGACGCGGCCGCAGTCGGCGTACACCCGCGCCCTGCTGGCGGCGGTGCCGCGCATTGAGCAGCGCGGCGGGCCTTGACGCTGCGCTGCTGACGCAGTGAAGCGGCGGAGCTACACTTAGCTAACTGTGGCTAACCTTGGCCGAGGAGATCTCGATGCCCCAAATCGTCAACATGCTGAATGCGAAGTCGTCACTGTCCCGGTTGGTCCATGACCTGGAGACAGGCGGTGCCGACGAGTTCATCATCGCGCGCAACGGCCGGCCTGCTGCCCGCCTCGTCCCGCTGCTGGCGGTAGAAGTGGATCGCAGCCGCCGCATCGGCGTGGCCAAGGGCCGCTTCGAGGTGCCTGACGACATCGACAAGCTCAACGTCGATATCGCGAAGTTGTTCGGCAGCGCTTGACCATGCGCATTCTGCTCGACACGCACATCGCGCTGTGGGCGGTCACCGGCAGTGAGAAGCTCGCTGCCGAGGCAGCGCAAGTCATCCTCGGCGCTGAACAAGTGTTTGTCAGCGTGGCGTCGGTTTGGGAGATCGCGATCAAGCGTGCGCTCGACAAGAGCAACATGCCGATCACGTCGGCGAAAGCATTGCAGGCATTCCAGGATGCGGGCTATCTCATGCTGGTGGTCAAGGCCGCGCATGCCGTGCGTGTCGAGCATCTCCCTCGCATCCACAAAGACCCGTTCGACCGAATGCTGGTGGCCCAAGCACTGTGCGAGCCGTTGACCCTCATCACTCGGGACGCTTTGGTCGGGCAGTACAGCACGGCCATCGTGCAGGTCCAGTGACCTGGCTGACTTCGGCCGTGCTGACGCGGCCGCAGTCGGCGTACACCCGCACCCTGCTGGCGGCGGTGCCGAGAATTCAAGGCACGCTGCCCGGCTGACCCCCCGCGAGTCGGGGGGTGGCCGTGGGCAGGTTCCGCCGGCGTTGCCCCTGTCACCCACCACGGCGAACGTGTGTGGCGGCCAACGTGGTCACAGCATCATCGTGGCTGTTGCTGCTTGCCAACGCGGGCTGAGTTCTTTACCGAGCGAATGCGGTCGGTAGACGCAGCAGAGCGCTTCGTTCACGGCCCCGCCGCCCGATTGGACCGCCCGCAAACCCGCGCCAGTGCTCAGTTTCCAGAGCATGCAGGAGGTGGCGCACCAGGCTCTGAGGAAGGGTGCCAAAAGGCGATAAAGGAATACCCTGAACGGGCCCCACTTTCGGCTCACTCACAATTCTTTTACACGTCTTTGCAGACAGGTCACAGCCGATTCACAAAGCCGGCATGTGACTTGCTCATGACGATGGTCTATCGATCAATTGCCTCAGCGCACACACAGGAGTTCAAATGTTCAAACGAAGCCAAGTCTGTTCAGCGGTGGTGGTCGCTTTCGGCGGAGTGCTCGCCATGTCGGCAGCACCTTCCTTCGGCCAAACCCAGCTCGAGCGTGTCGAGATCACGGGCTCGTCGATCAAGCGGGTCGACACGGAAACCGCGCTGCCGGTGACCGTGATCAAGCGCGCCGAGATCGAACGAATCGGCGCCGCAACCGTTGAAGATTTGCTGAGCAAGATTTCTTCGTCGAACGGTGGCGGCTACAACACGGGCCTGGCGCTGGGCGATGCCGGCCGCCCCGGTTTCGCTGGTGTGTCCATGCGTGCGCTCGGCGCCAACAACACCCTCGTGCTGATGAACGGCCGCCGCCTGGCGGTTTATGCGTTTGACGGCGGCGCAGTCAACCTGAACGACATCCCGCTCGCGGCTGTCGACCGGATCGAAATCCTGCGCGACGGCGCCTCGGCCCTGTACGGCACCGACGCCATTGCGGGCGTGATCAACCTGATCACCAAGAAAGAATTCCGTGGCCTGGAAGCGGCCGTCAGCGGCTCGAAGCCTACCCAAAGCGGCGGCGCAGGCGAGCAGAGCGTTACTGCCACGATCGGCATGGGCACCCTGAGCGCCGACAAGTGGAGCGTCATGCTCAACCTCGGCCACGTGGACGTCGACTCCCTGAAGGCGAAGGACCGGAGCTTCGCGTCGACCGCGTATCGCCCTGACCTCGGCATCAACCGCCTCAGCTCGAATGCCTTCCCTGCCAACATTGCGACGCCGGCACTGGTCAACCCGACCGCGAACTTCTACAACGGCGGTGCCGGCTGCGCGCCCCCGACCAGCTTCGGCACCAGTGCCACCGACAAGCGTTGCCGCTTCGACTACGCGTCGGTGATCGATATTTTCCCCAAGTCCAAGCGCGACAACCTGTTCCTGAAGGGCGTTGCCGACATCGGCCCGTTCGAACTGGGCGCCGAGTACATGTTGACGAAGAACAAGTACAAGTTCGTCATCTCGCCGACGCCGGCTTCGGAGGCCACCACGTTCAACGGTGACCCGGTCCAGTTGTCCAAGAACAGCCCGTTCTACCCGACTGCCTTCATCGCTGCGAACTTCCCGGCGCTGGTCGGCACCGACCTGAACCTCTACTGGCGCAGTACCGACGCGGGCCCGCGAACCAACGAAGTTGCGACCTCGCAAGACCGTTTGCTGTTCACGCTGGACGGTACCTTCGGCAAGTGGGACACCGGCCTTGCCGTGATGCGGTCCACCAGCAAGGCGACCGAGCGCTACACCGATGGCTACCTGTACGAGCACAAGCTGCTCGGCACGGGCAACCTGTTGCCCGACGATGCGGGTTACAGCGCAGCGGTGCAGCCGATCAACATTGCCATCAACCCGTTCGGCCCGAACGATGCGGCCGGTTTGGCCGCCATCAATTCCGCCAAGGTCATCGCCGACACGCGCATCTCGAAGAGCACACGCACTGCGGTCGACGGCAAGGTCTCGACGGCCGACCTGTTCTCGATGCCCGCCGGCAGCGCCGGCCTGGCGGTCGGTTTCGAGAGCCGCCGCGAAGCCTTCTTCGACAACCCGCTGCCGATCCTGAACAGTGGCGACATCATCGGTGGCGCGGGCTCGCAATTGCCGGTCGAGGCTTCGCGCACGGTGCAAGCCGTGTTCACCGAATTCAGCCTGCCGATCACGAAGGACATTGAAGGCACGTTGTCCGCCCGCTACGACAAGTACAGCGACTTCGGCAACACCTTCAACCCGAAGGGCGCTCTGCGCTGGAAGCTGTCGCCCAGCTTCCTGGTGCGCGGCTCGGTCGGCACCGGCTTCCGCGCCCCAACCCTGCCGGACCTGTTCCAGCCGCTGCAAAAGGGCAACACGAACGGAACGTTCGATGACCCGCTGTACGATTCTGCCGTGGGGTGCGCAACGACCTTCGATGGCCGATATTGCAACGCTCAGCTCACGAAGAAGAGCGGCGGCAACCCGAACGTCAAGCCGGAGAAGTCGAACCAGTATTCCTTGGGCATGGTCCTCGACCTGGCCAAGGACTTCTCGGTCACGATGGACTACTTCAGCGTTACGCAGAAGGGCTTGATCGGCATCGTGGACGCCGACACGAAGTTGCAGGACTACATCGACAACTTCAACGCCGGCACGCAGACCAGCACCTCGAAATACGCTGGTGACGTGTTCACGAAGGTTGACACCGCCGGCCACAAGGTCGTTGACTACATCCTCGAGAACTTCGCGAACCTGGGCGACCAGAAGACGAAGGGCATCGACGTGTCGGTCAAGTACCGCATGCCCGGCACCTCGTTCGGCAACTTCGGCGTCAACTGGGACGGGACCTACCTGATCTCGCAGCGTCAGAAAGACCCGAACACCGGCCAATGGACCAACCTGGTCGGCGAGTACCAGCTCTTCGGTGGCACCCTCCGCTTCCGTCACCGCACTGAGTTCCTGTGGAACGTCACCGGCTGGGAAGCCAGTGCCGCGTACAACTGGCAGTCGCACTACGATGACGCCTCGGGCGGTCGCACCGTCGGGGTGTACGAAACGGTCGATTTGGGTGTGGCCTACACAGGTATCAAAAACCTGAGCATTTCGGCGAAGGTCAAGAACGTGCTGGACAAGAACCCGCCAAGCTCGAACCAGAACAGCTACTTCTCGGTCGGTTTCGACCCCGCGAACTCTGACCCACGTGGCCGCACCATCGTGCTGGGCGCGCAGTACAAGTTCTTCTGATCCGCTATTCGCAAGCGACTCTGATGTGATGGCCGCCGACCGCTGGGTCGGCGGCCATTTCATTGGGCACGGCGATTGTTCGCGATGCGGTCTTTCGACAATCTGGTGTCGGCGTGCATCGCCGAATTCTCGTTGCTTGATTGTCCCCAACCATTGGGCAAGCCCCCGGGAAGGCGCCGACGTGCGCATGGCTAGAATGCGGGCCTTGCACGAAGGCCTGCAACTCCAGATGACGCAGCCTTCCGGGTCACGAGCCCGACCCTGCATCGATTCGCTGTTGACAGCCCTGTGCTCACCCTCTGGAGATCCCAGACCATGAATTTTTCGAAACGACAAGCGGACCCGCGCCGGCACCTGGTCGGCTTCACGCTTGTCATCCTGTTCCACGCGCTGGTCATCTATGCGCTGGTCACCGGTCTCGCCAAGAAGGTCGTCGAAGTGATTCGTGCACCCATCGAGACCAAGGTGATCGAAGAGATCAAGAAGCCGCCGCCGCCGCCCGAGATCGTGGTGCCGCCGCCGCCGAAGATGGACGCGCCGCCGCCGCCGTTCATTCCCCCGCCCGAGGTGCAGTTGGCCACGCCGCCGCCGCCTCAGCCCACCATCACTGCCACCACGCCCACGCCGCCGCCGGCTCAGGTGACGATCGCGCCGGTGGCACCCGTGCCACCGGCGCCAGTCGCGCCACCGGCACCGAAGCCAGGGCCGGTGTCGATTGGCACCGTTTGTCAGCAGCAAGTTCAGCCGATCCTCCCGCGCAAGGCTGTCGTAGAAAACCTGAGCGGGTCAGTTCGTGCGCGGATAACGATCAAAGGTGGCAAGGTCATCAAGGTCGACATCCTTTCTTCGCAGCCTCGCGGCGTGTTCGACGCTGCCGTACGAAGCGCCATGTCTCAGTACGGCTGTCAGTCCGGAGACGACGAAGTCACGGCAGAGCAGACATTCGATTTCAAGGTCGAGTAGAGGCTTCTTGCCGCTCGTGCGGAAAGCGTCGCGCCGCACCGTTCCCTAACAGACTTGCTCGCAAATCAGTATTCACAGTCAGGAGTTCCAGCAATGACCAGCCCCACTTTGATCAATCGATCGCACTCGATCCTTGCCGCGTTCACCCTCGCAGCAGGTTTCCTGGCCGCGCCCCAATGGGCTGCCGCCCAGGCTTCTGCCGCGTCTGCGGCAACAACCGCCGCCCCTGCGGTGCAAGCGGCCCCTGTGCCGGCTGCTGTTGCCCCGGTGGCCGAAGCCACGACGACCAAAGAAACCGTCGACAACCCCTACGGCCTGAGTGCCCTGTGGAACCAGGGCGACTTCGTGGCCCGGGGCACGCTGATGATCCTGGTGATCATGAGCATGGGCAGCTGGTACATCCTGATCACCAAGCTCTACGAGAGCTTCAAGATCGGCGGCGAAGCAAAGCAGATGCGCAAGGGCTTCTTCAAGGCCACCTCGCTGAACGACGCGGTCAAGACGCTGAAGAACGGCAGTGCGTTCCGCTTCATCGCCGAGTCGGGCATCCAGGCCGGTGATCACCACGAAGGTGCGCTGACCGAGCACATCGACCTCAATACCTGGGTCACGAGCAGCGTGCAACGCAGCATCGACGATGTGCAGAGCCGCCTGCAAGACGGCCTGGCGGTGCTCGCCACGGTGGGCTCGACGGCGCCGTTCGTGGGCCTGTTCGGCACGGTCTGGGGCATCTACCACGCGCTGACGGCCATCGGCATTGCCGGCCAGGCGTCGATCGACAAGGTGGCGGGCCCGGTGGGCGAGGCGCTCATCATGACGGCCATCGGCCTGGCGGTCGCGGTGCCGGCAGTGCTCGGCTACAACTGGCTGGTGCGTCGCAACAAGGTCAACATGGAATCGGTGCGCAACTTCGGCGCCGACCTGCACGGCGTGTTGATGGGTGCGAAGCTCAAAACGGTGAGCCGCTGATCAGCGGCTGCGGAGACCTGCCATGGGAATGAACGTAGGTTCGGGAGGCGACGAAGACGAAGTCGTCTCGTCGATCAACACCACGCCATTGGTCGATGTGATGCTGGTGCTGCTCATCATCTTCCTGATCACGATTCCCGTGGTCACGCAGACGGTGGCCGTCAACTTGCCGAAAGAAACCAACATCGCGCGGCAGACGAAGCCCGAGAACATCGAGATCTCGGTCAACAAAGACGGCGACGTGTTCTGGAATACCCAACTCGTGCCCGACAGCGACGCACTGCTCGCGCGCCTGAAGAAGGTTGCGGTGATGACGCCGCAGCCCGAGGTGCACATCCGGGGTGACGAGAAGGCGCGCTATGAATCGGTCGGCCGCGTGATCTTTGCGTGCCAGCGCGCGTCGATCCTGAAGATCAGCTTCGTCACCGAACCGCCCGCGAAGGGCTGAAGGGAACACGATGGGAATGAACCTAGGCTCCGGCAGCGGCGGCGACCCCGAAGTGATGATGGACATCAACACCACGCCGCTCATCGACGTGATGCTGGTGCTCATCATCATGCTGATCATCACGATCCCGGTGCAGTTGCACACGGTGAACCTGAACATGCCTGCGGGCAACCCGCCGCCGCCCACGAAGGATCCGGTGGTCGTGACCATCGACATCGACTTCGACGGCACGATTCTCTGGAACGGCGAGACCATGCCCACGCGCGAGGCGCTGCAAGGCAAGCTGCGTGAGGCAGCGGCCGTGCCCGACCAGCCGGAAGTGCATGTGCGCCCGAACAAGCTCGTCGAATACAAGTACGTGGCCGAGGTGCTCGCCGAGTCGCAACGGCTTGGCGTGACCAAGCTCGGCATGGTTGGCAATGAACAGTTCGTCAAGTGATGCCGATGCGGCGCTTTGGCGATGTGACGGTGGTGAACCCGAGCCCATGAGAACGACTTCCAAAACGCAGTGCAGTCTGGCGGCCGCGCTTGCCTTGTGCCTTTGCATCTGGGGCGGCCAGGCCCACGCCCAGGGTGGCCTGCGGCCCGAGGTGGGCAAGCCCTTGCAGCAAGCCCAGGAGCTGATCCGCGGCGGCAAGTACAAAGAGGCGCTGGGGAAGGTCCGCGAGGCAGACGCCGTGGCTGGCAAGAGCGGCAACGAGAGCCTGATGATCGAGCGCATGCGCATCGCGGCGGCCTCGGGTGCCGGCGATGTGGACACGGCCGCACGCGCGTTCGAAGCGATCAGCGCGTCGGGTGGCGTGCCTGCTGCCGACAAGATCCGAATGGTCGAATCCGTCGCCGGCGGCTACTACCGCGCCAAGGAATACGCGAAGGCGATGCAGTGGTACCAGCGCTACTTCAAGGAGGGCGGCACGAGCAGCGCCAACCGCACGCTGATGATTCAGACGCAGTACCTGTCGGGCGATTTCGCCGGCGCGTCGAAGGAACTGATGGCCGAGATCCAGGCGGCCGAGCGCAACGGTGTCACGCCGGCGGAAGACCGCATCAACCTGCTGATGAACGCGGCGGTACGCCAGAAAGACATCGCCGGTGAAACGTTCGCGCTCGAGCGGCTCGTCAGCTACTACCCGAAGAAGGAATACTGGGTCGCGCTGCTGAGCCGCATGCAACGCAAGCCCAACTTCTCGGACCGCCTCACGCTCGACACCTATCGCCTGTCACTTGCCACGGGCAGCATGGTGGCAGCGAACGACTTCTCCGAGATGACCCAACTCGCACTGCAAGCGGGTTCCACGGCAGAAGCGAAGCAGGTGCTTGACAAAGGCTTCGCGGCTGGCGCACTGGGTACTGGGCCGGAGGCGGCGCGGCACAAACGCCTGGGCGACCTCGTAGCCAAGAAGGTTGCCGAGGCACAGCAGGCGGCAGCCGAGGAAGAGAGGCAGGCGCTTGCCGCGAAGGACGGCAACGACCTTGTGGGCATTGGCATGAACCTGGTCTACGCGGGGCAGAAGCCGAAGGGCCTTCAGTTGATGCAGCAGGGCATTGCGAAGGGCGGCCTGAAGCGGCCTGAAGACGCGAAGCTACACCTCGCCATTGCGCAGATCATTGCAGGCGAAGGCGCCATGGCGCAGGCCACCCTCAAGACGGTGACAGGGGCAGACGGAACGGCTGATATGGCTCGCCTTTGGTCGCTGTACGCGCGCCGCGCGAAGGCCTAGAGCGAACAATGGAAGCGGGACCGCAGGGGCCACGCTGCTGGATCACTTGGGCGCGAGCCGAATCGCCCCATCCAGGCGGATCACCTCGCCGTTGAGCATCTCGTTCGTGACGATCTGGTGCACCAGCTTGGCGTAGTCGGCGGGCGTGCCCAGGCGGCTGGGGAAAGGAACGCCTGCGGCCAGCGCGTCTTGCACGTCCTGAGGCATGCTGAACAGCATCGGGGTGCCGAAGATGCCCGGCGCGATCGTCATGTTGCGGATGCCATTGCGCGCCAGGTCGCGCGCAATCGGCAAGGTCATGCCGACAACGCCACCCTTCGACGCCGCATACGCCGCCTGCCCGATCTGCCCGTCGAACGCGGCGACGCTGGCGGTGGATATCAGCACGCCGCGCTCGCCGGTGGCCTCGGGCGAGTTCTTGCTCATGGCCTGCGCAGCGAGGCGGATCATGTTGAAGCTGCCGACGAGGTTGACGCTGATCACCTTCGCGAACAAGGCCAACGCGTGAGCGCCCTCCTTGCCCACTGTCTTGGCAGCGGGGGCAATGCCTGCGCAATTGACCAGCCCCATCAACTTGCCCATCGACACGGCCTTGGCCACCACTGCTTCTCCGTCCGCTTCCTGGCTCACGTCGCACTTGACGAAGCAGGCCACCGCAGCGCCACCGAGTTCGGCGGCCAGCGCCTCGCCTTTGGCGGCTTGCAGGTCGGCAATCACCACCTGCGCGCCGTGCGCCGCGAGCATGCGAACCGTGCCTTCACCCAGGCCCGACGCGCCGCCGGTGACGATGAACACCTTGCCTGCTATCTCCATGGTCTGTTCCGTCCAGTTCAGGCGAGTGCGGCCAGCGCACGCGCGGTGATCTCATCGACCGTGCCGGTGCCGCTGATGCGTGCATAGCGTGGGGCTCCGGTGTCGCCCTGCGCGGCCCAGGAGGCGTAGTAGTCGACCAGCGGGCGGGTCTGGCTCTGGTACACGGTCAGGCGGTTTCGGACCGTGGCTTCTTCGTCGTCCGCACGCTGAATGAGCTCTTCGCCGGTCACGTCGTCCTTGTCGGCCACCTTCGGCGGGTTGAATTTGACGTGGTAAGTGCGGCCCGATGCCAAGTGCACGCGCCGCCCGCTCATGCGCTCGATGATCGCGTCGTCGGGCACGTCGATCTCCAGCACGATGTCGAGCTTCACGCCAGCAGCCTTCATGGCATCGGCCTGCACGATGGTGCGCGGGAAACCGTCGAACAGAAACCCGCTCGTGCAATCGGGCGCAGCGATGCGTTCCTTCACGAGGCCGATGATGATGTCGTCGCTCACAAGGCCACCCGAATCCATCACCTTCTTTGCCGCAACGCCCATCGCGGTACCGGCCTTCACGGCCGCGCGCAGCATGTCACCGGTCGAGATCTGTGGGATGCCGAACTGTTTGCAGATGAACGCGGCTTGTGTCCCCTTGCCCGCGCCGGGCGGGCCCAACAGGATCAATCTCATGGCTGTCCTCGTTTTGTGTCTTGTGAGCGGGCCGATGCACGCGCGAATGGGTGCTCGACTGCCTGTCTCTGATCGAGAATAACATGCGCTACTCGTCGGTTTCTGACACCGTGACGTGCCGCTGCGGGCAGCACACTCAGGCGAACAAGGCGCGCACGCGGGCCAGGTCTTCGGGGGTGTCGATGCCCGGCCCGGGGCGCATCTCGGTCACATGCACGGCAATGCGTTCACCATGCCACAGCACCCGCAACTGCTCGAGTGCCTCGGTGTCTTCCAGCGGGCTCGCCGGCAGGGCCGGGAAGGCCCGCAGAAAGCCGGCGCGATACGCATACAAGCCGATGTGGCGCAGCGGCGCAGGCGATGTCGACACGGCTGACGCGCCCTGGGCGCGCGCATCGCGCCACCACGGGATCGGCGCGCGCGAAAAGTACAGCGCACGCGACTGCGCGTCGAGCACGACCTTCACCACATTCGGGTTGTCGAGTTCGGCGGCTGAGTCGATGGCGTGTGCGGCGGTGCTCATCACGCAGTCGCTTCGCTGCACAAGCAATGCGGCGCAGGCGTCGATGAGTGCAGGCGCGATCAAGGGCTCGTCGCCCTGCACGTTGACAACCACGTCGTTGCCGGCGAGGCCGAGCAGCATGCAAGCCTCGGCGAGCCGGTCACTGCCGGTCGGGTGGTCGCGGCGGGTGAGCACAGCGCGCACGCCGTGGGCGGCGCAGGCCTGCGCAATGCTCGCATCGTCTGCGGCAACGACCACTGCACTCGCGCCCGACAACGCGGCGCGCTGCGCCACGCGCACGATCATCGGCAGGCCACCGATGTCGGCGAGGGGCTTGCCGGGAAGCCGGGTCGACGCCAGGCGGGCCGGTATCAGGACCGTGTAGTTCACGTCAAAACATGGCTCGTCAGGGTGTCGTCGCGGCAGGCTGCGGAGCCGCTGGTGCATCGAGCGAACGGGCTTCGCTTTCGAGCATCACCGGGATGCCGTCACGCACCGGGAAGGCCAGGCCGTCGGCGTGGCACACGAGTTCGGGCTGTTCCTGGATCGGCGGGCGCCGGTATTCGAGCGGTCCCTTGCAAAGCGGGCAGACAAGCAGGTCAAGCAGGCGCGTTTCCATCGGCTTCTCCGGGGGCTGTGGCGGGAACGGTGACCGGCGCAGGAAGCAGCGCCAGCAGCGCAGCGTCGAAGGCCGCATCGGGACGGAAGTCTAGCGTCGCGACCCACACGCGCGTTGCACCCATCGCGGCCGGGGCCAGCTTGACGGCGTCTTTCTCGGTCACCACCACGTCGCGGGTGTCGGCGGGCCAGGGCAGGGCGGCGCCAGCGGGGTAGGCGTAGTGATCGGGCAGTGGCAGCGGTGTGATGCGCAGGCCCGCATCGCCCAGCATCGTGAAGAAACGCTGCGGATACGCCAGCCCGGCAGCAGCCACGACCGGCGCGCCGCTCGATTCGGCGAGCTTGCCGAGTGCCTCTTTCGATGCCGGCTCGCCGCGCCACCATGCTGCCAGCGGCACAACGCCAGACAACTGCCCGCGCGCCAACGTGCCGGGCAGCGGTGTGCTGGCTCTGGGGGCGTTGTAGAGCACCACGGTGCGCGGCGGCACGCGCAGCGGCAAGCGTTCGCGCAGCGGCCCCGCTGGCAGCAACCAGCCGTTGGCGGCGCCGCGCGCATCGAACACCAGCACTTGCGCAGAACGCGCCAGCGCAAGGTGCTGCAGGCCGTCGTCACTGACGATGATGTCGACGGTCGGGTGGTGAGCCAGCAGCATGCGTCCGGCGGCGACACGGTCACGCCCGACGCAGACCGGCGCACCGGTGCGCAGGTGAAGCAGCAGCGGCTCGTCGCCGCACTGTTCCACCGGTGTTGCTGGTTGCACGAGCAAGCAGCCCGCCTCACGCCGCCCATGCCCGCGCGAGACCACGCCTGGAACAAAGCCGCGTGCACGAAGCAGCTGCACCACGGCGATCACCGTCGGCGTCTTGCCCGCGCCGCCGGCCACCAAGTTGCCGACCACCACCACGGGCGCGGGCAACGTGGTGGCACGCAGCCAGCCGACACGGTAGAGCGTGCGGCGCAGCGCGGTCAGCGCACCGAACACGGCAGCCACTGGCCACATCGCGTGTGCCCCCAAGCCGCGGGTGAGCCAGGCGCGCTGCAGTGCGTCGGCCCAAGTCGTCGAAGCGCCTGCGCGCACAGAGCAAGGTGCAGCTGTGCGCCTCAGCGGGGTTCGCTGCCGGCGGAGGTTTGCGTCGCGAAGGTGAGCCGCGCGAGGCCGGCGCGCCGGGCGGCGTCCATCACGTTGATGACGCTTTGGTGCGCCGCAGTCGCGTCGGCAGAGACGATGACGATCATCTCGGTCGAGCCCGCTGCCGCCGCGGCCAGCTCGGCCGTCAGCAGCTCGACGCTGCGCCCCTCGACGGGTTTGCGGTTCACTGCATAGCGGCCATCGGCCGCAACCGCGACGATGATCTCGTGCGGCCGGTCACGCGCCTTGTCGGCGTTGGCCACGGGCAGCGTGATCTGCAGCTCGGTGAACTTGGAATACGTGGTCGAGAGCATCAGGAAAATCAGCACCACGAGCAGCACGTCGATGAACGGGATCAGGTTGATCTCGGGTTCTTCGGGGCGCCGTTTGCGGAAGTTCATCGCCATGGGGTCGATTGTGCGGATCAACCAGTTCAGCCCGGCGCGCGCGGCACCGTGAAGCGCAGCAGGTGCGGCACGAGGCGATCGGCCGCCTGCTCCATGTCGATCGTGAAGCCGTCGACCTGGCCCCGGAAGTAGCGGTAGAACATCAGCGACGGTATTGCGATCATCAAGCCGAACGCGGTGTTGTACAGCGCGACGGAGATGCCGTGCGCAAGCAGCGCCGGGTTGCTGCCGCCGGTCGGTGACTGCGAGCCGAAGATCTCGATCATGCCGATCACGGTGCCCATCAGGCCCAGCAGCGGCGCGGCCGAGGCGATGGTGCCCAGAGCATTCAGGTAGCGCTCCAGCCGGTGCACCGCAGCGCGGCCGGCGGACTCGAAGGTGCCTCGCAAAGCGCTCTCGGTGATGCGCGGCTCGGCGATCACGGCCCGCAGCCCCGAGGCCAGGACCATCCCCAGCACCGAGTTCCCGGCGAGCTTGTTCACCACGTCGGCGGCCGGCAGGCTGGCGCGCGTGACCGACATGACCTCATCGAGCAGCCGGGGTGGCGCAACACGCACCCCGCGCAGGCTCGACAGGCGTTCGAGCACCAGCGCCAAGGCCGCGATCGAGCACACGATCAAGGGCCAGATCGGCCAACCAGCGGCTTGTATGATCGAAAACAAAGAGGCCCTTTCGGTGGCTGTGCCGGGCGCGGGCTCGGCACTTTTCAGACGCGCGATTATGGTCCAACGCGGCGTGCCGACCGGGCTCTTGCACAGGCGCGCGGCGCGGCTGCAACGCTTGCGCCAAGCAAGGCTGCTGCGTGTGATCCATGCATCCACCGCTGCTGTGGACAACTTTGTGGGCAACTTGGCTTGATGACCCGCAAACGCTTGAAATGCCTGGGGTCGGAACACTTTGCTCTATTTTTAGGCATGAAAAAATCATTTGAAATCAACGGTTTGCGCACACATGACAAGCGTGTGACACGCAACATGCCGCGCACGCACAGCACCGGCGCGGTTGTGGAGTTCCCGGCCCGCGCGGGCATTGGGTTTGCCGATGATTGACGAATTGCCGGCAGCCGCGCCGCGACCGGTCTGGACGGTCGGCGCGCTCTTGCGCGATCTGGCTGAGCTGCTGGCGGGGCGCTTCGCGGTGTGCACCGTGCGCGGTGAGTTGTCGGGCTACTCGCGCGCCGCCAGCGGCCACAGCTACTTCAGCCTGAAGGACGCCGATGGCGGGGCGGCGCTGCTGCGCTGCGCCATGTTCCGTCGCGCGGCCAGCATGCTCGACTTCACCCCGGCCGATGGCCAGCTGGTCGAGGTGCGCGGTCGCCTTGGCGTGTACGAGCCGCGCGGCGAACTTCAGTTCATCGTCGAGGGCATGCGGCGTGCCGGCGCAGGTGCGCTCTACGAGCAGTTCCTGCAAACCCGCGCACGGCTGGCCGCGCTGGGCCTGTTCGATGTGGCACGCAAACGGGCGCTGCCGGTGTTCCCGCGAACCGTGGGCATCGTCACTTCGCTGGGCGCCGCTGCGCTGGCCGATGTGCTCACTGCGCTCGCGCGCCGTGCGCCGCATGTTCATGTGGTCGTGTACCCGAGCCTGGTGCAAGGCGCCGAGGCACCGGCCGCGCTGTGCGCGGCGCTGGCGCAGGCCGCCGCCCACGCGCAGGCAGACCTGCTGATCGTGTGCCGCGGCGGTGGCTCGCTCGAAGACCTGTGGGCCTTCAACGACGAGCGCGTGGTCCGCGCGATGGCCGCGAGCCCGGTGCCCGTGGTCAGTGGCGTCGGCCATGAAACCGACGTGACGCTGGCCGACCTCGTGGCCGACCTGCGCGCGCCCACGCCCACTGCCGCTGCCGAGCTGGCGGTGCCCGCCATGCAGACCTGGATCGACGGTTTGCAGGGCCGCGCTGGGGCCCTGCAGCGGCGCGTGCACGCCGCTCTCGACCGTGAGGCGCAGCACCTCGACCGCATTGCCCAGCGGCTGGCGCGCCCGAGCCAGGCCGTGCGCGCACAGCGCCACCGGCTGGACACCTTGGCCCACCGCCTCGCCAGCCACCCGGTGCGCTTGCTGAACACGCAGGGCCTGCGCCTGCAGCGGGCCGACAGCGACATCCGCCAGGCTGCGCGACGGGCATTGACGCTGCAGGCGCACCGGCTCGCGATGATGGATGCGCGACTGCGCTCGGCCGACCCCCGGCATGTCCTGGCACGCGGCTACGCGTGGCTCGGCAACGAGGCCGGGCAGGCCGTCACCTCGGTGCGGCAGTTGACCGTCGGCGACTCGCTGCAGGTGGTATTGAACGACGGTGCCGCCGGCGTGCAGGTGACGCAGCTTCCTGAACCGGCGCCGTGAGGCAACAAGCCGAAGCAACGCGGTGAATTCAAGCTGCCTACAATGCTGCAGCACTTGCAACAACTTTGACGAGGCCCCATGGAACACACCCTTCCCGCACTGCCTTATGCGCTGGACGCGCTGAGCCCGCACCTGAGCAAGGAGACGCTCGAATACCACTACGGCAAGCACCATAACGCCTATGTTGTGAACCTGAACAACCTGCAGAAGGGCACTGAGTTCGAGGCCATGTCCTCGCTCGAAGAGATCGTCAAGAAGTCCAGCGGCGGCATCTACAACAACGCCGCACAGATCTGGAACCACACCTTCTTCTGGCACGGCATGAAGCACAGCGGCGGTGGCGAACCGACCGGTGCGCTGGCCTCAGCCATCACGGCCAAGTGGGGCTCCTACGCCGCCTTCAAGGAAGCGTTCACGAAGAGCGCGGTCGGCAATTTCGGTTCGGGCTGGACCTGGCTCGTGAAGAAGACCGACGGCAGCGTCGACATCGTCAACATGGGTGCGGCCGGCACGCCGCTGACCACCGGTGACACCGCACTGCTCACCGTCGACGTGTGGGAGCACGCCTACTACATCGACTACCGCAACCTGCGCCCGAAGTGGGTCGAGACCTTCCTGACCTCGCTCGTGAACTGGGATTTCGCGCAGAAGAACTTCGCGTAAGGCGGCCTGAGCCTGAACCAAAAAGGGGTCGGCCATGCCGGCCCCTTTCGCGTTGTGGGCACGAGCTTCGGCCGCTCAGTGCTTGAAAGGCGCGCCTTGCAGCTTGCTGCCCGCCTTGATGCCACGCTTGGCGAACCAGCCCTGGTTCATCTCGAGCACGAAGCGCACCGGCTTGGTCGAACAGTGGCTGTCGAGCGTCTGCGGCTTCATCTCGTCGATGTTGACCACGCTACCGTCATCGGCCACGAACGCGACCGACAGTGGCAGCAGTGTGTTCTTCATCCAGAAGCACTGCGTGCCCGCTTGCTCGAACGCGAACAGCATGCCGTCATTCGCGGCCATCGCGGTGCGGAACATCAGCCCCGTGCTGCGCTCGTCGGGCGTTTGGGCGAGTTCTGCCTGGATCAGGTGCATGCCGGCCGTGAGGCGAATGCTCGTGAGCTTCTGGGGGCCGTCTTGCGCCGAAACGGTGGCCGCACAGACGAGGCTGGTAAGCAATGCCGAAATGAGCTTGCGCACGTTCATGTGAGTGGGGCGGAAACCGGGCCCGCGAAGTGGTCGATGGCGCAGATTATCAACACCGCCGCGCCGCTGCGGATCGACGGTATTGGCGCCGACGCCGGCAACCCGCTGGCATAGAATCGCAGCCCGTCAGAAGCTCAGTCCAAACTCATCTGCGCGCAGCATCGGCGCACCACCCAGCGAGCGGAGCCAATACCCCATGTATCAGCACATCAAGGTGCCCGAAGGCGGGCAGAAGATCACCGTCAATCCCGACTACTCGCTGAACGTGCCCGACCAGCCGATCATTCCATTCATCGAAGGCGATGGCACGGGTGCCGACATCACGCCCGTGATGATGAAGGTCGTCGACGCGGCGGTCGCCAAGGCCTATGCGGGCAAGAAGCAGATTCACTGGATGGAGGTCTACGCGGGCGAGAAGTCGACCAAGATCTACGGCCCCGATGTGTGGCTGCCCGCAGAGACGCTCGAAGTGGTCAAGGACTACGTGGTGTCGATCAAGGGCCCGCTGACCACGCCGGTCGGTGGCGGCATCAGGTCGCTCAACGTGGCCTTGCGCCAGGAGCTCGACCTGTACGTGTGCCTGCGGCCGATCCAGTACTTCAAGGGCGTGCCTTCGCCGTTGAAGCAGCCCGAGAAGACCAACATGGTCATCTTCCGCGAGAACTCGGAAGACATCTACGCCGGCATCGAGTTCGAGGCCGAAAGCGAGAAGGCCAAGAAGCTCATCAAGATCCTGCAGGACGACTTCGGCGTCAAGAAGATCCGCTTCCCGAACACCTCGGGCATCGGCATCAAGCCGGTGTCTCGCGAGGGCACCGAGCGCCTTGTGCGCAAGGCCCTGCAGTATGTGATCGACAACGACAAGCCGTCGCTGACCATCGTTCACAAGGGCAACATCATGAAGTTCACCGAAGGTGGCTTCCGCGACTGGGCCTACAACCTCGCACAGAAGGAGTTCGGCGCCGAGTTGATCGACGGCGGCCCGTGGTGCAAGTTCAAGAACCCGAAGACCGGCAAGGAGATCGTCGTCAAGGACTCCATCGCCGACGCTTTCCTGCAGCAAATCCTGTTGCGCCCGGAAGAGTACTCGGTGATCGCCACGCTGAACCTGAACGGTGACTACGTGTCCGACGCGCTCGCAGCGCAGGTTGGCGGCATCGGCATCGCGCCTGGCGCGAACCTGTCCGACTCGATCGCGATGTTCGAAGCCACCCACGGCACCGCGCCCAAGTACGCGGGCAAGGACTACGTGAACCCGGGCTCCGAAATCCTGTCGGCCGAGATGATGCTGCGCCATATGGGCTGGGTCGAGGCGGCCGACCTCATCATCAGCTCGATGGAAAAGTCCATCGCCAGCAAGCGCGTGACCTACGACTTCGCGCGGCTGATGGAGGGCGCGACGCAGGTGTCGTGCTCGGGCTTCGGGCAGGTGATGATCGACCACATGTGACGGCGTCCCAGGACGTCTCGGAACGTCCCATCAGATTCCACACTGAACCCCAGATCGTTGATTCGACTGGGGTTTTCTGTTGCCGGGTTGCGCCCGCCCTTGACGCGGGTGCCGTGCGCAGGGCGACTGGCGTGACGCGGAACGCTGGGCACGCGCGGCCAAGCCGTGAGCTGAGTCTGATCGCGGTGGCGGGCAGCCAGCGCTTACGATGAACGCCGGACCGGCTTGGCGGCTCATCGCCCTTGAATCCCATGAACCCCGTGAGAAGAAGCGGCCTGGCGCCGCGGCAAACCGAATGAGCGGGCCGCGTTGGTTGCGGCTCGGCGCGAAGGCGCTGCACGACATTGCATCGATCGGCTTCGGTGGTGCGCTGGCGGCTTGCCTCGTCATCAACCTGGTGGCGAACCGTTCGTCACCGGTGGAGTTCGCCGCTGCGCGGAACGCGTTCGCCGCCATTGCGCAATACCTGCTCGTTCCGTCGATGGCCGTCGTCGTGGTGAGCGGGTTGGTCGCCCTGGCGGCAACGCGAGCCTATCTGGACGCCGGCTGGGCCTGGCTCAAGGCGTTGCTGGGCCTGAGCGTGTTCGAAGCCACGTTGGTGATCGTTGGTTCCAGCAGCAAGCAGGCGGAGCTTGTTGCCGCCGCCACCGACCCGACCTTGCTCGATGCGCTGCTGCGATCCGAGCGCAACACGCTGTGGCTGCTGATCGTGCTCAGCACTGCGAATGTGGTGCTGGCGGTGTGGCGACCGCGGTTGACGGTGAGGGTACGGTGAGCAGCGCGCTTGTACCGTGCGTGGCGCCTGGCAGGAAAGCCTCGGCGTCGGTGAACGTGGCCGCGCGAAGGCGACGGCGGTTGCATTCGTGAAGGCAGACGTCCCGCTGCAGCGCCCGTGGGCTTTCGCGCTGGGCGAGCCGCATGACGCACGCGAGTCTGCCGTGCCCTCGAACCATTGGGGCGAGGCAGGGTAGGACGTGCCGGCGGCGCAGAACGAGGTGGGCGGCAGCTTCTCTTCTTCGGTCGAAGTCCCGAATCAGGTTCATTCGGGCGCGATCCGCTCACCTTGAAGAACGCCGGGTAAAACCCCTTCAACCGGTCGCACGCGATCAGGTCGATGCGCTGGTCGGGCCGCGCCCGTACCAGGTGGCACCGGTCGCGACCAACATCATCTTCAGCTTCGTCGCCGAGCATGTGCTCGGGCTGCCGAAGTCCAACTGAACTTGCCGGCGCCCGCGTTCAGCGCGCGCCGTGCAGCAGGTCGAAGAGGGTTCGCGCGATCACCTTGGTGGCACGGCGCAGGTCATTCAAGTCCAGCCGTTCGTCGGCGCGCTTGGCGTGCGACTCGAGCACCGTGCGCGGCCCGGCGCCGTAGATCACACCGGGAATGCCGCGCTCGGCGTACAGGCGCACATCGGTGTAGAGCGGCGTGCCCATGGCTGGAATGGCTTCACCGAACACGGCCTCGCCGTGCCTTTGAATGGCCTGGACCAGCGGCTGGTTGCCGGGCAGGGGTTTCATGGCGCGCGCCAGCAGCAGGCGCTTCACGTCGACGCGCAGTGCCCGGCCGCCGCGCGGTGGTTTGAAGGTGGCTGCAGCTTGCGCGATCGTGCGGCGCAGCGCCGCTTCAACTTCGGCCGGGTCTTCTTCGGGGATCATGCGGCGGTCGAGCTTGAGCACGACCTTGCCGGGGATCACGTTGGTGTTCGTGCCGCCGTGGATCTGGCCGACGTTGAGGTAGGGGTGGGAGATGCCCTCGACCTTGGACGTCACCGCCAGGTAGTCGTGGTTCAGGGTATACAGCGCATTGAGGATCTGCACCGCGCCTTGAAGCGCGTCGGTGCCGCTGTCGGGAATGGCGGCGTGGGCCATGTCGCCGTGCACGGTCACTTCCATTTGCAGGCAGCCGTTGTGCGCCACCACCACCTGGTAGCTGAAGCCGGCGGCCAGCATCAGGTCGGGCTTCGTGAGGCCTTGCTTGAGCAGCCAGCCGGGGCCGAGTTCACCGCCGTACTCTTCGTCGTAGGTGAAGTGAAGTTCCACGCTGCCGGCCAGCTTTGTACCCAGCGACTCGAGCGCGCGCACCGCGAAGCTGAAGCTGGCCATGTCGCACTTGCTGACGGCCGTGGCGCGACCGTAGATCTTGCCGTCGACCACTTCACCGCCATACGGGTCGTGTGTCCAGCCTTCGCCGGGTGGCACCACGTCGCCGTGGGCATTCAGCGCAACCGTCGGGCCTTCGCCATAGCGCCGCCGCACGATCAGGTTGGTGATGCTGTGCAAGCCGGCGGCGTGTACTTCGGCGGCCGGCACCGCGTGCTTCTCGGCGGTCAAGCCCATGGCCGCCAGCAGCTCGGCGGTGCGTTCGGCGTGGGGCGCGTTGTTGCCGGGCGGCGTGTCGGTGGGCACGCGCACCAGTTCCTGCAGGAAGCGCAGCTCTTCGTCGAAGTGCGCGTCGACCCAGGTGTCGAGCGCCGCGTAGGCCGCATCGGACGCGTTGAAGGCGGGTGCGGTCATGACGGCTCCGTGGCAAGCTGGTCGAGCAGGGTCTGGAACGCGCGCACGCACAGCTCGGTGTCGTCGTTGGTGATGGCTTCCAGCGGGTTGTGGCTGATGCCGGCGTTCAGGCCGCGCATGAACAGCATGGCCTGCGGCATGACTTCGTGCATCTTCATGGCGTCATGGCCGGCGCCACTGGGCATGGTGTGCAGCGGCAGGCCGAGGGCACTTACAGCGCGTTCCCAACGCCGTTGCCAGGCGGCGGCACTCGGCGCGGCTGCGGCGCGCATGGTTTCTTCGAGCCTGAAGTGCAGGCCGCGGCGCTCACACAGGGCGTGCAGTTCGGCCCGGATGTCGTCGGCGCAGGCATCACGGACAGCGTCGGTCGTGGCGCGAACGTCGATGCTGAACTTGCAGCGCCCCGGCACCACGTTGATGGAGCCGCTGGGTACTTCGAGCATGCCGACGGTGGCGACGAGGTGGGTCACGGAGCCGGCGCGTTTCTCGACGTACAGCGCCAGTTCTGCGGCAGCGGTGGCGGCGTCCCGCCGGCGGTCCATCGGGGTCGTGCCCGCGTGGCTGGCCATGCCGATGATCTCGCCCACGTAGCGCACGCTGCCGTTGATCGACGTGACGATGCCCAGCGGCAGGTTCATCTCGTTCAGCACCGGCCCTTGCTCGATGTGCACTTCGACAAAGCCGAGGTAGCGGCTCGCGTCGCGTTGGAGGCCGGGGATGTCGTCCGGGCACAGGCCGGCATGAAGCATGGCGTCGCGCATCGTCAGGCCGGCCGCGTCTTGCTGGGTCAGCCAGGCGGGATCGAAGTGGCCGGTGAGCGCGCCCGAGCCGAGAAACGCCGCCTTGTAGCGCTGCCCTTCTTCCTCGGCGAAGCCGATCACTTCGAGCGCGAACGGCAAGCGGCGGCTCTGGCGGTGCAACTCGCGCACGCAGACCATCGGCACGAGGATGCCCAGACGGCCGTCGTACTTGCCGCCGTTGCGCACGGTGTCGTAGTGCGATCCGGTCAAGAGGCGCTTCTCGACGCCGTCGGCCTGCGCGTCAGTGCCGTGGTGATGGCCATGAGGGTCGTCGTGATGGTCGCTGTAATAGGTGCCGACCACGTTGCCCACGGCGTCGATCACCACGTCATCGAAGCCGCACTCGTTGCGCATCCAGCTGGCCAACTGCTGCGCGCAGGCACGGTGCGCGTCCGTGAGGTAGGTGACGGTCAGTTCCCCGCGCTCGGCGTAGCCCGCATCGCTGTGGGCCGCCAGTTGCTCGGCCCAGTCCCACACGGCGTTGCCCAGCACCGGCTCGTGGCCGAACTTGTCGTTCAGCCGGATCTCGGCGATGCGGTGAATGTTGCGCAGGCACTCGGCGAGTTCGAAGTCGGGGTGGTTGGCGAGCCGCCGCTCGAAGGTGGCGATGATCTCGGCCTTGGCGAGGCCGAGGCTGCGCGGCCCGCGCACGGCCAGGAGGAACGGGAACCCGAACTTGGCGTGGTAGTCGGCGTTCAGGCGCTGGATGTGCGCGTACTCTGCGGGCGTGCAGTCGATCAGGCCCGCCTTGCCTTGTTCGTTCGTGGACTCTTTGGTGAGCGTCTTGGTGACCATCGCCTTGCCCGCCAGCTCGGGGTGCGCACGGATCAGCCTGAGCTGCGCGTCGCGCCCTGCCGCGCGAACCACCTCGACCAAGGCGAGCTTCAGCTGCGCGAGGCTCGCGAAGGGGCGCTGCGCTGCCGCCAGTTCGGCGATCCACGGCGAGTGCTCGTAGGTGCCATCCAGCAGGCTCGCGAAATCGGCTGGGCTCGCGGAGTTGACCTGCTCGAGCGTGATCGCGTTCATTCCCATGCTCAGTCCCATGCCATTGCGTTGTCAGGGTCGAAGGCGTGGTGGGCCTTCCAGTGGCGCGCGATGTCGATGCGCCGCGTGACCCAGACGCGGTCGTGCTGTTCGATGTGATCGAGAAAGCGCTGCAGGCCGCGCATGCGCCCGGGCCGGCCGAGCAGCCTGCAGTGCATGCCGATGCTCATCATCGAAGAGCGCTCGGCGCCCTCCGCATAGTGCACATCGAAGGCGTCGCGCAGGTACTCGAAGAACTCGTCGCTGTGCGAGAAGCCCTGCGGCAACCCGAACCGCATGTCGTTGCAGTCGAGCGTGTAGGGCACCACGAGGTGCGGCGTCTGGGCGCCGTCGGTCTTCCTGACCTGCAGCCAGAAGGGCAGGTCGTCGCCGTAGTAGTCGCTGTCGTACTCGAAGCCGCCGAAATCGGCGACCAGGCGGCGCGTGTTCGGGCTGTCGCGCCCGGTGTACCAGCCGAGCGGCCGCTCACCGGTCACGCGCTCTATGGCCGCCATGCCGCGCGCCATGTGCTCGCGCTCGGTGGCTTCGTCCACGGCCTGGTAGTTGATCCAGCGCCAGCCGTGGCAGGCGATCTCGTGCCCAAGTTCCGTGAAAGCGGCCGCGAGTTCGGGGTTGCGTTCGAGTGCCATGCCGGTGCCGAACACGGTGAGCGGCAGGCCGCGCTTCTCGAACTCGCGCAACAGGCGCCACGCGCCCACGCGCGAGCCGTATTCGTAGATGCTCTCCATGGTCAGGTGCCGGTCGGGGAAGGCTTCGGGGTTGAACATCTCCGACAGGAACTGCTCGCTGCCGGCATCGCCATGCAGCACCGAGTTCTCGCTGCCTTCCTCGTAGTTCAGCACGAACTGCACAGCCACGCGGGCCTGCCCCGGCCAAAGGGCTTGAAGCCCTCGTCGGCCGTAGCCTTTCAGGTCTCTGGGGTAGCTTGAATTCATTTGCATGCGGGGTTGAGTACCTGGGCCAGATCGGTGTCGTGCGGACGCAGATGCAGGTTCTGTTCGACGTGTTCGAGGTGTTCCAGGGTCAGCCGCACGGCGGCCTTGGCGTCGCGCCGCTCGAAGGCATCGACGATGGCCACGTGCTCTGCCAGCGACGCTTCGGCCGAGTGCGACGACTGGTACATCAGTGCGATGAGCGACGAGCGTGTCAGCAGGTCGGTGAGCAACTGCGCGAGGACATCGTTGCCGAGCATCTGCGCCAGCACCACGTGGAAGTCGGCGAGCAAGCGCGTTCGCCCCGGCACATCGGTGCTGGCCACGGCAGCGCGCTCGGCTTGCAGATGGCGGTGCAGTTCCGCGACCTGCGCGTCGGTGATCACCGCGCACAGCCGGCGCGTCAGCGCCGCCTCGAGGATCTGGCGCACCTCGAAGACCTGGCGCGCCTCTTCGACGCTCGGGCTCGCCACAAACGCACCACGCGCCGGTTCGAGCACCACCAAGCGGTCGCGGCTGAGCTGGTTGAGCGCTTGCCGCACCAGGGTGCGCGAGACCTTGAAGATGTCGGCAATCTTCTGCTCCGACAGCTTGGTTCCCGGCATCAGCCGCCGCGCGATGACCGCTGCAGTGATCGATTCGACGATGCGTTGCGTGCTGCCCGACGCCGCATCTTTGCCGCTCGACATGCGAGGGCGGGTGACCCTCGACGCGCGTGCCGATGCAGCGACAGGCTGGATGACCTTGCGGCCGGTCCGGCCCCCGGTCAGAGCGCTCGACATGCTGATGACTCCGGATACGGTTGACGTAAAAGCCAGAGTGTATACACTTTGCAGGCTGCCGCAAGCCAAAGGTAAGCAGAGCGGGCACAGATCGAGCGGCGCACATGTTCAGTGCTGCGGCTTCCCGGGACCGATCCTTGCAATGTGTTTCAGGCAAGCGCCACCCAAACGCAACCCGAGCGCCACCCACCCGAAAGGAACCCGATGGGACACCTCAGCACGCACGTGCTCGACACCATGAATGGCTGCCCGGCGGCTGGCATGGCCGTGAAGTTGCAGCGAGTCGACGGCGATCAGGTGGAGACGATCAAGGCGTTCACACTCAATGACGACGGCCGAAATGAAGGCGGTGCTTTGCTTGATGCGCATG
This sequence comes from Rhizobacter sp., assembly GCA_025350965.1. Classification (GTDB taxonomy): domain Bacteria; phylum Pseudomonadota; class Gammaproteobacteria; order Burkholderiales; family Burkholderiaceae_C; genus LMDS01. The sequence goes on from JANXWV010000091.1 coordinate 40,604, forward strand.
CCATGGCGGTTGGCCAGTATCGGCTCGTGTTCTCGGTGGCGCCCTATTTCCGTGCCATCGGTGTTCAATTGCCCGAGCCACCTTTCATCGGCGACGTGACCATCGACTTCGGCATCGCCGACGCGACCGGCCGGTACCACGTGCCGCTGCTCGCCAGCCCCTGGGCCTACTCGACCTACAGGGGTTCGTGACGGGGTGGTCCATGAATCCACTGCAAAACGTCATGATTGGAGATCTCGTTCCTGCAATCGTGTATGCAGTGTTGAATACAATTTCTCCGTGAGAACCCGATGGAAGCGTACCTGCTCGACTGGCTCAACCTGCTGCTGCGGTGGGCCCACATCATCACCGGCATTGCGTGGATCGGTGCCTCGTTCTATTTCGTCTCGCTCGACAACAGCCTGACCCCGCCGAAGAACCAGGCCGACGCGGACAAGGGCGTCGGCGGCGAGCAGTGGGGCGTGCACGGCGGCGGTTTTTACCACCACCAGAAGTACCCGGTGTCACCGGGCTACGTGCCCGATCAACTGCATTGGTCGATGTGGGAAAGCTACTCCACCTGGCTCACGGGCTTTGCACTGTTCACGGTGCTGTATCTCTACAACGCCAGCACTTTTCTGATCGACAAGACGCTGTTCGACTGGTCGCCGGCCGCTGCCGTGAGCACCGCGCTCGCATTCTTCGCCGCGTTCTGGATGCTTTACGACCTGATCTGTCGCACGCTCGGCCGGGGCCGCAGCGGTGACCTGATCGTCGGCGCCTGCGTGTTCGTGCTGATCGTGCTTGCATCGTGGCTGTCGTGCCATTTGTTCGCGGGCCGAGCCGCCTTCCTGTTGGTGGGCGCCATGGTGGCAACCACGATGAGTGGCAACGTTCTGTTCTGGATCATTCCAGGCCAGCGCAAAGTCATCGCGGCGATCAAGGCCGGCGAGCCGGTCGACCCGGTGCACGGCCAGCGCGGCAAGCAGCGCAGCGTGCACAACACGTTCTTCACACTGCCGGTGCTCTTCGCGATGATGAGCAACCACTACGGCTTCACCTACGGCGCGAAGAACAACTGGGTCGTGCTGGTCGCGATCATGCTTGCGGGCGCCCTGATCCGCTTCTCGTTTGCGCTGCGGCACCAGGCGCTCGCCTACGGCAAGCCGGTGCCGTGGCGCTACGCCGTCATCGGCGTGCTGTTGCTGGGCGTGACGGTCTGGGCCGTCAAGCCTGATGCGCAGCCGGTCTCGGCAGCGGCGGAGCCGGCCACCTTTGCGCAGGTTCAAGGCGTCGTCACGCAGCGCTGCGTGCTGTGCCACGGCGCGGCCATGCAAAGCAAGAACGTGCGGCTCGACTCGGCCGACGAGGTGGCCAAGCATGCCCAGGCAATCTACCAGCAGGCGGTGGTTCTGAAGGCCATGCCGATGAACAACGCCACGCAGATCACCGATGGCGAACGGGCACTCCTCAAGCGCTGGTTCGAGGCCGGCGCGTCAACGAAGTGACGACCGGGTCGAGGTGGCGTCGGACGCAAGCCACGCCTACGGTGAGGGTGGCGACGCTACCTGGCTGTTCGGTGCGCCCGGGTCGTCGGCGGGCGCCTCATCGATGGCGGCAATGTTCTGGGCGAGCTGCCCCTTCGGCCCCTGCACGAGTTCATAGCTGACGCGGCCACCCTGCTTGAGGGTGCGAAAACCCTCCATCTGGATGGCGGAAAAATGCGCGAACACGTCTTCGCCGCCGGCTTCGGGTTCGATGAACCCGAAGCCCTTTGCATCGTTGAACCATTTGACCGTGCCCGTCGCCATGGTGATGCTCCCGCTCTCAAGCAAATGTGGCTTTGCCACTTTGCTTGACCCCTGGGGGTGGAAATGTCAGAGACATTCCCTCGGGGGGCTCAGTAGCGTGGAGAGCATTCTGGTGCTGCGCGAAATCAGCTGTCAATCCAGAGAACCCGGGTACGGCCAGCCGAGTGGGCCGCCGCCGATTGGGAACTGATGCACGAAGAATCGCTTGGGCTGCGCACCATTTCCGGCCTTGTGTATTGCCCAGTGGGTGCAATATCGAAAGGGTTGCAACGGCGAAGGCCCAACTCGATAGAATGAAACCATGCCCGACGACACCCCTGCTCCCCCCGCGCCACCCGCAGCGCGGCCCCACCCGGACGACGGGCAAGGCGCCGTCGTGGTCGAGCGGCAGGCGGCTCGCACCGAGCCTCCGCGCATGTACCAAGTGGTGCTGCTCAACGACGATTACACACCGATGGAGTTTGTCGTGATGGTGCTTCAGGAATACTTCAAACGCGACCTCGAAACCGCGACCCAGATCATGCTGAAAATCCACCATGACGGGCGAGGCGTGTGCGGTGTCTACACAAAAGACGTCGCTGCAACAAAGGTTGAACTCGTGTTGGCCGCCGCACGGCGCGGTGGCCACCCGCTGCAATGCATTATGGAGGCCGCATGATTGCGCAAGAGCTTGAGGTAAGTCTGCACATGGCGTTCGTCGAGGCGCGCCAGCAGCGCCACGAATTTATCACCGTCGAGCACCTCCTAATGGCGCTGCTCGACAACCCGTCGGCCGCCGAG
>JANXWV010000104.1 GCA_025350965.1 Rhizobacter sp.
GCCGACTTGTCGCTCGTGCCGAAGATGGCCAACTCGCCGGCGCAGGTGATGGAGTTCCTCGCTGACCTGGCGCGCCGCGCCCGGCCCGGTGCCGAGCACGATCTGGCCGAACTGCGCGAGTTCGCGCGCACCGAGCTCGACTTGCCCGACCTTCAAGCCTGGGACCTGATGTTTGCGAGCGAGCGCCTGAAAGAGGCACGCTATGCCTTCAGCGACCAGGAGGTGAAGCAGTACTTCACCGAGCCGAAAGTGCTCGAAGGCCTGTTCCACATCATCGAGACCCTGTTCGAGGTGCGCATCGTGCTCGACACCGCGCCGGTGTGGCACGAGAGCGTTCGCTTCTTCCGCATCGAACGGCCTAGCGCCATTGCCACTGCCGGTGACGAGCGCAGCGCGCCGCAGACCATCGCTCACTTCTACCTCGACCTCTTCGCGCGCCCCGGCAAGCGCGCCGGCGCCTGGATGGACGACGCCCGCCACCGCTGGGCGCGCCCCGAGGGCCGGTTGCAAACGCCGGTCGCGCACCTCGTGTGCAACTTTGCGTCGCCGGTCACCGTGGCCGGCAAGGCCCGCCCGGCGCTGCTGACGCACGACGATGTGATCACGCTCTTCCACGAGTTCGGCCACGGCTTGCAGCACATGCTGACCCGCATCGACGACCTCGGTGTGTCCGGCATCTCCGGCGTCGAATGGGACGCGGTCGAACTGCCCAGCCAGTTCATGGAAAACTTCTGCTGGGAGTGGGACGTTCTCAAGCGCCTGACGGCCCACGTGGACAGCGGCGAGCCCCTGCCACGCGCGCTGTTCAACCGCATGCTCGCGGCGAAGAATTTCCACACCGGCCTGGCCACGCTGCGCCAGGTTGAATACTCGATGATCGACATGCAGCTGCACACCGAGCCCGACGCCGCTGATCGCATCCGCGCCATCGCCGACGAGGTCAATGCCAGTGTGGCGGTGATCAAGTCGCCGCCGTTTGCGCGCTCGTTGAACACCTTCGCCCACATCTTCGCCGGGGGCTATTCGGCCGGCTATTACAGCTACAAGTGGGCCGAGGTTCTTTCGGCAGACGCCTGGAGCGCATTCGAGGAAACTGCGGCCGGCACGGCAGGCGTGCTGAACGCCGACACCGGCCGGCGCTACCGCGAGAACGTGCTGGAAGTGGGCGGTAGCCGCACCGCCATGGAAAGCTTCACTGCCTTCCGCGGCCGTGAGCCCCGCATCGATGCGTTGCTGCGCCACCAGGGCCTGGCTTGAAGGCCGTGGCCGGCTGCGTTAGATTCTCCCCGCGCCCGCGACGTACGCGCCCCGACCGACCCGCTCGCCGAGTGCCCCGCCTGGAGCCCTGATGAAACAGTACCGCCTTCGCCCGACGCTCACCACCGTGTTGCACATGCTGCCGCTCTTGGCGGTGTTGGCGGCCTTGCCCAGCCAGGCACAGTACAAGGTTGTCGGCCCCGACGGCAAGGTGACCTACACCGACCGGCAGCCCACCGCCAGCGAAGGCCGGGTGTCGTCGCTGGGCGCGCGCAGCGTTGCGCCCACCGCAACCGATTCGAACCTGCCCTTCGAACTGCGCCAGCCCGTGGCGCGCTACCCGGTCACGCTGTATGTGTCGGGTGGAAATTGCGAGCCGTGCGAGGCCTCACGCCAATTGCTGCGCCAACGTGGTGTGCCCTTCACCGAGAAGCAGATCCTCAGCGCCGAAGACAGCGAAGCGCTAGAGCGCGTGACTGGCGGGCGCGACGTTCCGGCGCTGTCCATCGGTGCGCAAACCTTGCGCGGCCTGGCTGCCAGCGTCTGGGGCTCGTACCTCGACGCCGCAGGCTACCCGCGCGAGTCGCGGCTGCCGGTTGCGTATCAGAACCCGCCTGCCACGCCGCTCACGGAACGCCGCGAGGCCGCCGTTCGCCCGCCGGCGCCGCGCGCGTCGCAGCCGGGCGACGCCGCAGCCGCGCCGGTTGCACCACCGCCCGGCACGATCAGGTTCTGATCACGTCCTGACCGGCTCGGCCGAGGGGCTGGTCACGCCCACGCGGCGGGCCTGTGTGCTGCCCAGCACCACCGCCGCGCCCATTACCCAGAACAGCGTGGCGGCACCGAGCGCGGCACCGGCCACGCCGAACACCAGGGGCATCAGCGCGCTCGAACTGTTGCTCACCATCGAGCGCAGCGCAATCGCCTCGCCATGGCGCTCGTTCGGCGTGATCTGGTGCAGCGTGGTCATCACCATCGGCTGCACCGAGCCGAGCGACAAGCCCAGCAAAACCGCACACACGCCCATCGCCCAGGCCGAGTGCAGGAACGGGTAGACGGCGAACACTGCGCCGGTCCAGAGCATCGCGCCGGTCAGCACCTGGTTCTCCCGCAGGTGGTTCGCGAGCATCGGGATCGTCAGTCGAACCAAGGCCACGGCCGCCGCGAACGCGCCCAGGATCAAGCCGATGGCCGACGCGCTGAAGTGCCGCTCATGCCCGAGGATCGGCACGACGAAGGTGTGCACGTCCCAGCTCGCCGACAGCAGTACGTTCACGAACAACAGCCGGCCCATGCCGGGCGAGCGCAGCAGTTGCCACGAGCTGTGGCGTCGGTCGCGGCCCTGGCGCGGGCCCGCTGCTTCCACCGGCACGCGGCGCGCCCACCACAGGCCCAGCACCGGCAGCAGCGCCATGGCGCTGAAGGCCAGCGCGAAGCCGCCCAGGTCAATCAGCGCGCCCGCCAACACCGGCCCGGCCACGTTCGACAAGGCGGGCGCCAGCCCGAGCCAGCTGAACACGCGGCGCCGCTCGGCTGCATGGGTGGCGGTGCGCCCCGCCGTGCGTTGAATGGCGATCAGGCCGACGTTCGCACCCGCGCCGGTGCACACCGCCGCCAGGCACAGGACAAAGAGATCGGCGCGCACCCACCACGTCGCCAGAACGGCCAGCAAGCCGCCGATGACCGTGAGCGCCACCCCCACGCGCAGCGGCCGGTGGTAGCCGTGGCGGTCGGCCAGGCGGCCTGCAGGCAGCGCCAGCAGCACCGGTGCAGCGGCGAACAGGCCCATCAGCACGCCCACGGTCCACTCGGAATGGCTTTGGCGGAGCATCTGCAACGGTGCCGCCATGCGCACGCCGGTCATGCACGAATGCAGGCAGATCTGGCCAATGACGAGTGCGACCAGCGTTCGCGTGGTGGCGGTTGCGGCTGCGGTTGAAGCGGTGTCGGCCGCCGTTGTCGGCCCGGCCGCAGCGGGCTCAGCCATCTTCTGCAGCCTCGCGCTCCAGGTCGGCATCGGCCGCGAGGCCCGGCAGCAAGGCGGCCGCTTGCGCCATGGGAAGCGCTTCCACGCCCTTGAGCTTGCGCGTCATCACGTTGGTGCGGGTCTGCGCCAGGTCGATGGTGTTGGCCGCCTCTTCGAGCTTCTTGCGCGTCTTGGCGAGCACCGCGCTGAACGACTGGAACTCGGTCTTCACGGCGCCCAGAACTTCCCACACTTCGGCACTGCGCTTCTCCAGAACCAGGGTCCTGAAGCCCATTTGCAAGCTCGTCAGCGTGGCCAACAGGGTGGTCGGGCCGGCGAGCATGACCTTGTGTTCGCGCTGCAAGGCTTCCAGCAGGCCGGGCCGGCGCAAGGCTTCGGCATACAGGCCTTCGGTGGGCACGAACAGGATCGCGAAGTCGGTGGTGTGCGGCGGCGCCACGTACTTGTCGCGAATGCTGCGCGCTTCGATCCGAAGCCGAGTCTCGATGGCCTTGGCCGACGCCTCCACCGCCACCGGGTCGGCGCGCTCCTGCGCGTCGAGCAAGCGTTCGTAGTCTTCGCGCGGGAACTTCGCGTCGATCGGCAGCCACAGCGGCGCGCCGTCATCACGCCGCCCCGGCAGGCGAATCGCGAACTCGACGCGCGCGTTGCTGCCCGGTACCGTTTCCACGTTCGTCGCGTACTGCTCGGGCGTGAACACCTGTTCCAGCAGGCCCGCGAGTTGCACCTCACCGAACACGCCGCGCGTCTTCACGTTGTTCAGCACGCGCTGCAATGACCCCACGTCCTTGGCGAGCAACTGCATCTCGCCCAGGCCCTTGTGAACCTGCTCCAGCCGGTCTGCCACCTGCTTGAAGCTTTCGCCGAGCCGCGCTTCGAGCGTGGCATGCAGCTTTTCATCGACAGTCGCGCGCATCTGCTCGAGCTTCTTCTCGTTGTCGAGCTGGATCGCGCCGAGCTTCTGCTCCACCGTCTGGCGCACCTCGGTCATGCGGGCGTCGTTCGACTGCGAGAGCGCATGCAACTGCTCGGTGAGCGTGTCGGCGAAACGCTTGAGCGCCAGGGCCTGTTGCTCGGCCAAGCGTGCGAACGAAAGCCCCTGCTGTTCAGACACCCGGGCCAAGGTGTCGCCCTGGCTTTGCGAGGTGGCGGCCAGCTGCGTTCGGAAGCTGTCGATCTGCTCGTTCTGGGTGCGCGCCACGTCACCTTGCTGGGCGAGCAGCGTCTGCTGAAAGCTCGCGAGCGTCTGTGCCAGCTCCTGGCGCGTGCCGGCGGCGCTGCGCGCCACTTCATCACGCAGATCGCGCTCGATGCGTTGCAATTCAAGGCGGAGAGCGTCGCCGCTGGCAGCGGCTTTTGCGGCATCTCTTGCGGTGTCATTGGCGGTGTTGTTTGCAGCGTCTCTTGCGGCGGCATTTGCGGTGTCTGCACGGCGCAGTGCAAGCCACAGCGTCAGCAGCAACAAAACGATCAGAAGGCCGAGCTGAATCCAGTCGAAAGGCATCGCCGGATTGTCGCAGCAGCAAGCAGAGCGGCGCTCGCCCTGGCTCCGCTCGGCACGGTCACTGCCTGGGCTCGGCGTCTGCGCCGAGCAGGACGGTTGCCACAACCAGCGCAAACAGCACCAGCAACAGCGAAAGTAGCAGCTTGGGCTCCAGGGCCGCCATCGGCGTCACGGCGGCTCGCCCCACCATGCCAGCAATCGCGGCCATCAACGCGAAGACGGCGGGCCACAGCAGGGACACGAGCATTGACCACACCGACCGCTCGACGCGCCTGGCGATCCGCCCGATCAACACCAGGCGCTGCGCGCCAGAACGGCGCTTCGAAGCCCTGGCTGCGTTCAGCATGACGCGTCGCTCCTGGGCTGGGTCAAAGTCATTCGAAGAGTTTGAGCGTTCGAGGGTCAGCCACCATCGGCGCACGCCAACTGTCGGCGTAGGACGGCGTCGTGCTGCGCCCGGCCTACTCGCTGCTGAACGGGGTGGCCGCGTCAACGTTGGCGCGGTCGGTGGCCGGCCCGGGCGGCGCCAGCACCACCAGGTAGCGTCTCGGCACCAACGGGTCGTCTGCGTCCGCCCGTGCGGCCTGGAGCGTGGCCCACTCGCCGGCCGTCAGCAGCACCGAGCCGAGCGCATGCGACTCCTCGATGCCGGCAGCATCGAGGGCGCTGCAAACACGGAACTCGTGCTGCACGCCACCGCGCCGCAGCGTCACCTGGAGGCCGGGCCAATGCGAAGGGATCTGCGGGTTCACGCGCACGCGATTGCCTCGCACCTGCAGGCCCACGATGGACTCGATGGCCGCTCGGTACAGCCACGCGGCCGAGCCCGTGTACCAGCTCCACCCGCCCCGCCCCACGTACGGCGGCTGCGTGTACACATCGCCCGCCATCACGTAGGGCTCGATCTCGTAGGCAGGCCCCCGCTCTTCGCTCGCCGAGCGGTGCGCCGGGCTGAGCATCTCGAACATGCGCCAGGCCGCGTCGCGCTGGCCGAGTGCCGCGTGGGCCATCAGCGCCCACACCCCGCCATGCGAGTACTGGCCGCCGTTTTCGCGCACGCCGGGCGGGTAGGCCTGGATGTAGCCCGCGCTCGGAACCGCGTTCGCAAGCGGCGGGTCGAGCAGCCGCACCAGCCCGGCCTCGCGGTCGACGAGCAGTTGCTCTACCGAGGCCATGGCCTCCCGCTGGCGCGACAGCGGCGCGGCGCCCGACAGCACCGACCAGGCCTGCGCGATGAGGTCGATGCGGCACTCGGCGTTGTGGTGCGAGCCGAGCGCCGAGCCGTCGTCGAAGAAGGCGCGCGCATACCACGCGCCGTCCCACGCCGCGCCATTCAGCGCATCGCGCCAGCCGCTCGCCGCTGTGAGCCAGCGCGACGCGCGGTCGGTGTCGCCGCGCCGCTGGGCGATGGGTGCAAAGTCGGCCGCCAGCCGGCACAGAAACCACGCCAACCACACCGATTCGCCCCGCCCTTCGATGCCGACGCGGTTCATGCCGTCGTTCCAGTCGCCGCTGCCCATCAGCGGCAGGCCGTGCACGCCCACGGCCAGGCTGTGGTCGATGGCGCGGGCACAGTGTTCGTAGAGCGTGGCGCTGTCGTCACCGGCTTGTGCCACGTAGTACGCGTCTTCAGCGCCCGGCGGCACGGGTTCACCGGCGAGGAAGGGCACCGTCTCGTCAAGCACAGCCGTATCGCCGGTCGTGTCGACGTAGTGCACGGCGGCATGGCCCAGCCACAGCAGGTCGTCGGAGAAATGGGTGCGAACGCCCGCCCCGGTCGGCGCGTGCCACCAGTGCTGCACATCGCCTTCGGGGAACTGGCGCGACGCCGCCAGCAGCAACTGGTTGCGCAGCATGGCGGGGGCCACCACGGCGAGCGCCATGGCGTCCTGCAACTGATCGCGAAAGCCGAACGCGCCACCGGCCTGGTAGAAGCCGGCGCGCCCCCACAACCGGCAGGCAACCGTCTGGTACAGAAGCCACCGGTTCACGAGCGCATCGAACAACGGGTCGGGCGTATGCACCGTGACACCGCCGAGCAGTTCGCGCCACTGCGCCTGCACTGCTGCGGCACGCTGCGCAGGCGCGAATGCGACGGCCTCACGCGCCAGCGCCACGGCCGCCTCGGCGCTCGCCGCATGGCCGATCAACCAGGTGCAGGACGCTGTACCGCCGGGCTTCAGCAACAACGTCACGGCGAGTGCGGCGCAGGGGTCGAGGCCGGCGCCGCTGCGCTCGCCGAAGTGGTCGGGCACGGCCAGGCGGCCGCGGGCATCGAAGAGTTCGCGGCGGTCGCAGGTCCACTCCGAGGCCGCGTTGGCACCGCCCGCGCCAGCCCCCTCTTGCAGCAACACGGCAAACGCGGTGGCCCCCCCGAAACCGGCCACGCCGTCGCGCTGCGTGGCGGTGAGCAGCGGCAAGCGCAGGCTCGCGTCGGCACCGCCGAGCGGCACGCGCGCGGTGGCCACCGAGAGCCGGTCGGTGCGGCCGGCGCCCATCATCCATTCGGCAATGCCGATCACGCGCAGGCGCTGCACTTGCGAGCCGCGGTTGCTCAAGGTCACGCGCACCTGCTTGACGGCGCGCGCCACGTCGACGCACCAGGTCACCTGCACTTCCATGTCGCCGGGGCTGTGGCGGATGCCGGTGATGCCCTGGCCGTGTTCGACGCGGTACTCGGTGGCTGCGGCGCCCGCGCCGGGCGCGGTGTTCCAGACCTTGCGGGTGCGCAGGTCCTGCAGCAGCAGCAGCTCGCTCGCCGGATCGGTCACCGCATCGTTCGACCATGCGGTGAGCTGGTGCATGCGGCTGTTGCCGGCCCAGGTGTAGCCGGCCCCGGCTTCCGACACCTGCGCGCCGAACTCGGGGTTCGCGAGCACATTGATCCACGGCCGAACGGGCCGGGTCGTCGCGCTCACGTCGAAGCGGAATCTTGCGCCGTCCGTGCTGAAGTCACCTTGCGTGGCCACTGAGTCGGACTCATGGCTTGGTTCGGCCAAGGTGGCGACCGCATGCTCGATGCGCTCGTCGAGCGCGGCGTCGTGCCACTCGGCCAGCTCGATGGCGTGCTGCGCCAGCGGCCGCCCATCGGCATTCAGTTGCACACGGGCCAGCGCTTCGAGTGCGCTGCGCTCCGAGGCCGACAGTTCAGGCGCGCGCAACACATGCAGCGCACAGGACCGCGAGGCGGGCAGCGACGCGTCGGACTCGGCCTTGAAGCGTTCGGCAATCGCGACCAGTTCGCGCTGCAGCGGCATCAGGTAAGAGGCCGGCTCCACGTTCAGCAGCACCAGGTCGCAAGGCAGGCCGCCCCAGGTCCACAGTTTCAGGGCCTGCACCAGCGTTCGCACCAGACCGGTGGCGTGCGGCGCGCTGGCCACGACGAGCACGACGGGCCGGTCGCCCGAGATGCCGAAGCGCCACAGCACGCGCCGATCGAGCGCCACGCCTTCGGGCGCGGCCAACGGCACCGGGCGCGCCATCAGCAACGCCAACGGGGTCGAGATGATCTGGATCGCCGCGAGGTTGGCCGCGCTGGTGTGCATCTCGCGAAGGCGGATGCCGGCCAGCGTGGCCGACATCGTTGACGAGCGTTCGATGATCGACGGCTGCCGGTACTTGTCGACCAGCGCCTCGAGTTCGCCGCGCGTGTGCGCCGCCGCCGTGGCGATGCAAAAGCGCACGGTGCCGTGCGCCGGCAGCCGCACGCGCAGCGACAGCGACGCCATCGGGTCGAGGCCGGTGACGAGCTCGGTCGCGGCACTGGCGGGCGCGGTGTCGGCGCCCGGTGCTGCGAGCGGCAGCGTGTCGTAGTGGGCCAGCGGGTGTGAGGCGTCGCGCTGGCGGCCGAGCCAGCGCGCACGGTCGGCCTGCACTTCGACGCCGAGCACCTGGGCGTCGGCCTGCGCCACGAAGTGCACCACATGCAGGCCCTGCTCGGTGGCCAGGCGCGGGCGGCGCTCGAAGTAGAGCGCGCGCTCTGCCGCGTTCCATTCGGCACGCACGAACAGGTTGGCAAACGCGGGGTGGGCTTCGTCGGCGCGGGCCTCGGCCATCGACACCTCGAACGCCGACATCAGGTCGAGCTCGATATCGTCACCGCTGAGGTTGCGCAGCTCGATCTGGCGCAGTTCGAGGTTGTCTTCCGGGCTCACCCACACCGCACAGTGCGTGTGCAGGTCGCTCCACTGGGCGTCGAGGCAGACGCGGTCGATGTGGAAGGTGGCCTCGTAGTGCGCGCCGGCGTCTGGCGCGGGGTGCTGCGTGATGGAAACAGGCGCGGCGAAAAGAGGCCCGGCAGGCGCTGGCGCCGCAGCCGGCCGGAAGAGGGTGCTGAACAGCGCCGGTGCGGCCGGCGCGCGGCGGCGAATGTAGAAGAACATGCCGTGCGCATCGCGCAGCGCGTCGTCGCGCCAGCGCGAAATGAAGGCGTTGCCGAAGCGGCTCCAGCCGGCCCCGTTGGCGCGCAGCGCCACGCTGTAGCGGCCATTCGAGAGCAGGTGCGTCGGCTGCAGTGCCGAGGTGCCCGGTACCACCTGGCGCCACAGGCCGGGGCCGACCTGGCGGCGGTCAGCGCTGCTCGACCCGGGCGGCGCTTCGAGCACCATCGAGACCTCGCGCGGAACGCGCTCCTGCAACAGCGACGCCACGGCCTGCAAGCGTGGCTCGGCCATCGCCCAACGGCGGGGCGCGGCGCCGAGAAGCACGTCGGCCAGCGCCAGGATCGTCATGCCCTGGTGGTGCGCCATGAAGGTGTAGACCGGGGTGAACACGGCCTGCGTGGCAATGCGCTCGGGGGTGTAGTCGAGCGCCTCGATGAAGCCCGAAGCACCGCGCGCATGCAGTGCTTCCAGGCGCCGCAGGTTGGCCGCCGCCGCTGCCGGGTCGATCAGCGCGGCCAGTGCGGTGGCATACGGGGCCACGACCAGCTCGTCGGCCGGCGCGCGGCGCAGCGCGAGCATGGGAACGCCCTGCGGTGCGTACTGGTAGGCCAGCGTGTGATCGCTCGCGGCGTAGGCCGATTCCGAGATACCCCATGGCACGCGCCCCGCCTCGGCGAAAGCCTGCTGCGCCTGCACGGCGGCCCTGGCGGCGCTTCCGAGCACGCTGGCGTCGGGCTCGTCGAGCAGCAGCGCGGGCATCAGGTACTCGAACATCGAGCCCGACCACGAACGCAGCCCGGCGCTGCCGCCATTGGCAAAGAAAGGCCGGCCGAGCGCGGCCCAGTGCGTAACCGGCACGTCGCCCTTGGCGATGGCCCAGAGGCTGGCCAGGCGCGACTCGGACGCCAGCAGGTCGTAGTAACTTGTGTCGAGCTGCGCTTCAGCCACCCGGTAGCCGATGTGGAAGAGCTTGCGCCGCCGGTTGTAGAGAAAGCCGAACGCCGCCTCGTCGGCCAGGCGCCGGCAGTGGCCCGCCAGCGTGCGCAGCCGCTGCACCAACGCCGCCTCACTGTGGGCCGCGCAGGCTGCCACGTCATGCGCCAACGAACGCAGGGTGTCGATGTAGTCACGCACGCATTGCGCCGCGAGCATGGGCGCCGACGGGGCCTGACCGGCCTCGGTGCTGCGCGCGTTGCCAGGCGCTGCGGTGGGCAGTGCAGCGGGCAATGCAGAAGGCAGTGCAGCGGCGGTCTGCGCGCTCGGGTCCAGCGCCCATTGGGGCAGCGCCGACGCGGCGCGCTGCAGCAGCGCTTCCAGGCCGGCCGGGTCGGCGCGCAAGCGGGCCAACGGGTCGGCCACTTCGAGCAGGTCATGCAGCGCGCTGCGAGCGGCATCGGACGGCAGCAATGCCGCCAACGCCGGGGCAGTTGCTGCGAGGCGCCGCCGCGATGCGGCCAGGGCCATGTCGGCCTGACCGGCAGGCTGCAAGGGCGCACTCGCGAGCATCTCGCAGGCCTGCGCCAAGGCAATCAGGCAGCCACACAAGTTGCCACTGTCAACCGTCGACACATAGGCGGGCAGCAGTGGCTGTGCGGTCTGCGTGTCGTACCAGTTCAGGAAGTGGCCGTTGTGGCGCACCATGCCGTCGAGCGTGGCCAGCGTGCGCTCGCCGCGCTCCACCAACTCGGTGGTGCCGATCCAGCCGAAGCGCTGCGCGCAGGCCGTGGCCACGAGGTACAGGCCGATGTTAGTGGGCGAAGTGCGGTGCGCCACCATCGTGTACGGATGCGTCTGCTGGTTGTCGGGCGGCAGGTCATGGTCGGCCGCCGTCACGCCATGCTCGAAGTAGCGCCAGGTGTCACGCGCCACGTCGAGCAGGTAGTCGCGATCCGCTGGCGGCACGCGGTCCTGCGCCGGGCCGCCGAGCGGGCGGCTGGCCCAGCCCGTGAAAACCGGCGCCACCGCCCAAAGCAGGCACAGCAGCCCGGCCAACACGGGCGTCGGCGTGCCGCACACCAGCAGCCCGGAAAACAAGGCGGTGGCCGCCACGGGCTCGCGCCAATGCTGTTGCAGGATGGGGCCGATGCGCTGGCCGGCCGCCGATTGCGCGGCTTCGGCCGTCGTCCACTGCAGCAAGTGGCGCTGGCTCACGGCCATGCGGTAGACGGCCCGCGCCACCGCATCGGCAGCCAGAGCGGCATGCGCCAGCAACTGCGTCACGTGCCACAGCGTGCCGCAGGCGGCACGCGCCAGGTCGGTCAGGCCCTGGCGGTAGAAGTGACTCAGGGCAATGTCGTCACGGCCCGGTGCCAGGCCCGCCACGGCGCCGAGCAACGGGCCGGCACCGAAGGCGGCGACCACCAGCAGCAAGGCGCCGACCGGTGCTGCGCCCCAACCCGCCAGGCTCGCCGCGAGCAGCGCGAGCGACATGGGTGCAACGAGTGAGCGGCGCAGGTTGTCGAGCATCTTCCAGCGGTTGATGGCGCCGATGCCGTAGTGGCCTGCACGCACCAGCAAAGGCAGCAGCTGCCAGTCGCCGCGGGTCCAGCGGTGCAGGCGTGACGCGGCCACGTCGGCATGCATGGGGGCGTCTTCGATGAGCACGATGTCGCTCACGCCGCCACAGCGGGCGATGGAGCCTTCGAGCAAATCGTGGCTCAACACCGCGCCGTCGGGCAGGCGCCCACCGAGCACGGTGTGGAGTGCCTGCACGTGCAACAGGCCTTTGCCGGTGAACGTGCCTTCGCCGAACAGGTCCTGGTAGATCTCGGACGTGGCGGCACTGTACGGGTCGATTCCACCCTGCCCGGCGAACAGCCAGTTGAAGGGGGTGGCCTCGCCCGACCGGGGCAGTGGCGTGGCCACGCGCGGTTGCAGGATGCCGTAGCCCGAGGTAACGCGGCGCCGCGCCACGTCCACGCGCGGCAGGTTCAGCGGGTGCGCCGCCACGCCGACCAGTTCACGCAGGCTCCCGGGGGGCAGCTGGGTGTCGCTGTCGAGCGTGACGATGTAGGGCAGGCCCGCCACCGGCTGCGACATGACGCCCAGGTCGATGAACGGCGATGCGGCGGGGGCCGCCGCATCGGCGGCGAGCCAGCGGATCAATTGCTCCAGCTTGCCCCGCTTGCGCTCCCAGCCGATCCAGCGCTGCTCGGTTTCGCTGAAACGGCGGCCCCGGTGCAGCAACAGAAAGCGCGCCGGCGCGCCTGGCGCGGCCGGGTGACGGGCGTTCAGCGCCTGCACCCCCGCCACGGCGGCGGCGAGCAGCGGCGGGTCGGCATCGGTGTACGGGGCGTCGGCATCGGGCAGGTCGGTGAGCAGCGCGAGCTGCGTGTTCGCTTCAAGGTTCGCCAGGTGATGGCGTTCGAGTTGCAGCGCGAGCGACTCGATGCCTTGCACCGTGCCCATCAACGCCGGCACGACGACCAGTACCCGGTGATCGGGTGGTATGCCGTCGCGCAGCGCGAGGCGCGGCAGGCGCCGCGGGCGCGTGGACTCGCTGATGAGCCGGTTGACGAAGGCGATCACCGCCTCCGACGCCGGCCCGAGCGCCAGCAAGGCGGTCAGCGCCACGTTCACGCCCCATGGCAAGGGCCAATGGCTGCCTCCGTTGTGAACGGTGAAGTGGAAGGCGAACCACAGCGTCAGCCCCACGCTTCCGAGCAGCAAGGTGGCCAGGTAGGCAGGCAGGGTGAAGCTGTGGCGCAGCGCGTGCCAGTCCCACCCGGGCAGCGCGCGCGGCCCGAGCGCTTGGGCGAGCTGCAGGCGCCCGGGCCCGCTCAGCCAGTACCGCGGCGACCGCGCTGCGGCACTGAGGTCGCCGCCCGCCGGTGCAGAGTTCATCTGCGCGAGCAGCGCCCGTGCGACCGACAGTTCGCTCGCCTGGCAGCGCCGCGCCAAGCGCTCGATGGCGTGCAGCGTGGTGTCCTGCGTGTCGTCACGCTCTGCACAGAAAGCCGCCGAACCCTGCATCGCGCGCATCAGCGCGCTGGTGCGCTCCACGAGCGCACGCCAGTCGGTGTCACCGAGCAGGCGCAGCGAGGTAATCGCGTTGCTGACACTCAGGTTGTTCGCCGCCTGCTCGGCCTGTTGTTGCGCCTGCGTGCCGGCGAGGTCGGGGACGGCTTGCGCCAGCCAGCGGCGCACACGCCCGCCGCTCGGCGCCATCGCATCTGCCGTGGGGTGGTTCAGGCGTTGCGCCACCTGCAAGGCGAAGGCCCGTCCGGCGCCGCGCCGTTCGAGCGCATCGAACAGCGGCTGCGGGTCGGCCACTGGCGAGTCGGCCAGGTTGTCGCACCACTGGTTGCCCAACTCGCGCGCGGCCTTCGATGCCGCAACGCGCTCGGCCAGGCGGCGCAGGTTTTCGATGAGCACGACGCGCAGCGTGGTCGGCAACGCCCACATCTCGCCGAGCGTGAGTTCGCGGGTTTGCTGGTAAGCGTCGAGAAAGGCGACGAGCAGCTCTTCGTCGAACGCACTGTCGGTGTGGGCCACGAAGGCCCAGGCCACGCTGTACACCCGCGGCAGCCCGGCGAGGTGAACACCGGTGAGCACTGGAAGATCGTCGAAATACCGGCGCGGCAGGCCGTCGTGAATCTCCTTCAGCTGCGCCGCGACGATGTGAAAGTTGTCGAGAAGCCACTCGCCGGCGGGGCTGACGTGCTGGCCGGTGCGCTCCTGCTGGCCGATGTAGCGGTGGGCTTCGCGCAACACGGCAATGTTGTCGCGCAGGCGCGGAAAGAACTCCGTGGCGCGGGCGTGGTCGCCCACCGCCGAGTGGCTTTCTCCGAGGCTGCGGCCGTGCTGTGCGAAACGTTGTGCACCGAAGAGTTCCGCCCGCACAGGCGCTTCGACCGACCCCCGCCGCGCTTCGAGCAGGGCAAGGGCCTGCGGTGCGGCGCCGGGGACGAGCCGCCCCAGCCGGACCGACGGCATCAAACCACCAGCGACGTGCCTGCGAGCACCAACAGCGTCAGGCCGAGCGTAGTGACGAAGCGAGGAGCCAGGAATGCATCGACCGATTCAGCGACACGCTGCAGCCGGTACAACGGGCCGCGTGAACTCGCACACCGCACCATGTGGTCGTGCAACAGCACCAGCTCTTGCCGGACCGACTGTGACAACTCGCGGGTCTTGGTGGAGAGGACGGCGGTGTTCATGGGGGACTCTCCGGAAAAGGGAAGCGCTGCCGCCAGCGCGGGCCGCGACGGCCAGCGTGGCGGTCGGCGAGCCTCAGCGGGCGCGGCAAGCGTGGGCGTACCCGCCGGCCGGCTGGTGCCTCGCGCCGCCCGAGGGCGGCGTTGGGCGGCACGCGCACGGGACTGCGTTGAATCAGCGCGGCGTGTTGCTGGATCGGCCCAGCAAGGCCACCAACGCCATCAACGCTGCACCTGCCGCGGCCGCGATCAGCATCGCCTTGACCGGCTCGTCCTTGATGTAGCCGACGGTCTTGTCCTGAACGCGAACAGCCTGGTCGCGCAACTGAGCCGAGCTGTCGCGCACGGCGTCGATGCCACGGCGCGCGAGTTGCTCGGCCTCCCCGGCAACGCGGCTGATTGTCGGCATGGCCTTTGCACGAACGCCCTCGACGCTGCTCGACAAGTTGTCGAGCGCATCGTTGGCCACACGTTGGGTCGAGCGGATCGCGCTCTCTGCGCCTTGTGCAGCCTGATCACCAAGTTGGTTGGCGGCTTGGCTGATGTCGCGGGATGAAGTTGCGGTGGTGATGGTCATGGCAGTCCTCGTTGAAAAGTGAAGAGCTCGGAAGGGTTCGAAATTCGGCGCGCAGCGATCAATGCGTCAGTTGCGCTTGATCAAGCCGAACAGGAAACTCGCGATCGCCAGAACGACGAACACGAAGAACAGAATCTTTGCGATGCCGGCGGCGCTGGCGGCAATGCCACCAAAACCGAACACGGCAGCGATCAGCGCAATGACAAAAAAGACAACGGCGTAGTGCAGCATGGAGGTCTCCTGAAGTGATCCAAGTTCGCGGCACCGTTGCCGGCGCTGCGATGAATAGAGCTTAAGGAAGGGCCGTTGCCGCAGCCATGAGAGTGCGGCGGTTCGTGCTGTGGGCCAGTGTTTCGAGCCGCTGTAGGACGACGCTCACGGGCGCGATGGCGCGGCCTGCGCGGCCCGCGCGGACTTTGGCGACCTACGTGGCTTCGACCAGGGGCAAGGTGGCGCTCACGCGCGTGCCCTGCCCCGGCGCCGAACTCACCGACAGCTCCCCGCCAGCCGCCTCGACCCGGTAGCGCATGCCCACCAGCCCGTGCGCCGACACGTTCTGAGTGGCGGGTTCGAAGCCGATGCCGTCGTCGGCAACCGACACCTCGGCCATGCCGTCGCGCACCTGCAGCGAAACCACCACCTTGTCCGCCTGCGCGTACTTCGAGATGTTGGTGAACGCCTCCTGGATCAGCCGGTACACGGTCAGCTCGGCCTCGGGGCGCAACGCGACGGGCTCCAGCACGCTCTCGACCTTCAGCTCCGACGCCTTGGCGAATTCGCGCAGCTGGATCTCGAGTGCGGCGACGAGGCCGAGGTTGCTCAGCGACGACGGGCGCAGGTCTTCGATGATGCGGCGCTTCAGCGCAATGCCGCTGTTGAGCGTTTCGTTCAGGTGGACCAGGCGCTCCGAGGCCTCGGGTGACAACACGCCGATGCGCGTCTTGATGCGTGCCGTGTCGAGCTTGGCCGTGGTGAGCAGTGCACCCAGCTCGTCATGCAGCTCGCGCGCCAGACGGCTGCGTTCGTCCTCCCGCGCGGTGACAAGGTGGCGTGACAGCTCGGTCAGCTCGGCGGTGCGGTGCTTGACCTCCCGATCAAGCTGGTCGCGCTCGGTCTGCAACTCGTTGCGCTGCTCGCGGCGCAACTGGTCCACGGCGTGCAGCTGGCGCAGGTAGAGGTAGAGCGCCAACAGGCTCAGAACGGTCATCAAGCCAATGCCGATGCGGCTCACGCTGAGCGCGTCGTACACCTCCTTGCGCGCGATCTCACCGGCCTGCGCCTCGTCGACGAGCATCAATTCGGCGGCCGCGCGGATCGACTCCATCTGCTCCTTGCCGATGTCCGACAGCAGCATTTCGCGCCATGCCTCGTTGCGCCCCGAGTCGTACATGTCGAGCGTGGTCACCAGTTCCGAGAGTTTCACGGCAATCAGTTCTTCGAGCCGCGCCAGTGCTTTCGCATGGGCCGGCCTGTCAGCGTATTGGGCTTTCAGCTTGGCCATCGTTTCGGGCAGCGCCTCGATCGAGTTGCGGTAGGGCTCCAGGTAGTCCTTGCGGCCGGTGAGCAGGTAACCGCGCTGCGCAGTCTCGGCATCGACCATCAAACGCAGCACGCGCTGCACCCGCAACCGCGCGATGCTCAACTCCGACACCTCGTCCATCGAGTTGCGCGAGCTTCGGTACGAGGTCTCGCTGATGAGCAGCATGACCAACGCCACGAGCGCGGCGAGCGGAAACGCGAAGGGGCTGCGGCGAAGCCGGTCCACGTCGATCATGGGAACCACCTTGCGCGCCTGTCGCCACCAGAGCCACTAGACTCGTCGTTTTGACAGCCAGCACGGGAGCCTTGAACATGATCCGAATCGTGATCGTCGATGACCACGCCATCGTGCGGGCAGGGCTGCGTCAGTACTTCTCCGAGCAGGTGGGCCTGCGTGTCACCGGCGAGGCCGCGAACGGGCGCGAAGCCCTCGAGCTGGTCCGCAAGGGCGATCTCGACGTGCTGCTGATGGACCTGTCGATGCCCGACCACAGCGGCGTCGACGCGCTCGCCGCCATCAAGGCGCGCGCGCCCGAGCTGCCGGTGCTGATCTTGTCGGGCTTCCCCGAGGCGCACTACGCGACCACGTTGCTCAAACAAGGTGCCAGCGGCTACCTCAACAAGGAATGCGACCCGGAAGAAATCGTCAAGGCCATTCACACGGTGCACCGCGGGCGCAAGTACATCTCGACCGCCGTGGCCGAGCTGCTGGCTTCGGGGCTGGACGTGACCGCCGAGAAGGCGCCTCATGAGCAGCTTTCAGAGCGCGAGTTCCAGGTGTTCCTGCGTCTGGCCAAGGGCGAGACCATCGGCCACATGGCCGATGGCATGTCATTGAGCGTGAAGACGGTGAGCACGTACCGGACCCGGGTGATGGAGAAGATGAACCTGAATTCGAACAGCGACCTGACCTACTACGCGCTCAAGAACGGGCTGATCCAGTAGGGCATGCCTGACGCGGCCGGGGCGTGCCGCGTCAACTCAGCGTGCCCGGGGCGGAATCGGAGGCATCGGGTTTGCCCGCCGCCAGTCGCTCGCAGTAGCGGATCAACGCGTCGATCTCGTTCGACTTGTCGAAGACCTTGTCGGCCCCGAGCTCGATGCATTTGCGTCGCATGTCAGGTGTGGCGTAGTTGCTCAGCACCACGAGCTTCAACTTCTTGTCGCTGCCGCGCAAGGCCTGCAGTACGCCGAGGCCCGAGCCCTTCTTGAGGAAGATGTCAACGATGCCCAGCTGGCAATCGTTGCCGGGTTGGCGCAGCCAGTCGACAGCCGTGGCTTCATCTTCAGCGAAGCCGACCACGGTCACCGGAACCAGCTCTTCGAGCGTAGCCACCAGGTTCTCGCGGATCACGGCACTGTCTTCGACGATGTAGGTTCTGAGGTTGGCCATCAACTGATCGAGCGTGTCGCTTCGGGGGAAGTGCTGAGTACGCGCCATGCCGGCCAAGGATCGCTCGCCCCCAGCGTGCACGGTAGCAGCATCGAACGGGCACCGCTGTAGGAGTTGTCCTACCAGGCCGGCCAAGGCGCCGTGAATCACGCTGCGTAGGAAGCGAACTACGCCGCATCGCGCCGCCGTCTTGCGATGCGTTTTCGGCTGCCGCTACAAACTTCGAGCACCGCCACTCTTTCGCCCCGGAGCAGCCATGTCCAACGCTCAGACCTTGATCATCGCCCTGTTGCTGCTGCCTGCCGTTGCAGCCGCCTGGGTCACCTGGCGCGCGGTGCGCGAGGTCGAAACGGAACTGTCCGAATTCGAGGGCTTTCAGGGCATGCACTTCGACAACTGAGGTCGATGCGCGGTCTCGTCTCAAGACAAAGACCAAGACCCACCGCGCCGATTGGCAACCCGTGCCGACTGGGCGAACATCGGCGTCCAACTCACCTCCATCGGCAGCGCCATGATCCACCCCCTTTTCCGTCTCCTCGCGACCCACCCCGAACTCGTCGGTGAGCACGCGTTGGCGTATGCGGCGCTGCTCGGAGACGATGTCGCCAAGACCTCCGCAGCGCTCAAACGCCGCGCCGTGTTGCTGGCGGTGACCGTGTTGCTGGGCTTTGTCGGCCTGTTGCTTGGCGGCATCGCGTTGATGTTGTGGGCCGTGACGCCACTGGCGGCCATCCACTCGCTGTGGGCGCTGGCCGCCACGCCGGCTGTGCCCGTGCTGCTGGCCCTGATGTGCTGGGCCGCAGCCCGGCCGTCGGCCGCGCCGCCGTTCGACAACCTGAAGCAGCAAATCGCCGCGGACATGCAGATGCTGCGCGACGTGGGTGCGGCGTGATGGCCACCACTCACGCGCCGCAAGACACCGCTCAGGGCATCGGGCAGCCCGCTTCAGCCGAGCCGCAGATCGAGACCCCCATCGAGGCCACGCCGACACCCTTGCAGCGCCTGGCGCGCTCACGCGAGCGGCTGCGGAAAGTACTCGCACCGCCGCCGCGCCCTGCCGCCGACACCACGGCCGGCGGCAGCGGCAAGTCATGGGAGCAGCGCCTGCGCGAAGTCCCCGGTATGGCCACGGTGATCGATGTCGTGAAGGTCTGGTGGCAGCAGCACCCGTTGCACGCCGTCAGCATCGTGGCCGGTGAGGTGGGGCGCACCACGTTGCGCCCGATCGCCCGCCGCCATCCGGTGGCCCTGGTCGGTGTCGCCATGCTCGCGGGTGCCGTGCTGGCTTGGGCGAGGCCCTGGCGCTGGGCTCTGCGCTCGGCCCTGTTCGCCGGGTTGGCACCCCAGGTTGCGTCCAGGGTCGTCGCGAGCTTGCCGATCGAGTCGTGGTTGACGCTGCTCGCGACGCTGTTCACCCGCACGCGGGCCGACAACCAGAGTGCAGAAGCCGGTCCGGCTGCCGAATCCACCGCCGGCACGGCTGCCGCAAAGCCCTGAGCAACGCGCGGCCGCACGCCGGTTTGCGGCGCCGTCCTACAGGCGCAGGCGCGGCGCTCCGATGGTGTGCCAGGAGGCCGCTTCCTAAAGTCGTGCCATCGACAACCCGTGCACCGAAACACCCGTCTGGGCGGTGCCCACAGGAGCTCTCATGGCCGACAAGATGGAATCGAACAAGGTGACCCCGCTGCCCCGCGCAGACAGTTCCAAGCTGAAGCTCGACGAAGCAGCGCTGACCGCAGCGAAGGGCTCGCTCGACCAAGGCGCGGTCACGCCGAGCTACGGCCCGTGGCGGGAAGACATCATCGCGTTGCTCAACGGTGCGCTCGCGACCGAGCTGGTCTGCGTGCTGCGCTACAAGCGCCACCACTTCACGGCCAAGGGCCTGGCATCGCCGAAGATCGCCGAAGAGTTCATGGTCCACGCGCAGGAAGAAACGGCCCACGCCGACTTGCTGGCCGAGCGCATCGTGCAACTGGGTGGCGAGCCTGATTTTTCGCCCGATACGCTGCTGACCCGCAGCCACGCCGACTACAACGATTCGAGTGAACTGAAGGCGATGATCCGCGCCAACCTGATCGCCGAACGCGTGGCCATCGAAGCCTACAGCCAGATGATCGCCTTGATCGGCGACAAGGACTCCACCACGCGCCGGATGCTTGAACACATCCTGAGCCAGGAGCAGGAACACGCCGAAGAACTGAGCGACTGGATGACGGCCTGAGTCGCCGCCAGGCACGCACCCATTCACCCGCAGAAGACAACTTTCAAACCCCAAGGAGAACCACCATGTCGAACCGCAACTACATCGCCGCCACCCTCACCATGATCGTCATTGCCACAGCGTCGGGTTGTGCCGTGACGCGCGGCCAGGAATCCGTTGGCGCGTATGTCGACGACGCCGCCATCACCACGTCGCTCAAGGCGCGCTTTGTCGACAACGCAGACGTTGACGCCAGCAGCATCAAGGTGGAAACGCTCAACGGCACCGTGATGCTGTCGGGCTTCGCAAAGAATTCGACCGAGAAGACGACTGCCGAGCAGATCGCCATGAAGGTCAAGGGCGTGAAGAACGTCAAGAACGAGATCGCCATCCGCCCTTGAGCGGGTGGGCCAACTTCCTGCAAGGAGACAACCATGAACTGGGACCGAATCGAAGGCAACTGGAAGCAGTTGACGGGCAAGGCCAAGGAACAATGGGGCAAGCTGACCGACGATGACATCGACGTCATCGCTGGCAAGCGCGACCAGCTCGCCGGCAAGATCCAGGAACGCTACGGCGTGGCCAAGGACGAGGCCGACAAGCAGATCACCAAATGGGAAAACGCAGCCGACGATTCCTGGCTCAAGGCGCACCCACACCGCGACTGATTGAACCGGCAGGTCGCTTGCGAACAACGCTTGCGGCCTTGCCAGTTCGAGCGCCCCGCTGTCTGAACAGGACAGCGGGGCGTTTTGACGATGACCTGCCTCAGGGTCCCACACCAACGCATCATGAATGCCGCCACAACCCAAGAACACGACGCCACGCCGACTTCGCTGACCGCGCCGCAGATGCCGACCTCGGGCGCGGCATTGCGCCTGCTGGCCGGCCTGGCCGTGGTCGTGGCCATGTGGTGGGGCCGGAGCTTCCTGATACCGGTGACGGCCGGCCTGATCCTCGCAGTGCTGGTGGCGCCGCTGACCGGGTTCCTCACGCACGTGGTGCGCAGCCGGGCGGCTGCGGCGGTGCTGACCATGCTGCTGGTGGTTGCGCTTTTGGGGCTCGGCGCAGCGGGCTTCGGTACGCAGTTGGCGCGCGTCGCCGACCGTGCGCCGGACATGATCAGCCTCGTCGCGCAACAGCTCTCACAAACCGAGCCTGGTGCTGATTCGGTCCTGACCCGCGCCCGCCAGGCCTTCGGCGAACTCGACCGCGCCGCCGAGCGAATCAGCGGCATGCGTCGTGCCGCACCGCCGCCCGGGCGGCGCGCTGCGGCCGCCGCAGCTGCAGCCGCCAGCGCGGCGCCCACGCCCGCTCCGGTCGACACGGCTCAGAGCGCCACCGTGGCGCTGCGAGAAACCGCCGTCAGCAGTTCGGGTGCTCTGCTCCACTTCCTGGGCGATCTGACACTTGTGATCTTCGTCGCCTTCTTCGCACTCGCCGGCAGCGCACCGCTCGCGGTGCGTTTCCTCGACCTGTGGGGCAACGACCCGCCACGCCGCGAGCGTGCCGCAAGTGCACTGCACGAAGGTGCACGGCAGATCCACCTCTACGGCGGGGTGCTTCTCGTGACCAACACGATCATGGGCCTGTTGATCTGGGGCGCATTCTCGGCGGCTGGTCTGCCCGACGCCGCCGGTTGGGGCGTGGCCGCCGGTGTGCTGCACGTGGTGCCTTACCTGGGCATGGCGCTGCTGACAGCATTGGGCACGGCCGAAACCTACCTGGCCCACGGCAGCGTGGTCACGGCCCTCGGGATGGCCGGGTTCATCGTGATGCTGTCAACGGTCGTGGGCACCGTGGTGACTGCCATTCTTCAAGGGCACGCCGCGCGCATGAACCCCGCAGCAGTGTTCATCGGCGTGGTGTTCTGGGGTGTGTTGTGGGGCGTCTGGGGGCTGTTGCTCGGGCCGGCGCTGGTGGTGCTGACCAAGGTGGTGGCCGAGCACACCAGCGTGGGCCGGCGCTTCGGTGGGTTGATGTCAGCCTGATGTTCGAAGCCGCCCGGCGCGCGCCGCGCTGGCTTTGGGCCGGCCTGATGCGCTACCTCGACGCCGGCGGCATGCAGAAGGGCGCCGCCGTGGCCTTCTACGCTGCGTTCTCGATCGCGCCGCTGCTCGTCATGATCGCCGGCGTCATGGTCTGGTTGATGGGCAACGACGCCGCCCAAGCGGCACTGCTCGACGCGCTGAACCGCCTGATCGGCCCGCGCGAGACCGGCACGCTGGCCGAGTTGCTGGCGCTGCGCGGCAAGGCCGTCGGCAACCCGGACCAGGCCGTCGTGGGCTCGTGGATTGCGCTCGGCACCACGCTCGTGGGCGCCACCGGCGTGTTCATCGAACTGCGCGGGGCCTTGCAGGCCATGCTCGGCGAACAGGACGGCGCATTCAGCTGGTGGCAGCTCGTGCGTGTGCGGCTGCTGGCCATTGGCGTGGTGCTGGGTTGCGGCTTCCTGTTGTCGGTGGCGATGCTGACGCAGGCGCTCTCGCTCGTGGCCCTGCGCTGGCTCACGACACAGTGGCCGGTCCTGGCGCCGCTGATGCTCGTGGCCGAGTCAGCCTGGTCGTGGCTGGTGATCAGCTTGCTGTTCGCGCTGATGTACCGCGGCCTGCCCACCACGAAACTGCCCATGCGCCACGCGCTCGCCGGCGCGGCTGTGGCGGGCGCGCTCTTCATGGTGGGGCGATACGGCATCAGCCTGTATGTCGCCACCACCGCCAGCCAGTCGGCCCTGGGCGCGGCCAGCTCGTTCGCAGCACTGCTGGTGTGGGTCTACTGGTCGAGCCAAATCTTCCTGCTCGGTGCGGCGCTTGCGGTGGAGATCGGGCAGCGCGACGTGTTGGTGCCACGCGCGCCAGGCGACGCTCAGGCGCCGTGAAGCCGCCGCTTCAGATCAACGGCCGAGGCGCCGGCTTGCCATCGCCGTACAGGTCGGCCAGCCGGGCCAGCGCCTTGATGTCGAGCAGGTAGAGCCGCCCGCCTTCGATGCGGTGCAGGCCGCGCGCTTCGAGCTTGCGCAGCGTCTTGTTGGCGTGCACCCGCGACAGGCCCAGGCCGTCGGCAATGTGCTGCTGCGTCAGCGGGAACGCCACGCCCTGCGCACCGCCTTCGGGCAACATGGCGGCGGCGCGCTTGAACAGCAGGATCAGCAGCGTCGCGATGCGTTCTTCGGCGCTGCGCCGGCCGACCGACAGCAAGGTGTCGTCGACCAGCGACTCTTCGTGCGCAGTGAGCCAGGTGATGTCGAAGCCCAGCCTGGGCTCGGAGCGGTGCAGTTGCCACAGCGCGTCGCGCTTGAAGACGCACAGCACGGTGTCGGTCAAGGCCTGCACCCCGTGAGCGGCCGAGTCACCCATCTTCTGCTGCACGCCGATGAAGTCGCCAGGCAGCAGGAAATTGAGGATCTGCCGGCGGCCGTCGCTGAGCGTCTTGTAGCGAAAGGCCCAGCCGCTGAGCAAGGTGTACAGCGGCGCGTCGGCCTGGCCTTCCCGGATGATGTCTTGCTCGGGAGGCACGGCGATCTCGTCGCGCTTGATCGCCTGAATGAACCCGAGTTCAGACTCGGTGTGGCTCGTGAAGAGCGGCAACGCGCGCAGTGGGCAGCTCTTGCAACTGGTGCTGTTCATGGGCGGTTTGCCTCGCCGAGATGTGGGCAACCCAGGGCGACGGCCTGTGTCATGCGACACACGCGGGTGGGCGCTCGCCCACTACATTCTGCGGCGTCTTCCACCCTGCACGACTGCCCGGTTCGCCTGAATGGTTCATACCCTGCCCGATCCTGAGTTCGTCTGTCTCTATGTTAGCCAGCTGACGCCTGGCACCGACTTCGTCGAGGTGCAGCGCATCATTCAGGAGGCTCGGCAGCGCCACACCAGCCTGGGTCTCCGGGGTGCGCTTGTTTTCGATGGGGAGCGGTTCGCCCAGCTCATCGTCGGGCGGCAGGAGTTGCTCGATACGGCCTGCACGTTCATCGAGAACGATGCACGCAGCACCGGGTTGCGCCTTCTGCACCGGGGCACCGACATTCCCAAGCTGGTGCCGCGCTGGACCAGCGGCTACTGTGGCCACCTCGACCTGGACTTGGTCGTGAACGCAGGTGGCGGCGCGGCAGTTCAAGCCTTCCTGCGCCTGCTTGAAGGCGCAGTGATGGACTGAGAGAAACTGCGCGGAGGTACTTTCGAATTTGTTCAGCGCGCGTCTCAAAACTCCGAGCGCCACATCACCGCCACGCCGCTGCGGCGTGGTTTGAGCAGCAAGGTGGAGCCACCCGACAACTGCATCTTCAGCACGTTGTTGAACCCCAGCCGTTTCTCGGCCGACGTGGATTGCAATTGATCGACGTCAAGGTGCGAATGATGTCCATGCGGTCCTCCTTTCGCTTCATCCTCTTCCGGCGCAAGCCTGTAAAGTCGTGCTGCTACGTTATCGGCCGACGGCTTGGCGGGTGATGGTGCAATGGCGGTGGAGCCTGTCGGTACCTGGCAATTTCGCACGTAGGACAAATGCGGTGATGCTCAAGCCCCGTTGCGCAACCGGGGTGTCGTCAATGAAGGTTTTGCCATGCTCGAGGAACACGTCGAACGCGTGCTGCGAAGGCGCTTTGCCTATCCGCTGTTGTTGTCGGCGGCCATCGTCATCCTGATCGTCAACGAAGCCACCTACCGGCACTCGATCACGACGCTCGGCCAAGGCATTGCGTTGACCGACGCGCGCATTTCGGCCGCACGGGGCTTGCAGCTCATCACCGACGCCGAGTCGGCGCAGCGCGCGTACATCCTGACGGGGCAGGAGAGCTACCTGACGAACTACCAGGCGGCACTGACCGAACTGCCGGGCGTGATGGCGCCCACCTTGCGCTTCGTCGCCGGCGAGAGCAGCGAAGCCCAACTGGGCGACCGCGGGCTGAGCCGCCTCATCGACGGCCGCCTCAGCGAACTGCTCACCACCATTGCACTGTTTCGCCAGGGCAAGCGCGACGAGGCCCGCGCGGCTGTCGAAACCGAAGTGGGCCGCAACAGCATGGAGCGCCTGCGCCGCGCCTTCGCCGAAGCACTGACACGCGGTGCCGCCGTGCAGCAACAGGCCCGGGTATCGCTGTATGACGCGTTGGGCCTGAACCGCTGGGTGGTCATGGTGCTGACGCTCGCGGGTGCGGGCGCTGCCTACGTGTTCGTGCACCAGCTGCGCGCCAACGACGACGACCGCGAGCGCCGCAAGCTGGGGCTGGAAGCCGAGGTTCAGACCCGTACCGATGAGCTGCGCCAGCTCGCGGGTCACCTGGAAACCGCACGCGAAGACGAGCGCGCCCACGTCGCGCGCGAACTGCACGACGAGCTGGGCGCCCTGCTCACCGCGGTCAAGCTCGACCTGATGCGGCTGCGCCGCGTCGCCGACCTGCCCTCGCCTGCGCTCGAGCGCGTAGCGTCGGTCGAGCGCCGCGTGGACGAGGGCATTGCGCTGAAGCGCCGCATCATCGAAGACCTGCGCCCGAGCGCGCTGGACCAGCTCGGCCTGAGCGACAGCCTGACCCTGCTGTGCAACGACGCTGCCGCAGGGCTGGGCGTGCCAGTGGCAACCGACATCGAGCCACTCAAGCTCGGGCACGACGTGGAGCTGACGATCTTTCGGCTGGTTCAGGAGTCGCTCACCAACGTGCGCAAATACGCCGAGGCCAGCCAGGTCACGGTCACCCTGCGTCGGCGCGGCAGCGAGCCGCAGGCGCCAGTCATGGTGGCGGTGCAGGACGACGGCGTCGGCTTCGACCCCGCAGTCAAGGGCGTCGGCCGCCACGGCCTGGCAGGCATGCGCTACCGGGTCGAATCACATGGCGGGCAGATGACTGTGACCAGCACGCCGGGCCAGGGAACGCGCGTTCAGGCCGAGTTGCCGTCAAGCGCCTGAAAGATCGCTGCCGATCGCGCTGATGGCACCGCTGGCAGTCATGGCTGAGCTCTGTGCCGCCAACACGCCGCCCCTGCCGCAGGCAGCGCAAGTTGCGCCTGCGGCGTCACGCTCCAGGAAGGCGTTCAGGTGGGCCAGGGCCTCTTCGGTTTTCTTCTGCTCGGCAATGTCGGTGTTCGTGCCAATCCACCGCGTGACGCAGCCATCGGCCGTGCGAATGGGCACCGCACGCGCCAGGTGCCAGCGGTACTCACCATCGGCGCGGCGCAGCCGGAATTCGGTTTCGTAGGGTGTGCCTTCGGCAATGGCGGCAGCCCAGCGTTGGCCGGCCAACGCCACGTCGTCCGGGTGAACCAGCCGGGCCCAACCACCGCCGTTCAGTTCGCTTTCGGCGGCTCCGCTGTAGGCGTAGACGCGGTCGTTGAACCAGTCGAGCTGGCCGTCCGGCGGCGAGGTCCACACATGGTGTGGCATCGCCTGCGCAAAGGTGCGGAACTGCGCCTCGCTGGCCTCCAGACGCAGCTGCGCGAGCTTCATCTCGGTGATGTCACGCCCGACGCTGACCAGGCTTTCGGGCTTCCCGTCAGCGCCTGCCAAGGGGCTGATGGCCACGTCCCACCAGCGCGGAATGCCCTTGGCGGTGGGAAGAAAGGCCTGGAACCGGCCGGTGCTGCCCTGGCGGGCGACGGCCACTGCGGCAGTCGCGTTGGCGCGGTCCGCGCCTTGCCACACCTTGAGCCACGAGCGCCCGATGAGCCCCTTCACGTCGTCGATCTCCACAGCCGCCAGCCCGCCGGGGCTCACGAATGTCATGCGGCCTTCGAGGTCGAGCCCGACGATGCAGTCGCGGCTCGATTCGAGCAGCAGCGCATTCAATGCGTGTGCAGCCCGTGTGCCGGCCGAATCGGACCCCGCGTCTCCGTGAGGTGGTGGGTTCAGGGCGTCGGCGGGCGGCGTGGGCATCGGTTCGGCCATCTCGGGCGGTTCCTTGATCCGGAGAACGTCATCGGGCTGTCGAATCGTAATCGTTTCGCACCGCGTGCAGCCCGGCGGGCGCCTGCTCTGCTTGCGCGTACTCGGCTGCGGCACACGTTGGGCTGCGATGCGGGTACAGAAGGTACTGCGCATCGGCCACTTCATCCGCCGCATCGGGGTTGATGTCGGGCAGGCGTCGAATCAGGTCCTCGCTGAAGGCGCGCTTCCATTCGGCGCCGGCGAATGCGGTATTGAGTTGCAAGATGGGCATGAGTTGCGGGGGTTCGTTGCTCAGTGCGGCGCGCCCGAGCGCACCCACAACGCCAGGGAGTGCGCGGCGCGCGGCCCGGTGGGCGGCGTGGCGGTGGCGGCGAAGGGGTCGTCGGCGGCGGTGTCGAGCCGGCATTGCCACGGGGTGGCCGCGTGGGGGCCGGATTGCCCTGCGGGCATGGCGACCACCACCTCGTCGGCCCACGCATTGACCCACAGCAGCACCTGCGTCGCAGCGCCAGCGCCAGACCCAGCCCCAGCCCCAACACCGTCGGTCTTTTGCGCGTCGGCGGGCGCAGCGATCAACATGCCGAAGCAACGCGTGTTCGGATCGGCCCAGTGCTCGGCCCGCATCTCGGAGCCGTCGGGCGCCAGCCACGTCACGGCAGGGTCGCCCGCCTGAGCGTCGGCGGGCGCACAGAGGTAGCGGTTCAGCCGCAGCAGTGGCAGGTCGCTGCGCAATGCAAGCAGGCCGCGCACGAAGGCGGCCTGGCGCTGCCCGGTCTCGGAAACGCCAGCCCAGTCGAGCCAGGAGATCTCGTTGTCCTGGCAATACGCGTTGTTGTTGCCGTGCTGGCTGCGCCCGTGTTCGTCGCCGGCCAGCAGCATCGGCGTGCCTTGCGACAGCAGCAGTGTGGCCAGCAGGTTGCGCTGCTGGCGTGCGCGCAGGGCCAGCACGGCTGCATCGTCGGTCGGGCCTTCGGCGCCGCAGTTCCAGCTCAGGTTGTTGCTGTTGCCGTCGCGGTTTTCCTCGCCGTTGGCGTCGTTGTGCTTGTCGTTGTAGCTGACGCAATCGGCAAGCGTGAAGCCGTCGTGCGCGGTGATGAAGTTGACGCTCGCCCAGGGCCTGCGCCCACGGTGGTTGAACGTGCCCGCGCTGCCCGCCAGGCATTGCGCCAACGCCGCGGCGGTGCCTTCTTCGCCCTTCCAGTACGCGCGCACCGTGTCGCGGAAGCTATCGTTCCACTCGGCCCAGCCGGGCGGGAAGCGCCCCACCTGGTAGCCGCCCGGGCCGCAGTCCCACGGTTCGGCAATGAGCTTGACGCTCGCCAGCACCGGGTCTTGCCGGCAGGCATGCAGGAAGCCGGAGCCGGCGTCGAAGCCGCTGGGCTCGCGCGCCAGGATCGTGGCCAGGTCGAAGCGGAACCCATCGACATGCATCTCGGTGGCCCAGTAGCGCAGGCTGTCGGTCACCATCTGCAGAACGCGCGGGTGGCTCAGGTTGACGGTGTTGCCGGTGCCGGTGTCGTTGATGTAGTAGCGCGGCCCGCTCTTGTCACCCTCCTCGGGCATCAGGCGGTAGTAGCTGGCGTTGTCGATGCCCCTGAACGACAGCGTTGGCCCGAGCTCGCTGCCTTCGGGTGTGTGGTTGTAGACGACGTCGAGAATCACCTCCAACCCTGCGCGGTGGTAGCGGTCGACCATGGCCTTGAACTCGTCGATCTCGGGCTTCGCGAAGTAGCGCGGGTCGGCAGCGAAGAAGCCGATGCTGTCGTAGCCCCAGTAGTTGGTGAGGCCCTTGTCGGTGAGGAAGGGCTGGTTCAGGAACGTGTGCACCGGCAGCAGTTCCACCGAGGTGACGCCGAGGCCACGGATGTACTCAACGACCGCGTCGTCGGCCATGCCGGCGAAGGTGCCGCGCAGTGCCTCTGGCACGGCAGGGTGGCGCATCGTGAAGCCGCGCACGTGCGCCTCGTACACCACAGTGCGTTCCCACGGCACCAGCGAACCGGCGGGCTGCGACCACGCATAGCGCGAGTCGACCACCACGCACTTGGGCACGAACGGGGCGCTGTCGCGTTCATCGAAGCTCAGGTCGGCGTCGGGGTGGCCGACGGTGTAGCCGAAAATCTCGGGCGCCCAGGTCAGCGTGCCGACATGCGCCTTGGCATACGGGTCCAGCAGCAGCTTGTTGGGGTTGAAGCGGTGGCCACGCAACGGCTCGTAGGGGCCGTGCACACGGTAGCCGTAGCGGGTGCCGGGGCCCAGGCCGGGCACGAAGCCGTGCCAGACCTCGTCGGTGTATTCCGGAAGTGCGAAGCGCGCCGTCTCGTGCTGGCCGGAGTCGTCGTAGATGCAGACCTCGACCTTGGTGGCATGCGCCGAAAACAGCGCGAAATTGACGCCGCCATCGCCGCATGTGGCGCCTCGGGGCTGGTGCAGCCCGGCGGTGATCGGGCCGGCCGTCGTGGGGTTCTTCATGGGGCGCTGCTCGCGTGAATGGGGTGGCCGAAATCGTCGTGCCGAGCGGGCATGCCCTTCGTAGGACGCGGCACCATCGCGGTGTCGGAGCGGGCTGATTGCAGCGTGCCTGCCGGTTGCGGAATGGCTCGCTGCAATCGCTGACCGGCCCATGTGCACTTGTCCTACGCCGCTGCGCAGTGCTCGGTTTCACCATCGGCGCGTGCACGCTTTCGCGCTGCGCCCGCACTCGAGGACACCGCCCGATGAAGCCCGACACCGCCGTTCTGCACGCCCTGGCACCTCTTGATGACTTGTCACCCGCGACTGCCGCCGACGCGTGGCTCTTCGCCGAAGGCACGCACTCGCGCCTGTTCAACTGGCTCGGTGCCCACCCCGATCTGGCCGGCTTCCGCTTCGCAGTCTGGGCACCGAACGCCCAGGCCGTCTCGGTCGTGGGCGACTGGAACCAATGGGACCCGACCGCCGACCCGCTCCGGCGGTCCAGCACGCAGGACGGCACGTGGCACGGGCGGGTGCCTGCCGCGCAGGTCGGCGAGCTCTACAAGTTCAGCATCACCGGTTTCGATGGCCGCACCACGCTGAAGGCCGACCCGTTCGCCACCAGCGCCGAGCGGCCACCGGCAACGGCGTCACGCATCCACGTGCCGGCCCATGCCTGGGGCGATGCAGCGTGGATGGCCGGGCGCGCCGCGCGCGATCCGCAGCACGAGCCGGTCTCCATCTATGAGCTGCACCTGGGTTCGTTCCGGCGCCACGACGGCGCTTTCCTGAGCTACCGGGAATTGGCGCCGCTGGTGGCGGACCACGCACTCGACATGGGCTTCATGCACGTGGAGTTGATGCCGATCACCGAGCACCCGTTCTATGGCTCGTGGGGCTACCAGACCACCAGCTACTTCGCCCCGACCGCACGCTACGGCGCGCCCGACGACCTGATGTTCTTCGTCGATCACTTGCACCGCAAGGGCCTGTCGGTGCTGCTCGACTGGGTGCCTTCGCACTTCCCGACCGATGAATTCGGACTGCAGTCGTTCGACGGCACGCACCTGTTCGAACATGCCGACCCGCGCCAGGGCTTTCACCCCGAGTGGAACTCGAGCATCTTCAACTTCGACCGGGGCGAAGTGTGCAGCTTCCTGCTGTCGTCGGCCACGTACTGGCTGGAAGCTTTCCACTTCGACGGCCTGCGAGTCGATGGCGTGGCGTCGATGCTCTATCTCGACTACGCACGCAGGAATGGCCAGTGGGTCGCCAACCGCCACGGCGGCCGCGAGAACCTGGGCGCGGTGCAGTTCCTGCAGACGCTCAACCAGACCCTGCGGCGCGACCTGCCCGGCACCTTGATCGTGGCCGAGGAATCCACCGCCTGGCCCGGTGTGACCGCACCCGTTGAAGGTGGCGGACTGGGCTTCGGCATGAAATGGAACATGGGCTGGATGCACGACACCCTCGCCTACTTCGCGCAAGACCCGCTCCACCGCCGCCATGCACAAGGTGCACTCACGTTCTCGATGGTCTATGCCGCGAGCGAGGCGTTCGTGCTGCCGCTCTCACACGACGAGGTGGTGCATGGCAAGGGCTCGTTGATCGCCAAGATGCCGGGCGACGGCTGGCAGCAGTTCGCCAACCTGCGTGCGCTCTACGGCTACATGTGGGCGCACCCCGGCAAGAAGCTGCTGTTCATGGGCAACGAGTTCGCGCAAGGCCCGGAGTGGAACCACGATGCCGAGCTGCACTGGGAACAGCTGGAGCTTGCACCGCACCGGGGCATGCGCAACCTGGTGCGCGACCTGAACTACCTGTACCTGCGAACCCCCGCGCTGTACCAGCTCGACCGCGCAGCCGCCGGCTTCGAATGGCTGGCGTTCGACGACGCCGAAGCCAGCGTCATCGCCTTCCTGCGCAAGCCCGCCGACGGCAGCAGCGCCGTGATGGTGGTGTGCAACTTCACGCCGCTGCCACGGCATGACTACCGCATCGGCGTGCCGGCCGAAGGCTTCTGGGCCGAGGCCTTGAACACCGACGCGGCGGAGTACGGTGGCAGTGGCGTGGGCAACCTGGGCGGCGTGGCCAGCGAGGCCGTGGCTGCGCACGGGCAGGCGCAGTCGGTGCGCCTGAGCCTGCCTCCACTCGCCACGCTGCTGCTGCTCGCACCGCCCGCCCGCCCATGAACCGGAACAATCCCAAGCCAGGAGGCTCGCCATGCAACGCGTGATCTGGAAAGGCGCCATCAGCTTCGGGCTGGTTCATGTGCCGGTGGCCGTGTACCCGGCATCGAGCGAAGGCGGCATCGACTTCGACTGGCTCGACAAGCGCACGATGGACCCGGTCGGCTACAAGCGCATCAACAAGCGCACCGGCAAGGAGATCGACAGTGTCGACGTCGTGAAGGGCGTGAAGCAGGACAGCGGCGACTACGTGATCCTGAGCGACGACGAGATCAAGGCGGCCTATCCGAAGAGCACCCAGACGATCAGCATCGAGACCTTCGTGCGTGCCGAGGAGATTCCCTTCTATTACCTCGAGAAGCCGTACTTCCTGGTGCCTGCGGGCAAGGGTGAGAAGGTCTATGCGCTGCTGCGCGAAACGATGCGCGAACTGGGCGTGATCGGCATCGCGCGGGTGGTCATGCACTCGAAGGAGAGCCTCGCTGTGCTGGTGCCGAACGGGGCGGCGTTGATGCTCAACACGATCCGCTGGTCGACCGAGATCCGGCCGGCCGCTGACTTGAGTTTTCCACCCGAGGGCAAGAGCGCAGTCGGCCTGAAAGATGCCGAACTGAAGATGGCCCGGCAACTGGTGGGCGAGATGACGCAAGCCTGGAAGCCGCAGGACTATGCCGACCAGTTCACCGACGCCATTCACGCCCTCGCCGCAAAGCGCGTGCAGGCCGGTCAGACCACCCAAGTTGTTCCACTGGAAGCCGAGGGGGCCGGCACAGCCGAGAGCAACGTGATCGACCTGACCGAGCTGCTCAAGCGCAGCCTCGGGGGGCGGACGGCAACCGGGGCCGCAAAGGCCGAACGCAAAGCAGCGCCGGCGACAAAGGCACCGCCAGCGAAGCCGTCAGCCGTGGCGCGCAAGCCGAAGCGGGCCGCTTGAGTCGGCGCGCGGTTCCTGCATCTCAAACCGAGTGGGGGTCCTACAGCACGCACCGCCCTTGTCCGATCACGGCCGCCGCGTGGGAAATCGACACTGGTATCCCGCTGATGAACCCGATGAAAGGTTCCAACATGGCTGCCACGCACCACCCGTTCAACCCGCCGACTTTCGAAGGGGCACTTTGATGTGCGGCGGCGCAGCGGTCAAGCTGCACGGCCGGTCGGCTTCGGTGGACATCCCTGATGCCGTGTGCGGCCTCGCGCGTTTGCGCAGCGCGCAAGCACGCCGCGCGCCGCGCAACAGCCTGGCGCTCTATGTGATGTTGTTCGGAGCCGACGAGGAACCCCGCGCTGCACTGTTCGATGCCGAACTGCGCTTCATGACCGAGATGATCGAGTTCGACCAGGTCGGGATGGGGTACCTCCTCGACGCCAAGGTGGCGTGCCCGCCACCGAGCCAGAGCATGCTCGACGCCGTGGCGAAGCTGGCACCGCGCCAGGTCATGGCGCCGGTGCGCTGCTTCAAGTTGAGCTGAAGTTCAAGTTCCCACAACGAGCCGCACGGCGCATCGCCGCCGAAGTGACGCCCACGCAAATGGCCACGAACAACGCACTCGCCGTCTACCAGCGCATGCGCGACTTCGGGCAGACGCCCGAACCTTCGGGCGCAGTCTCTTCGTCGGCCGGGGCGCTCGCGTTCGTGGTGCAAAAGCATGCGGCGCGCAGCCTGCACTACGACTTTCGGCTCGAGCTCGGCGGCACGCTGAAAAGCTGGGCCGTACCCAAAGGCCCGAGCCTCGACTCCACCGTCAAGCGCATGGCGGTGCATGTCGAAGACCACCCGCTGGAATACGCTTCCTTCGAAGGCGACATTCCGCCCGGCCACTACGGTGCGGGCAACGTGGTCGTGTGGGACTGCGGAGTCTGGTCGCCCGTCGGCGACGCGCAGGCCGGGTTGCAGGAAGGCAAGCTCAAGTTCGCTCTGCACGGCAAGAAGCTGCACGGCCTGTGGGCGCTGGTGCGAATGAAGCCGCGCGAGGGCGAACGCCAGGAAGCCTGGCTGCTGATGAAGGAGCGCGACGCGTTCGCGCGCAATGCGGCCGACTACGACGTCGTGGCCAACGAGCCGGAAAGCGTGCTGGCTGCTGCCCCAGCCACCGCCACCGCACCGACCGGACGCGCAGCGAAGGCGCCGGCCCCGCGCGTTGCATTCCCCGCGCGGCTCTCGCCGCAACTCGCGAGCCTGATGGACCGCTCGCCCGAGGGCAGCGGCTGGCTCTACGAGATCAAGTTCGATGGCTACAGACTGCTTCTAAGAGCCCATGGTCAGGCGGTGCATGCGTTCACGCGCAACGGCATCGACTGGTCGGCACGGCTGCCCAGGATCGTGGCCGCCGTGCGTGCGCTGGGCCTGCAACACACCTGGCTCGACGGCGAGATCACCGTTGAGGGCGCCGGCGGCACACCCGACTTCCAGGCCCTTCAGAACGCGTTCGAAGCCGGGCGCACCGATGCCATCCGCTACCACCTGTTCGACCTGCCGTTCCACGACGGGCAAGACCTGCGCGAGCTGCCCGTCGAAGAGCGGCGCGCCCGCTTGAAGGCTCTGCTGGATGCGCAGCCGCACGACGTGCTGAGCTTCAGCGAAGCCTTCGAGGCCGAGCCTGCGCCGCTGCTCGAATCGGCCCGGCGGCTCGGGCTCGAAGGGCTGATCTGCAAGCGCAAAGGCTCGCCCTACCGCTCGCAGCGCAGCACCGACTGGGTCAAGCTCAAGCTCCGCCAGCGGCAAGAGTTCGTGATCGGGGGCTTCACCGAGCCGAAGGGCTCGCGCCGGGGCATCGGCGCCTTGCTGCTCGGCGTGCATGCCGACGACGGCACGCTGCACTATGCCGGCAACGTGGGCAGCGGCTTCGACGAGCGCACGCTCACGCTGCTCCGCGCGCGGCTCGGCCCGCTCGAAGCCAGCGCATCGCCGTTCAGCGACGCTGCGCCGCGTGTCGGCGCTCGCGACCACTCCACGCCCCACTGGGTGCGGCCGGTGCTGCTGGCAGAGGTGTCTTTCGCGCAGTGGACGAAGGCCCAACGCGTGCGCCACGCGGTGTTCCACGGGCTGCGCGACGACAAGCCCGCCGCCCACATCACCAAGGAGCGCGCAGTGACCACTCAGCGCGTGACCCACGCCGAGCGCGTGATCGACACGGCAAGCGGCGCGACGAAAGGCGAACTCGTGGCGTTCTACGAGCGCATTGCGCCGCTCATGCTGCCGCACCTGCGGCACCGCCCCACGGCGCTGCTGCGCGCACCGGCCGGCACCAGCGGGGAACTGTTCTTCCAGAAGCATGCACAGGGCGATGTGCTGCCCGGCATGACCCGCCTTTCCCCCGCGCTCGACCCCGGCCACGAGCCGCTGCTGGCCGTGGCCTCGGCCCTGGGTTTGGCATCCGCCGCGCAGATGAACGTGATCGAATTCCACACCTGGAATGCGACCGCCAACCGCATCGACAAGCCCGACCGCATCGTCTTCGACCTCGACCCCGGAACCGGCGTGGCCTGGCCCGCCATCCGCGAAGGCGCGGAGTTGCTGCGCGCCTTCCTGGCAGAACTGAAGCTCAGCGCATTCCTGAAGACGAGCGGCGGCAAGGGCCTGCATGTGGTGGTGCCGCTCACGCCCCACCACGGCTGGGACGTGGTCAAGCGCTTCGCACAAGCGGTGGTGCAACACGTGGCCTCGGTCGTTCCCGCGCGCTTCGTGGCCAAGAGCGGGCCGCGCAACCGCGTGGGCAAGATCTACATCGACTACCTGCGCAACGGGTTCGGCGCCACCACGGTGTGCGCCTGGTCGGCGCGCGCGCGGCCGGGCCTGGGCGTGTCGGTGCCGGTCGGCTGGGACGAACTCGCCGCGCTCGACAGCGCCATGCACTGGACGGTGCGCAACATCGACACGCGGCTGGCCGCCGGCAACCAACCGTGGGCGGCCTACAGCAGCGCGCGCCACGGCTTGGCCAGTGCCATGCGGGCGTTGGCGTTCGACCCGAAAGCCGCGCCGGCCTGATGTTCGCGTGGCACGATCCCACGCTTGGCGATGTAGGAGCGCACCCACAGCAAATGGCGCGGCACGCCGATGGGCGATCTGCGCCTGTCCGGGAAAACTGGTTTACGGCGTTGCCAGACCGGGCGCGCCGGCCTCTTCAATCCGACAACCTCATCCGGAGAAAGCGATGCAACGCACCATACTCACTTCAGCGGCCATGGCCGCGTCGTTCGCAGCCCTCGCCCTGAGCGCCTGCGACAAGCAACCCACCATCATCAACACGCCCCCCACCGTGGTCACCACGCCTGGCCCGGCCGGCCCGGCTGGACCGCAGGGCGAGGCCGGCAAGCCCGGCGAAGGCACCACGATCAATGTGATGCCGGCGGCTTCGGCAGCCTCCGGCGGCTGACGCGCGGCCCATGAACCGAAACCTTGCGGCGTACGCCGCCGCTGCGGTGACCCTGCTGGTGATCGACATGCTGTGGCTCGGCGTCATCGCCAAGCCGCTGTACCAGCAGGGCATCGGCCACCTGATGGCACCGCAGCCCAAGCTCTGGGCGGCAGCCTTGTTCTACCTGCTCTACCCCGCCGGTCTGGTGCTGTTTGCAGTGATGCCCAACCACGGGTCGGCATGGTTGCAGACCGCGTTGATGGGCGCCGCGTTCGGCCTGTTCGCCTATGCCACCTACGACCTCACGAACCTTGCCACGTTGAAAGATTGGCCCCTCGGGCTGTCGGTGATCGACACGCTGTGGGGCGCTGCCGTGAGTGCAGTCGCGGCGACCGCCGGCCGCGCGGCAATGAACCACTTCACGGCCACCTGACAGCCACGTGGCAGGCACGTGAACCGGCCGCCGGCGCGGCCGGCCGCCTCCCGTGTCGTCAAGCGAGCATGCGAAGCGCCGCCTCACGCGTCCATTGGCGCGTCTTGGCCGCGGCGATGAAGGCCTTCGTGTCGCCCACGTCGATCACGCCCGCATCCGGTGCCACGCCCAGGGCCTGCAACAGTTGCTGACCACCCGCATCGATGCCGATGGCCTTCAGGTGACCGAACGCGTTCCGCACGAAATCGCCGGCGGCCGCGTCTTTCGCGAGCAGCGTTGCGCCTTCGGCTGAGAGCAACACGGCGACCGCATCGAACAGCACCGACGGCGTGCCGGCCAGTTGCCCATCGGCGGCCATGAGCTTGCCGCCGGCCATGCGCGCGCCGCCGACCTTGGGTGCGACGATCTTCACGGAAGCGCCGGCACGTTCCACGGCCTGGCGCGTCGCCGCCACTCGCTTCGGGTCCGACCCGTCGGCGATCAGGATGCCGACACACCGGCCGGCCAGCGTGTCCTTCATCTTGCCGATGATCTGCAGCGCAGGTGAAGCCGGCATGTCCTGCGCTGCCACCGCTGCGGCCGCCGCCTCGGGCAGCTTCGCCAGGCCGAGCCCGTCGGCCACACGCTGCGCGAGGCCGGTGTCGATGTGGCGGAGGTGCCCGACGATGGCCTCGCGAACATGCAGCGCCTCCACCTTCGACAGCTCGAACACCAGTGCCGACGCGATATGCGCCTGCTCGAAGCCGGTCTGGCTCGCGAAGAACTGGCGCGCCTGGCTGTAGTGGTCGGCAAAACTCTCCGGGCGGACGCGGCCTTTGAGACCCGACTCGTCGACAGCAGTGCTGCGAAAACCCCGAGCTGGCGATTCGCGCGGCGAGTCGGCTGCGAGCGAGCTGGGCTCGTAGGCCACGCGCCCACGCGGCTGCCCCATCTGCATGTGGCCGTCGCGCTGCTGGTTCGCAAACGGGCACTTGGGCGCGTTGATCGGCAGCTGGTGGAAGTTGGGCGAACCCAGGCGCGACAGCTGAGTGTCGAGGTACGAGAACAAGCGCCCTTGCAGCAGCGGGTCGTTGCTGAAGTCGATGCCGGGCACCAGGTGCGACGGGCAGAACGCCACCTGTTCGGTCTCGGCGAAGAAGTTGTCGGGCCAGCGGTCGAGCACCATGCGGCCGATCACGCGCAACGCCACCAGTTCTTCGGGGATCAGCTTGGTCGGGTCGAGGTGGTCGAACGGGAAGGCCTCGGCCTCTTCCTCGGTGAACAGCTGCACCGCCAGCTCCCAGGCCGGGAAGCTGCCCGCTTCGATGGCCTCGAACAGGTCGCGCCGGTGGAAGTCGGAGTCGGCGCCGGCGATCTTCACCGCCTCGTCCCACAGGGTTGATTGAAGGCCCAGTTCCGGGCGCCAGTGGAACTTCACGAAGGTGCTCTGGCCCTCGGCATTGACGAGACGGAAGCTGTGGATGCCGAAGCCTTCCATCATGCGCAGCGAACGCGGCAGCGTGCGGTCGGACATCGCCCACATCACCATGTGCATGGCCTCGGGCGTGAGCGAGATGAAGTCCCAGAACGTGTCGTGCGCGGAGGCCGCTTGCGGGAAGCCACGGTCGGGCTCCATCTTGACGGCGTGGATCAGGTCGGGGAACTTGATCGCGTCCTGGATGAAGAACACCGGGATGTTGTTGCCCACCAGGTCCCAGTTGCCCTGCTGCGTGTAGAACTTGACGGCGAAGCCGCGCACGTCGCGCGGTGTGTCTGCCGAGCCCGAGCCACCGGCCACGGTCGAGAAGCGTGTGAACACCGGCGTCTTGTGGCCGACCTTGGTCAGGATGCTGGCGGTCGTGAACTGCGCCAGTGAGTCGGTCAACTCGAAGTGCCCGTGTGCCGCACTGCCGCGTGCGTGAACGATGCGTTCGGGAATGCGCTCGTGGTCGAAGTGGAAGATCTTCTCGCGCAGGATGAAGTCTTCCAGCAGCACCGGCCCGCGCGGGTGGACCTTCAGCGAGTTCTGGTTGTCAGCGACCACAAGACCCTGGTTCGTGGTCAGCGGCGGGTGGCTGCCGCCGGCGGGCTGGTGCAGTTCGCCGCCAGCGCGCACTTCGTCTTGCGGGGCGGTGGTGCCGCCGCGCTGGGCTGCGGAAGTCGACGAGGTCGAGAAAGTCGCGGGTGCGGCCGAGGAAGCTTTGCGCATGGGAAGTTGCCTTTCGCGTCGTAGAAAAAACTCGATGCGATCGAGGCTACGGAGCGCGCTGCGCCACGTCATCAGACCGATGCGCCTTTGCCTGTAGGACTTGCACCCAAGGCCGCCATGTCAGCGTGCGCCTACGCCAGGATCAGCGCGTCGGGCCTGCCGCAGAACGCACCCGCCGCGTGTAATCGGGCAGCTGTTGAACACCGAAGGCCACCCCGATGCACCACAACCCCGACGCACACCTGTCCGCACACCCGCCAAGCGCCCACGGCATGTCACGCCGGCGCGTTGTGCAAACAGCCGCGCTGGCCGGTGTGGCGAGTGCAGGCATGACTGCGAAACCGCGCGGGGCCTTGGCGGCCGAGCCGGCGACGGCAACCGGTGCGCTCCCCAAGGCAGCCAGCGCCGACCTGCTCCCGCAGATCATGACTGTGAACCTGCGCATCAACGGCAAGGCCGAGTCGGTGACCCTCGACACCCGCACCACACTGCTGGACGCACTGCGCGAACACCTGGCGCTGGCCGGTACCAAGAAGGGGTGCGACCATGGCCAGTGCGGCGCATGCACCGTGCTCATCGACGGGCGCCGCGCCAACGCCTGCCTCGCGCTCGCGGTGATGGTGGACGGTGCCGACATCACCACCATCGAAGGCCTGTCGAGCGGCGGCGCGTTGCACCCGATGCAGCAGTCGTTCCTGACGCATGACGGCTTCCAGTGCGGCTACTGCACGCCGGGGCAGATCTGCTCGGCCGTCGCCATGCTCGACGAAGCACGGCGCGGCATGCCCAGCCATGTGACAGCCGACCTCGCGCAGGCCAGCGTGACATTGAGCGACGAGGAAATTCGCGAGCGCATGAGCGGCAACCTGTGCCGCTGCAGCGCGTACCCGAACATCGTCAAGGCGATCCGCTCTGTGACGCCACCCGTGACCGGAGCGCCCGCATGAAGGCCTTCAGCTACGAGCGCGCCGCCACACCCGCAGCCGCTGCACAGGCCATGTTGGCGCGGCCGGGTGCGGCGTTCATCGCAGGCGGCACCAACCTGCTGGACCTGATGAAACTGCAGATCGAAGTGCCGGTGCACCTGATCGACCTCGGCCGGCTCGGGCTCGACACGATCGAGCCCACGCCGGACGGCGGCGTGCGCATCGGCGCCATGGTGCGCAACGCCGACCTCGCGCAGGACAAGCGCATTCGCGCCGACTACGCGGTGCTGAGCCGCGCCTTGCTCAGCGGTGCGTCGGGCCAGTTGCGCAACCGCGCCACCACCGGCGGCAACCTGCTGCAACGCACGCGCTGCAGTTACTTCTACGATCTGGCCCGGCCGTGCAACAAGCGCGTGCCGGGCACCGGCTGCTCGGCGCTCGGCGGCTTCAACCGCATGAATGCTGTCCTCGGTGCGGATGACGGCGCAGACACCACCAAGGCAGGCACCGTGTGCATCGCGGTCCACCCGTCCGACATGGCGGTGGCCATGCGCGTACTCGATGCCAAGGTCGAGACGGTGGCCGCCAGCGGCGCGACGCGCGTGATCCCGATTGCCGACTTCCACCGCCTGCCAGGCAGCGCGCCGAACATCGACACCACCCTGGCTCGCGGCGAGATCATCACCGCCGTCACGCTGCCCCCACCGGTGCGCGGCCACCACGTGTACCGCAAGGTGCGCGACCGCGCTTCGTACGCGTTCGCGCTGGTCTCGGTGGCGGCCATCGTGGACGTGGCGGGTGGAACCATCCGCAGCGCCCGGGTGGCCTGCGGCGGCGTGGCGCACAAGCCCTGGCGAATCGATGCGGCCGATGCCGCCTTGGCCGGCGCAGGCGTGGGCGCGAGTGCGGCGAATGCGGCTTCGGGTGGCACGCAAGCCGACCCCGCATTCACCGCCGCAGCCGACGCGCTGATGGCCGGCGCACGCGGCCGCGGCCACAACGATTTCAAGATCTCCTTGTTGCGGCGCACCGTACGTGCCGCACTGAACGAAGCCGCCATCGGCGCCTGAAGGAAGACGACGATGGACATGAACAAACCCGCTCCGCGCAACCCGCTCGACGACAACCGCCAGGGCCTGATCGGCCAGCCGCTCGACCGGGTCGACGGGCGCATGAAGGTCATGGGTCAGGCGCCCTACGCCTATGAGGTGCGTGAAGGCGGTGAGCCGGCCTGCGGCTTCATTGTGGAAGCCACCATTGGCAAAGGGCGCGTCGCCGACATCGACGCGCGCGCCGCCGAGCGTGCCCCCGGCGTGCTGCTCGTGTACACCCACAAGAACGCGCCGACGCAGGCGAAGTGGGGGCCGCTCAATGCCAGAGACCGCTTTGCCCGAGCCACGCCGCAGATGGGCGACGACCGCATCGCCTACTACGGTCAGGCGGTGGCCTTCGTGGTGGCACAGACCTTCGAGGAGGCGCGCAGCGCGGCGCGGCTCGTGAAGGTCGTGTACGCGCCCGAGGCAGGTGCCTTCGACATGACGGCGAACCTGGCGCGCGCCGAGGCCCCGCCCGACCAGCCGCAGCAGAAGATGGACTCGGCCGTGGGGAACTTTTGCGATGCGTTCGCCACCGCCGCGGTGACCGTCGACTCGAACTACACCACGCCGTTCCACATTCACGCGCAGATGGAGCCCCACGCCACGCTCGCGTATTGGCAGGACGGCCGCGTGCACATTCACTGCGCAGCGCAGCTGCTGGAGAGCGCGCAGAAGGCGGTCGCGAACACGTTGCAGATCGCGCCGGACAAGGTGCGCATCGTCAGCCGCTTCGTCGGCGGCGGCTTCGGCGGCAAGCTGCCGGTGTATGGCGACGTGATGCTGTCGGCGATGGCAGCGCGCGAGCTGAAGCGGCCGGTGAAGACGGCCCTGACGCGCCAGCAAATGTTCCACTTCACCAGCCACCGCAGCGCCAC
The DNA here is from genome assembly GCA_025350965.1 of Rhizobacter sp. Taxonomy (GTDB): domain Bacteria; phylum Pseudomonadota; class Gammaproteobacteria; order Burkholderiales; family Burkholderiaceae_C; genus LMDS01. Next base: position 41,389 of record JANXWV010000104.1, read on the forward strand.
GGTCCAGCGGGTGCGGCTCGGGGCCACGCGCGAGGGCATGCTCACCGCCATCGGCCACGACTCGACCCAGCACTGCGCACGCTTCGACAACTTCGTCGAGCCGACCACGGTTCAGACGCGCACGCTCTACGCCGGCGCGAACCGCCTGACCACGCACCGGCTCTTGAAGCTCGACCTCCCGGTGGCCGACTCGACCCGCGCGCCCGGCGAAGCGGTTGGCATGCTGGCGCTGGAGCAGGCCATGGACGAACTGGCCGAGAAGCTGCAACTCGACCCCATCGAACTGCGAGTGCGCAACGAACCTGCCACCGACCCCGAACTCCAGGTGCCCTACTCCACGCGCCAGTTGGTGCGTTGCATGCGCGAGGGTGCACAGCGCTTCGGCTGGAGCGAGCGCCGTGCCGTGCCTGCGCAGCGCCGCGAGGGCCGCTGGCTGATCGGCATGGGCATGGCCGCCGCGATTCGCGGCAACCTGTTGCTGCCGTCGAAATGCAGTGTCTCGGTCGACCAGCAAGGCGTGGTCGAGGTGCGCATGTCGATGACCGACATCGGCACCGGCAGCTACACCGTGTTCACGCAGATCGCGGCCGAGATGCTGGGCGTGCCGATGACCCGCGTGCGCATGCTGCTGGGCGACAGCGATTTCCCCGAAACGCCCGGCTCGGGCGGCTCGTTCGGTGCGGCCAGCGCTGGCTCGGGCCTTTTCGACGCGTGCATGAACCTGCGAACCAAGCTGGCCGAGCGCATGGGCGTGGACGTGGCGAGTGCCGAGTTCGCGCAGGGTCAGGTCACGGCCGGCGGCCGCACACGCACGCTGGCCGAACTGGCCGGTGCCATCGGCGTGCAGGCAGATGGCGAAATCAAACCCGGCGCAATGACGAAGGCGTTCTCGCAACAGGCTTATGGCGCGCACTTCGCCGAGGTGGCAGTGAATGCGGACACCGGAGAGGTGAAGCTGCGGCGCATGCTGGGCGTGTTCGCGGCCGGGCGCATCCTGAACCTGAAGACGGCCACCAGTCAGGCCACCGGCGCCATGATCTGGGGCGTGGGGTCGGCCCTGCACGAGCAGGCAGAGATCGACCCGCGCCATGGCTACTTCGTCAACAACGACCTGGCCGGCTACCACGTGCCGTCGCATGCCGACATCCCGGCGGTCGAGGCTTACTTCGTCGACGAAGTCGACGACAAGACCAACCCGCTGAAGATCAAGGGTGTCGGCGAACTCGGCATCTCGGGCGCCGGCGCTGCCATTGCCAACGCGGTCTACAACGCCTGCGGTGCCCGGGTTCGCGACTACCCGATCACGCTGGACAAGGTGCTGGCCGCGATGCCGGTCACCTAAAGGTCACGGCGGCGTTGCGCTCAGCGGACGCAGCCGCGCCCTGCCGCAGCAAATCTCCTACCGGCTTGCCGCCTTTGCCATCGGGCGGGCGGCGGGCGGCACCGGCAACGTGGGCCGGGCCTTGATGCGGCGCGACAGGTCGGCACAACCCGCCGCGCCACGCTGAGCCTCGTCGGCACTGCCGGTGTCGATGAACGGAATCAGTGCGGCAACCGGGTTGATCAAACCGAGCAACGCGGCTGCGCCGACGCGCGCTCCGAGCCGCCCTGCATCGAGCGTCACGCGCGGCGCGCGGAAGGTGCCGCGCAGGTGCACCGGCGTGCGCAGCGCGAATGGGCTGAAGTCTTTCGGCGCCACGTGCGCGTCGAGTTCGAGCGCTTCGGTGGCGAGCGACACCGACCCGTCGAGCCACAGCGTGGAGTCGCGGGTGTCGATCACCAGTGCGCGCGGGCGCAGCACGCCCTGGTCGGCCACCATGTCGGCGACCAGGCACTGCACGGGCAGCGCGTCGTCGCCCTTGATCAACACACCCAGGCCTTGCGCCAGGTCGAGGCCGGCCGCTTCGACAAGCAGGTGCGAAATGGTCCCGTCGGACACCTGCGCGCGCACGCCGCCACGCAAGCTGCCCAGGATCGCGGCGGTCGACTTGCCTTGCCCGGCCACGCGCGCCTCGCCCTTCATTGCGCCGCTGACATACGGCGCGGCGTTGTTAGCGCGCGCCTGGTGGACCCAGCTTTCCAGGCGAACACCATCCCAGCGCACGTCGGCGTTCCACTGCGCGATGGACGTGCTGCGCCCATCGAGTTGAACCGTGCCTGCGAGGCGGCCTTGCCCGGTGCGCGCGTCGATGTCGCGCAGCACCAGCACCGCGTCGGCCAGCACCAGGTGCGCACGCAGCGGCTTAAGCGGCTCCAGCAGGCCGCTGCCGAGGTCGACGGTGTCGATGTCGATCAGCACGTTGGCGTTCATCGCACGCAGCGATGGCAGGTCGAACGGCCGGTCGGGCAGCGTGCGGCCGGTCGGGCTGGCGGTGTCGTTGGCCGGTGCGTTGCCAGGTGTGCTGCCCGGCACACGCGTACCGATGGCGGGACCGAGGTCGGCCATCGCCAACCGCGTGCCACTCAGGCGCCCGGCCAGCAGCGGCACCGCCGGCCCGCGGTCGAAGGTGAAAGCGCCCGAGAGCCGGCTCGAACCGATGCCGGCCTGAGCCACCAGCACGTTCCAGACCTCGCCGCGCTTGGCGATACGGCCGGTCGCGTTGAACGGGCCGGTGGTGGGCAAGGTCACGCCGACAGGGTCACCGACGGCGGCGAGCGACGGCCCCTGCATCGTGTAGTCGCCTTCCAGGCCAGCGAAGTTCAACGCGTCGGTGGCCGTGCCCTTGAACACCACAGTAGCGCGGCCGACGTGGGCGTCAATGCTGACCGGCAGTGGCAACGCCTGCGCTCCCGACACCATCGCCGGTGTCAGGCCTGCAGCGCGAAGGTCGATCTTCAACGGCAGCTTGCGGTAGGTGCCCTGCGCGCGCAACTGCAGGCCGGGTGCGCCGATGCCGGTGCGTCCGTCATTGGCCTCGGTTGCTTCGACCAGCGAGAAGTTCGCGTCAGCGTCAACGACCATCGGCACGTCGTGCAGCTGCAGCCTGCCATCGCCGACCTTCAAGTGGTCGAACCGGGGCAGCGTCGGAACTGCCGACGTGTCGGGTGGGGTCGGCTTGGCAGCGCCGAATTGCCATGACGCTCGGCCGTCGGCAAGGCGTTCGAGTTGCACGTCGAGCGCAGCGGCTTGAAGGTCGCGCACGCGCAGCACGCCACTGCGGTAGGCCCGCCAGAGGTCGATGTAGGCCAGGTGCAGCTGGGCCTCGCGCGCCATGAGCAAGTGGGGAGCGCTGCTCCACACCGGCGCGCCGATCTCGATCTGCGGCGCGTTGATGCGCAGGCCGCCGAGCAGGTGAATGCGCACCAGCGGTGCGGCTTCGGGCGTGGTGCTGAAGCTGACCCGGCGGTCCAGCGCTTTCGACAGCGCGCGCTCCATGGGCCCGGCCATGAAAGGCCAGCCTGCTGCTTCGGCAGCCACGAACGCGAGCAAGAGCGCCGCAAGAATGGCCAGTGAAACGCGGCGCAAGGTGAACTGCTTGATGGCTTGATCCGTCATACGAAATGTTGAACGCAGACGGTGCAACGCGCCATCGGCCGGGTTCGGTGGCCTGTGTGGGCGTGCTCCTACGCCAGCCGCGCGGTGCCCAGCACCTCGGGATTCAGCGCAGTCGGCGGCCGGCCCTTGTTCGGGCCGCAGCCGAGTGCCGCGATCAGGTTGTCGGCGGCGAGCTGGGCCATGGCCATGCGGGTGGGCAGGCTGGCGCTGGCGATGTGCGGCGTGAGCACGACGTTCGGAACGGTCAGCAGGCCGGGGTGAACGGCGGGCTCGCCCTCGAACACGTCGAGCCCGGCGGCGGCAATGGCCTTGCGGCGCAGCGCGTCGGCGAGCGCGGCGTCATCGACGATGCCGCCGCGCGCGATGTTCGTGAGCGTGGCGGTGGGCTTCATCAGAGCCAGCTCGGCCGCACCGATCAGGTGGTGCGACGCGGCGCTGTAGGGCACGACGATCACGAGGTGGTCGCACTGGCGCAGCAGGTCTTCCTTGTTGACCCAGCGCGCGCCGAGTTCGGCTTCGATGGCCGGGTCGAGCTTCGAGCGGTTGTGATAGGCCACCTTCATACCGAAGCCGAGTGCGCCGCGCCGCGCAATCGCCTGGCCGATTCGGCCCATGCCGAGCACGCCCAGAGTAGCGCCGTGCACGTCGCTGCCGGCGAACAGGTCGACGCTCCATTTAGACCACTCGCCCCGGCGCAGGTAATGCTCGCTCTCGGTGATGCGGCGGGCGGTGGCCATCATCAGCGCGAAGCCGAAGTCGGCGGTGGTCTCGGTCAGCACGTCGGGCGCGTTGCTCACCAGCACGCCGTGCGCGGTGCAGGCCGGCACGTCGATGTTGTTGTAGCCGACCGCCATGCTGCACACCGCACGCAGCTGCGGGCAGGCGGCGAGCAGGGCCGCGTCGATGCGCTGTGCTCCGGTGATGTAGGCGCCGGCCTGGCCTTGCAGCCGCGCGATCAGTTCGGCCTGCGGCCAGTCGGCATCGGCGTCGTTGGTCTCGACCTCGAAGTGCTCGCGCAGGCGTGCAACGACTTCGGGGAACACGCGCAGGGCGACGAGGACAGACGGCTTCATGAAACTACGCTCCGGTTCAAGGTGCCAGGGTTCGCAGCACGGCATCGGGGTGCCAGCCTAGCGTGAACAGCAACACCGCGAAGCCGATCACGTAGCCGACTGCCACATGCCAGCCACCGCGCAGCCACGCGCCGGCCGAACGCGCTTCGGGGAAGTTCGACGCCAGCGCCACGCCGGCCGACGAGCCGAACCAGATCATCGAGCCACCGAAGCCGACGGCATAGGCGAGAAAGCCCCAGTCGTAGCCGCCCTGGTGCAACGCGAGGGCGGTCAGTGGAATGTTGTCGAACACGGCCGACAGGAAGCCCAGGCCGAGCGCCGACGGCCACGATGCGGCGGGCAGGTGCGCCACCGGCATCATGGCCGCGCACAACACCAGCGAGAGAAGGAACACGCTGCCGCGCGTGGCCGCGGGCAGCACGCTCCAGTCGGGCCGGCGCAGCAGCGAGGTGGCAGCGATGGCCACCCACACGCCCAGGCCGATCACCGGCCAGTGGTCGAGCAGCGCGGGCGCGCGCAGGTTGCAGTACACGTTGGCGCCGATCGCCGCAACGAGGATCACCGCCACGATGGCCAGGCGCGACCACTCGACCCGTGCACCGGGCGCGGCGTCACGGGTGATGGGCTGGAAGGCATGCTGCTGGCGTGCCGCGAAGTAGCCGAAGAACAGCAGCGCGGGCACGGCGGCCACGTAGGCCTCGAACACCTGCGCGGGCTTGACCCCGGCGATCCACATCATCGTGGTGGTGGTGTCACCGACCACGCTGCCGGCGCCGCCGGCGTTCGACGCGGCGACGATGGCCGCCAGAAAGCCGATGTGCAGCCGGCCCTTGAACAGCACCTTGGCCATGGCGCCACCGATCATCGCGGCGGCGATGTTGTCGAGGAAGCTGGAGAGCACGAATACCAGCACGAGCATGACGAAGCCGCCCTTCCAGTCGTCGGGCAGGAACCTGGGCAGGATGGCGGGGAGCTGGCTGTCTTCGAAGTGCCGCGCCAGCAGCGCAAATCCGAGCAGCAGGCAAAACAGGTTGGCCACGGTGACCCATTCGTGCTGCAGCAACTGAGTGAGCCCGGCCACGCCGGCCGCGCTGCCGAAGCTGCTGAACGCCAGCTTGTACGCGGTGATGGCGGCCAGCCCGATCAACGCCACGCGCAGCGTGTGGTGGTGGAACAGGGCGACACCCGCGAGCGTGGCGGCGAACAGGAAGAACTCGACCGGCACACCGGCGATCAAGGGCATCGAGACCTGCCCGCTCAAGCCACGAAACGCGTGAACCCGGCCACTGGCTCGCGCTCGGTTGCGAGCGTGTTCTCGACCGCACTCAGGTCGGCATGGCCGAGCGACATGCCGCACACGAGCTGTTCGTTCTCGGGCGCGCCGATGTGCGGGCAGATGATGCGGTGGAACTGCGTGAACGCCGCCTGCGGGCAGGTGTGGAGGCCTCGCGCTCGCGCGGCCACCATCACGCTTTGCAGGAACATGCCGTAGTCGAGCCAGCTGCCCTGGCGCATGACACGGTCGATGGTGAACATCAGGCCGACCGGTGCACCGAAGAAGTCGTAGTTGCGGCTGTGCTGCGCGTGCATGCGTTCCTTGTCGGTCTTGGCAATGCCGAGCAGCGTGTACAGGTCCCAGCCGATCTTGCGGCGCCGGTCGATGAACGGCGACTTCCACTCGGTCGGGTAGTAGGCGTACTCCTCGGTGTGGGTGGCGCGCTCGGCCGGGTCGTCGTAGGCAGCGCGGATCTTGCGCGAAAGTTCTGCCTTGGTCGCGCCCGTCAGCACGTAGACCTTCCAGGGTTGCGTGTTCGTGCCCGAGGGCGCGCGTGCGGCCACGGCAAGAATGGCCTCGATGACCGCGCGCGGCACATCGGTCGGCAGGAAGGCGCGCAGCGACTGGCGCGTGGTGATGGCAGCGTCGACAAGCGCGGTCTGCTCGGCCGTGGGGTGGGTCAGAAGCGTCAAAGCAGTCCTTGCAGGGTTTGATGCAGGCGCGCGGGCAGCGCGGTCGGGCGGCGTGTGCCGCGGTCCACGTACACATGAAAGAAGTGGCCGCACGCAGCGGCCAGCGGCTGGCCGGCCGCGAACAGGCCGATCTCGTAGCGCACGCTCGACGTGCCCAGGTGCGCCACGCGCAGCCCGGCTTCCACCGTCTGCGGGAACGACAGCGGCGAGAAATAGTTGCAGTGCGTTTCGACCACCAGGCCGATGACCGGGCTGAGCGCGACGTCGAGCACATCCGCCTCGATCAGGTAGCGGTTCACGACCGAATCGAAGTAGCTGTAGTAGACGACGTTGTTGATGTGGCCATAGGCGTCGTTGTCGGACCAGCGCGAGGTGATGCTGCTGAAGTGCCGGTACGTGCTGCGCGGCTCGGGCTGCGGGCGCGGTGGTGTCTGGGTCATGGTGCTGCATTGTTCCATTCCTGCCAGCTGTGCAGAGCACAGCGCAGCGTGCCGAGGTGAACCTGCACGGTGTCGGCGATGTAGCGGCCGTAACCGCCCGCCATCGACAACGCCACCGGAATGCCGCGCTCGCGCAACGCGGCCAGCACCCGGCGGTCGCGCTCGGCCAGGCCGTCGGTCGTGAGCTTCAGGCGCCCGAGCCTGTCCCCTTCATGCGGGTCGGCACCGGCGAGGTAGAACGCGAGGCCGGGCGGCGCGTTGTCGTGTCGGTGCCAGAGTTCAGTCAGCGCATCGTCGAGCGCATCGAGGTACGGCGCGTCGGTGCAGCCGTCGGGCAGGTCGACGTCGATGTCACTGCGCTCCTTGCGAAACGGGAAGTTCTTCGCGCCATGAACCGACAGCGTGAACACCGTCGGGTCGTCGGCGAAAATCGCGGCACTGCCGTTGCCCTGGTGAACGTCGAGGTCGATGATCGCGACGCGCAGCAGCTGCCGGTGCGCGCGGTGCCACTCGGCCTGCATGAGCCGCGCCGCGACGGCGGCGTCGTTGAACACGCAGTAGCCGCCGCCCTTGTCGGCCGTGGCGTGGTGCGTGCCGCCGGCCAGGTTGGCGGCGACGCCGCTGGTCAGTGCGGCACGCGCCGCCGCGATGGTGGCGCCGACGGAGCGGCGCGCTCGCTCGACCATGGCCTCGCTCCACGGAAAGCCGATCTCGCGCTGCAGTGCAGCGCTCAGCGTGCCCTCGGTCACGGCGCTCACGTAGGCCGGCGTGTGTGCCAGCGCCAGTTCGCCGTCGCTGGCCGCAGGCGCCTGGCGCAACGCCAGGCCCGGAAGCTCGTGCAAGCGCTCGCGCAGCAACCCGTACTTGGACATCGGAAAGCGGTGGCCCGCAGGCAGCGGCAGGACGAATTGATCGGCGTAGAAGGCGTGCATCGGCGTGGGGTTGACACTCGATTGTGCCGACCCTCCCTGCGGCTTGCGCCGCCCGGCTAGAAGCACCTCCCTAGTTTGTTGCAGTGCAGCAAAAAAGCCTTGCAATGACGAGGACGGTCGATATACTTCAGTTCATGTTGCAGTGCAGCAAACGCACTTGGCAGCAAACACCCATTCCTTTCACCACCGCCTGGAGATGACACCATGATGATGACCACCGAACAATTCGTTGCCGCTCACAAAGCCAATGTCGAAACGCTGATGGGCCTGACCGCCAAGGCCTTCGAAGGCGTCGAGAAGCTGGTCGAGCTGAACCTGCAAGTCGCGAAGACCGCCCTTGGCGAAGCCGCTGAAACCACCAAGGCCGCTCTGTCGGTCAAGGACGCGCAAGAACTGATGGCGCTGCAAGCCAGCCTGCTGCAACCGGCTGCCGACAAGGCCGCCGCGTACAGCCGCCACCTGTATGACATCGCCACCTCGACCGGTGCCGAGCTGACCAAGGCCGCAGAAGCGCAAACCGCCGACGCGCAAGCCAAGTTCCTGTCGGTCGTCGACAGCGCGATGAAGAACGCGCCCGCCGGCAGCGAAAACGTGGTCGCGTTGATGAAGTCGGGCGTGGCCGCAGCGAACAACGCGTTCGACGGCGTGCAGAAGGCTGTCAAGCAAGCCACCGACGTGGCCGAAGCCAACTTCCAGGCGATCAGCGCCTCGGCCACCAAGGCCACGAAGACCAAGCGCGCTGCCTGAGCTCGCTGAGGGGGACCGGAGCGCTGGGTAAACCTTTGTTGCGCAGTTGAACTCTTCCGAGGCGCAGCCCTCAGACGGTTTCCACGGGCCTTGGCCTGTGGGCTCCTGAAGGTTGTCTCCTCGGTACCTCGAATTCTCCCTCAAGGTGCCTTTCGGCCCGGTGTTCGCACCGGGCCGTTTTGTTTTGTGCGGGGTGCACCTCAGGCACTCCGCCTCAATGCATCTTCGCCGCGATGCGCTCGCGAAGGCTTGCCAGCATCGCGAGCGTCGCTTCGCGCCCTGCCTGGATCGACCGCTTGCGGGCCGCGAAGTCGGCGCCCGAGACGCCGGGCAGGCGCGGCCTGAGCACCACGTCGGCGTCGCGCAATTCGAAGGAGTTGATGCTGCGGCCCATGATGGCGAAGGTCTGCAACAGCATGCGCATCGGGTCGGTCGTGGGGTTGCCGTCGGGCACGGCCGAAATGTCGACCGCGATCACCAACTCGGCGCCCATCTGCCGCGCGAAACGCACCGGCACCGGCGACACCAGCCCGCCGTCCACATATTCGCGTGTGCCGATGCGCACCGGCTGAAACACCGCCGGCACGGCGCTCGACGCGCGCACCGCCACGCCCGGGTCACCGCGCTGGAACAGGATCGGCTGGCCGCTGTCGAGGTCGGTCGCGACGATGCCCAGCGGCAGCGGCATGGCCTCGATGCTGCGGCCGTTGGTGTGGTCGCGCACGTACTTGGCCAAGGCCTCGCCGCGGATCAACCCGCGCCCCGGAAACGACCAGTCGGTGAAGGCCGACTCGTCCATCGAATCGGCCAGCAGCGCAAGGTCCGCCCCGCTCTTGCCTGACGCATAGAGGGCGGCCACAAGGCTGCCAGCCGAAGTGCCAACGATCAGGTCCGGCTTCAGCCCGTTCTCTTCCAGCACCTGAATCACGCCGATGTGCGCAAAGCCGCGCGCCGCCCCGCCACCCAGTGCGAGGCCGATGCGCGGTGGGCGCAAGGCCACCGGCGGCGCAGGCGCAGGCACGACTGCCGGCACCGGCGCGGGAAGGGTGGCGCTTGGGGCTTTGGGGGCCGTCTGGCAGGCCGCCAGCGCGATGGCAAGGCTCAGGCCGCACCCGAACCCCATGCCACTTCGCAAGCGGCTCCAGCGGCGATCAAGCTCGCCGCGAGCGGCATGTTTGCGTGTCATCGGGGCGATTTTAGGAGTCGCTTTCTGCAATCTATATTCTCCACAGCGATAAACACCTAACGAAAATGTACTTTTCTTATATAAGAAGCGTCCGTACATTCCCTGATCTCGCTGCCGGGGCACCCTGCCGTGGCCGGGCTGGCTGGGGCTTGCATGGACTGGATCGCGGTATTGAGTGGCTTCGGCGTCGGCGCCATTGTCGGGATGACCGGCGTGGGCGGCGGCTCGCTGATGACGCCGCTGCTGCTGACGGTGTTCAAGCTCCACCCGGCCGTGGCCATCGGCACCGACTTGTTCTTCGCGTCGATCACCAAGACCGCCGGCTCGGTGTCGCACCACAACGCCGGCCATGTGGACTGGCGCATCACCCGGACGCTGCTGGCGGGCAGCATCCCGGCATCGCTCGCCACCATCGCACTGATGCATTTCACAGGCATCACGAAGGGCTGGGCCAGCGCGCTCACGTTCTCGCTGGGCATCGCCCTGCTGCTGACCGCCGTGACTGTGGCCTACAAGCCCATCTGGCAGCGTCTCGGGCTGCGGCTGGAACGCTACGTGCCGGATGCGCGCAAGCCGCTGCTGACCGTGCTGTGCGGGCTGCTGCTCGGCGTACTGGTGTCACTCAGCTCGATCGGCGCAGGCGCCATCGGCGCCACGCTGATCATGCTGCTGTACCCGCGCATGGCATCGCACCGCATCGTCGGCACCGACATCGCCCACGCCGTGCCACTGACGCTCGTGGCCGGCATCGGGCACGCGAGCCTGGGCCACGTCGACTGGTCGCTGCTCGCGGCGCTGCTGACGGGCTCGATCCCGGGCATCTGGATCGGCGCGCAGCTGACCCGCAAGATGCCGGAGAAGCTGGTGCGCGCGTTGCTGTGCATCTCGCTCGTGACGGCCGGCCTCAAAGTGATCTATTGACCACCCTGCTCCCATGTACCAGTACTCCGAGTTCGACAAACACTTCGTCCACCAGCGCGCGGCGCAGTACCGCGACCAGTTGCAGCGCCACCTCAAGGGCCAGTTGCCCGACGAAGACTTCCGCCCGCTGCGCCTGCAGAACGGCTGGTATGTGCAGCGCCACGCGCCCATGTTGCGCGTGGCCGTGCCCTACGGCGAGCTGAACTCTGCGCAGCTGCGCGGGCTGGCCCACATCGCCCGTGAATACGACCACCTCGATGCTGGCCTGCCCACCGAGCGTGGTGGCTTCGGCCATTTCACGACGCGGCAGAACGTGCAGTTCAACTGGATCCCGCTCGAGCGCAGCGCCGATGTGATGGACGCGCTGGCCGCGATCGACATGCACGGCATCCAGACCAGCGGCAACTGCATCCGTAACACCACGAGCGACTGCTTCGCCGGTGTGGCCGCCGACGAGCTGATCGACCCACGCCCGTACTGCGAAGTGCTGCGCCAATGGAGCACCCTGCACCCCGAGTTCGCATTCCTGCCGCGCAAGTTCAAGATCGCCGTGACGGGCGCGGCAGAAGACCGCGCCGCGATTGCGTGGCACGACATCGGCCTGCAGTTGCTGAAGAATGGCGCGGGTGAGGTCGGCTTCAAGGTGCTGGTGGGTGGCGGTATGGGCCGCACGCCGGTGATCGGTACGGTGATCCGCGAGTTCCTGCCGTGGAAGCAGATCCTCGTCTTCATCGAGGCCATCGTCCGGGTCTACAACAAGCATGGCCGGCGCGACAACCTGTACAAGGCGCGCATCAAGATCCTCGTCAAGGCCGAAGGCGAACGCTTCATCGACGACGTGAACGAAGAGTTCGCACACATCCTGGCCGACGACGTGCAAGGCACCGCGCACCTGATCCCGCAGGCCGAGCTCGACCGCGTGGCCGCGAGCTTCGTCACCCCCGCCGGGGTGAACCCGCGCGCAGCAGGTGTACCTGCATGGCAGCACGCTGCCGATGCGCCGGCCGCATTCAAGCGCTGGCTCGAGCGCAACACGCATGCGCACAAGCTGCCCGGCTACCGCGCGGTCACGCTGTCCATCAAACGCGCCGGCCAGCCGCCGGGCGATGCCAGCGCCGCGCAGTTCGACCTGGCGGCCGACCTCGCCGACCGCTACAGCCTGGGTGAGGTGCGTGTCTCACACGACCAGAACCTGGTGCTGCCGTGGGTCGATGAAGCCGACCTGTTCGGCCTGTGGAACGCCGCTCGCGACGCCAGCTTCGCCACCCCGAACATCGGCCTGCTCACCGACATGATCGCCTGCCCCGGTGGCGACCTGTGTGCGCTGGCGAACGCGCGCTCCATCCCCATCGCTGCCGACATCACCGAGCGCTTTGCCGATATCGACGAGATCTACGACATCGGCGACATCGACCTGCACCTGAGCGGCTGCATCAACTCCTGCGGCCACCACCACAGCGGGCACATCGGCATTCTCGGCGTCGACAAGGACGGACGGGAGTGGTACCAGGTCTCGCTCGGCGGCTCCGACGGCTCGGCGCTCGCAACCATGGCCGTGCCGGGCAAGGTGATCGGCCCGTCGTTCGCCGCCGACGAAGTGGCCGACGTGATCGAAGCCGTGATCGACACCTACCGCGCAGCGCGCGCCAGCAACGAGCGCTTCATCGACACCGTCCAGCGCATCGGCCTCGACCCGTTCAAGGCATCCGCCAACGCAGTGCGGCGCAGCACGTCCGCGCACTCCGCCTGACCTTCGGCTGCAACCCCATGAAGTTCATCACCTCTCACGACAAGCCCCGCGACCCGTGGCACGCGATCAACGGCGACGACGGCCCGATGGTCACTCTCACGCCCGCGCCGCACAGCCTGCTGACCTTGCTGCAATGGCACGGCGTGCGCAGCAGCTGGCCGGCCGGCATGCCGGTGGGCGTGCTGCTTGCCAACGACGTGGAAGTGGCCGAGCTCGCCGCCGACCTGCCGCGCCTGGCACTCATCGCGTTGCAGTTCCCGAAGTGGACCGACGGTCGCGCCTACAGCCAGGCCCGCGTGCTGCGCTCGCGCTACCGTTACGCTGGTGAAGTGCGCGCGACCGGTGAAGTGCTGGTCGACATGCTGCCGCTGCTGCACCGCACCGGCTTCGACGCGGTGGCGATGCGCGCCGACCAGTCGCGCGACGCCGCGGAACGCGCGTTGGCGTTCTTCCCCGGCCACTACCAGGGCGATGCGCAGGACAACCGGCCGCTGTTCGCGCTGCCGCCCGAGCAAGTGGCCGTGCTGTCGCATGCGCCGGTGCGCGAGTTTGTCGACGAAGGGGGCTCGATATGAACGCCGTCTCGCTCTACGCCAAGGCGACAGCGGGCTTCGATGCCCGCGTGGCAAACACGCTCGCCGTGTTACAGCGCGCGGCGGCCGAACACCCGGGCAAGGTCGTGCAAGCCACCAGCCTCGGCGCCGAGGACATGGTTCTCACCGACCTGATCGCGCGGCACCACCTGCCCATCGCCATCGGCACGCTCGAAACAGGCAAGCTGCACGCACAGACCGTCGCACTCATCGGCACCATCGAGCAGCACTACAGCTTGAACGTCGAGGTGTATCGCCCCGTCAGCGAAACCGTCGTGCACTTCGTGCGCGAGCACGGCGAGCGCGCCATGTACCAGAGCATCGAGTTGCGCAAGGCCTGCTGCGGCATGCGCAAGCTCGAACCCTTGTCGCGCATGTTGGCCGAGCGCAGCGCCTGGGTCACGGGCATGCGGCGCGAGCAGTCGAACAACCGCGGCACCGTCGAGTTCAGTGAAACCGACGACAAGGGCCGCGCCAAGTTCAACCCACTGGCCGACTGGACCTGGGCCGATGTGTGGCACTACATCGAGCTGCACCAGGTTCCCTACAACCCGCTGCACGACGAGTTCATGCCCAGCATCGGCTGCGAGCCTTGCACGCGCGCCATCGCCGTGGGTGAAGACTTCCGCGCCGGCCGCTGGTGGTGGGAAGACGAAGGCGCGAAGGAGTGCGGCCTGCACGTCCATGAGCCGGAACAAACCACCGCCCAGGTATCGATGATTGGACCCGCTTGATGAACGCCCCTTTGAAGATCGACGAGTTGCTACCGCAACTCGACCACACGCACCTCGACTGGCTCGAAGAAGAAGCCATCTTCATCCTGCGCGAAACGGTGGCTGCGTTCGAGCGCCCGGCCCTGCTGTTCTCGGGCGGGAAAGACTCGTGCGTTGTGCTGCGCCTGGCCGAGAAGGCGTTCAAGAACAAGAGCGACACCGGTGACTGGAAAGGCCGCCTGCCCTTCCCGCTGCTGCACGTGGACACGGGCCACAACTTCCCTGAAGTCATCACGTTCCGCGACAAGCGCGTGGCCGAGATGGGCGAGCGGCTCGTTATCGGCCACCTCGAAGATTCGATCAAGCGCGGCACGGTGCGCTTGAGCCACCCACTCGAGTCCCGCAACGGCCACCAGACCGTGGCACTCCTCGAAGCCATCGAAGAACACCGCTTCGACGTGCTGATGGGCGGCGCCCGGCGCGACGAGGAAAAGGCGCGCGCGAAAGAGCGCATCTTCAGCCACCGCGACACCTTCGGCCAATGGCAGCCGAAGGAGCAACGCCCCGAACTCTGGACGCTGTTCAACACGCGCATTCGCCCCGGCGAGCACATGCGCGCGTTCCCGATCAGCAACTGGACCGAGCTCGACGTGTGGCTCTACATCGCCCGCGAGAACATCCCGCTCCCTGGCCTGTACTTCGCACACGACCGCCAGGTGATCCGCCGCAAGGGCCTGCTGGTGCCACTGACCGAGGTCACGCCGGTCGAGGCCGGCGAGTCGGTCGAGACCGTCGAGGTTCGCTTCAGAACTGTCGGGGACATGACCTGCACCTGCCCGGTCGAAAGCCCGGCGCGCGATGCAACCGAGATCGTCGCCGAGACGCTGCAAGTCACCGTGAGCGAACGCGGCGCCACCCGCATGGACGACCGCACCTCCGAAGCCTCGATGGAACGGCGCAAAAAAGAAGGCTACTTTTGATGAACGCAGTTCCGAACCAAGCCACCGGCCCGCTGGTGCCTGACCACCGCGCCCTGCGCTTCCTGACCGCCGGCAGCGTGGACGACGGCAAGAGCACGCTGATCGGCCGCCTGCTCTACGACAGCCGCGCCATCCTGGCCGACCAGCTCGACACGCTCGAGAAGCGCGCCGCCGGTGCGCCCATCGATTTGTCCTTGCTCACCGATGGCCTGGAGGCCGAGCGCGAGCAAGGCATCACCATCGACGTGGCCTACCGCTACTTCGCCACCAAGTCGCGCAAGTTCATCATTGCCGACGCACCGGGCCACGAGCAGTACACGCGCAACATGGTCACGGCAGCTGCCGGCAGCGACGCGGCAGTGGTGCTGGTCGACATCACCAAGCTCGACTGGGCGCGCGGCACAGACCCGCTGTTGGCGCCCGCAGACCGTCTCGTCGATCTGCTTCCACAAACGCGCCGCCACTCGTTGCTCGCCCACCTGCTGCGCGTGCCGAGCATCGTGTTCGCGATCAACAAGCTCGACGCCGTGGCCGACCCGGCACAAGCCTATGCCGCCGTGCGAGAAGCGCTGCTCGCGTTTGCGAAAGAAGCCGGCATCGAGGTCGCGGGCGTGATCCCCGTCTCGGCGCTGCGCGGCGACAACGTCACCCAACCGCTCGACGTGCCGTGGTATCGGGGGCCGTCGCTGCTGCAACTGCTGGAATGCCTGCCGACCGCGCAAGAACGCAAGGCCGGCGACTTGCTGATTCCGGTGCAGTACGTGGCCAAAGACAGCGACGGCGTCGGCGACAAACCGCGCACGCTGTGGGGCCGCATCGCGCACGGCAGCGTGAAGGCCGGCGATGCAGTGCAGTTGTTCCCGAGCGGGCAGACGGCCGTGGTGGCCGCCGTGCGCATCGCCGGCAGCGTGGTCGGGCAGGCTGAAGCCGGCCAATCGGCAGGCCTGGAACTCGACCGCCAGCTCGACGTGTCGCGCGGCGACTGGATCGCCACGCCGAACACCCTTCACCCCACGAACCGCTTCTCGGCCACGCTGGCCTGGCTCGACACCGAGCCGGCCGTCGTCGGCCGGAAATACCAGCTTCGCCACGGCAACCGCTGGGTGCAGGCGCGCATCACCGCCATTGAAAGCCGGCTCGACATCCACACGCTGGCACCCATCGACGCGCATGAACTGGCGGTCAACGAGATCGGCCGCGTCGTCGTCGAAACCCAGCAACCGCTGCCCATCGAAGCGTACGAGACCAACCGTGTCGGCGGGGCGATGATCGTTGTCGACCCGGCCAGCAACCGCACCAGCGGCGCGCTGCTGGTCAAGGCTGCGGCCTGATTCGCGTGACGCACGGGATGCACCTGTTGCGCGTGATGCACCCGCGAAACGCGGCGCGAGCGGCGCGATGAACGCCCCCGCAGGCGAGGTCGTCTTCATCAGCGCCGGCCCCGGCGCAGCCGACTTGATCACCGTGCGCGGCGCGCGCCAGCTGGCACGCGCCGACGTGGTGCTGTTCGACGCCCTCACCGACCCGGCCCTGCGCGAGTGGGCACCTCATGCGCAGTGGGTCGACGTGGGCAAGCGCGGCTTTGCCGACAGCACTGGGCAGGCCCTCATCAACGCGCTGCTCGTCAAGCACGCCAGCGCCGGGCACATCGTGGCAAGGCTCAAGGGTGGCGACGCCAGCCTGTTCGGCCGGCTCGAAGAAGAGCTTCAGGCGCTGGCCGCCGCCGGCGTGCGCTGCGAGGTGGTGCCTGGCGTGACCGCCGCGATCGCCGCAGCCGCCGCCACACTGCGCCCGCTCACCCGGCGCGGCAGTGGCCGCAGCGTGAGCCTGACCACTGCCATGACGCGTGAGGGAGAGCTCAGTGCCTCGCGCAGCGCCGACACCGAGGTGTTCTACATGGCGGGCCGGCAACTGGCGGCATTGGTGCACCGGCTGCAGGCTGCCGGCTGGCCTGCTGCCACGCCGTGCAGCGTGGTCTCGCGCGCCGGCTGGCCAGACGCGCGCCACACCGACCACAGCGTCGCCACGCTCGCAAACGCCTCGGTTCTCCACGCGGGCCGGCCGACGGTCGTGACTGTTGGCGCAGGCGCAGCGCCACTGGCCCGGCCATTGCATGCCACCCAGATCGGGGAGCGCACCGAGCCCGAATCCAGCGCCGATGCACCATTGCGGCATCTAGAATCCGCCCCCGGAGGCGTCGCCGCTTCCGACCCAACCACAGCTGAGTTCACGCCATGACCCACGTCGTCCTCGAATCCTGCATCCGCTGCAAGTACACCGACTGCGTCGATGTCTGCCCCGTCGATTGCTTCCGCGAGGGCCCGAACTTCCTCACCATCGACCCCGACGAATGCATCGACTGCGCGGTGTGCATTCCCGAGTGCCCGGTCAACGCCATCGTGCCGGAAGAAGACGTGCCGGCCGACCAGCAGCACATGATCAAGCTCAACGGCGACCTGGCGAAGAACTGGCCCAGCATCACCAAGCGCAAGACGCCGCTGCCCGATGCCGATGACTGGAAAGACAAGACCGGCAAGCTCGGCGAACTCGTCAAATGAGTCGTCGGTGACCTGCCCCACGGCGGCGCCGACAGAGACCGATGCACTCGTCATCGGCGCCGGCCCGGTGGGCTTGTTCCAGGTGTTCGAGCTGGGGCTGCTCGAGATCGGCGCCCACGTGGTCGACTCGTTGCCCTACGCGGGCGGCCAGTGCACCGCGCTGTATGCCGACAAGGCGATCTACGACATTCCGGGCCTGCCGCGCTGCACCGGGCGCGAACTGATCGAACGGCTGCAACGCCAGATCGCACCGTTCGAGGCACCCCTGCACCTGGGCCAGGAGGTGCGCACCGTGCAGGCCCAGGCCGACGGGCGCTTCCTGATCGAGTCGAGCGCCGGCACCCGGTGGCTGGCACGCGCGGTGATCGTGGCGGGCGGCGTGGGGTCGTTCCAGCCACGCCGCTTGAAGATCGACGGCGTCGCAGCCTTCGAGGGAGCGCAGCTGCGCTACCACGCCGACGGTGACGTGGCGGGCCGGCAGGTCGTGATCATTGGCGACGGCGACGGCGCGCTCGAACAAGCCATTCGGCTCACTGCGCCGGGCCCGCAACAGGCCGCGACCGTGACCTTGATGCACCGGCGCGATGAGTTCAAGGCGGCACCTGCCACGCTGGCTGCAGTGCAAGCGCTGCGCGCATCGGGGCGTTTGCACTTCGTTGCGGCACAGGCTACCGGCATCACCACAAGCACCACCCAGGGCGCGAACCACCTCACCGGGCTCGTCGTGCAGCAACCCGACGGTGCACGGCGCACCTTGGCGCTCGATGTTCTGTTCGTGCTCACCGGCCTGGCGCCCAAGCTCGGCCCCATCGCAGAGTGGGGCCTGGCGCTCGAACGCAAGCAGGTCGTCGTCGACACGGCCACCTTCGAGACCGGCACGCCCGGCCTCTTCGCGGTCGGCGACGTGAACACCTACCCGGGCAAGAAGAAGCTCATCCTCAGCGGCTTTCACGAAGCCGCGCTCGCGGCCTACGGCGTGGCAGCGCGCCTTCGCCCGGGTACCCCGGAGCCGCTTGAATACACCACCAGCAGCACGCGCCTGCACCGCTTGCTGAAGGTCGACCCGGAAGCCGGGCCATAATCCGCCCCGCCGCGCGGTCTGTTGCGCGGCTCGTTTAGTCACATTCGCTAGGGGTGTTGGACGCATCGAAGCTCGCTTCGAATCGTTCGACTGAGACAGTCCCTTTGAACCTGATTGAGGTAATCCTCGCGCAGGGAAGCATGGTCACCACGACGCGGTCTGCGCCGGGGTGGCCCGCCGACCTGCCATCGCAACCTGGACCCACGATGGCACTCTCCTCGAACATTCTTCTTCGCACACCCGTCGCTGCCGCCGCGTGCCTTGCCGCGTTCGGTGCCCTCGCTCAAAGCGCACCCACGCAGCTTGCGCCAGTCGTCGTCACCGGCCGCACCGCGCCGGCGTTGAACGTCGGCGGCTGGGGCGACATGGCGCTTGACAAGACGCCACTGCAAGCCAGCGTCTTCAGCAGCGAACGGCTCAAGGACAGCGGCGCCACGCGCCTGGCCGACCTGGCGGGCTTCGACCCCGCCGTGAGCGACGCCTACAACAGCGAGGGCTACTACGACTTTCTCACCGTGCGCGGGTTCGTGCTCGACAACCGCTTCAACTTCCGGCGCGACGGCCTGCCCATCAACGCCGAAACGGC
Organism: Rhizobacter sp.; assembly: GCA_025350965.1. Classification (GTDB taxonomy): domain Bacteria; phylum Pseudomonadota; class Gammaproteobacteria; order Burkholderiales; family Burkholderiaceae_C; genus LMDS01. The sequence continues at coordinate 60,413 of JANXWV010000104.1, forward strand.
CATCCCGCTCGACAACAAGTCGCGCATCGAAATCCTCAAGGGCACGAGCGGCATGCAGGCCGGCACCAGTGCGCCAGGCGGGCTGGTGAACTATGTCGTCAAGCGGCCGCTGGACACACCGCTGCGCTCGATCGGCATCGAGTGGCGCCAAGCCGGCAGCGTGGCCGGCGCGGTCGACCTGAGCCAGCGCTTCGGCGAAGGCCAGGCCTTCGGTGTGCGCGTGAACGCGGCGGCGGCGCACCTCGACCCGCTGCTGCGCTCGGCCATCGGCACGCGCAGCGTCTTTGCACTGGCGGCCGACTGGCGCCTGAGCGCCGACACGCTGATCGAGGCCGAGGTCGAAACCAGCCACCGCGCGCAGCCCAGCCAGCCCGGCTTCAGCATGCTGGGCGATGCGGTGCCGTCGCCCACCACAACCGACCGTGCGCGCATCAACCTGAACAACCAGCCGTGGTCGCTGCCGGTGGTGTTCGACGCGACGACCGCGTCGCTGCGCTGGCAACAGCGCCTGACTGCCGACTGGCGAGCGACCGTGCACATCGCCACACAGCAACTGCGCACCGACGACCGCGTGGCGTTCCCGTTCGGTTGCACCGACCCGAACGGCACCTACTACGCCGACCGCTACTGCCCCGACGGCACCTTCGACCTGTACGACTTCCGTAGCGAGAACGAACGCCGCCGCAGCGATGTGATCGACGTGTCGCTGCAAGGCAAGCTGCGTACCGGCGTGCTGGCGCATGCGCTGACCGCCGGCGTGCAGCAAAGCAGCGTCCGCAACCGCTTCCAGCAGCAGGCCTACAACTACGTCGGCACCGGCAACGTGCAAGGCACGACCGTGACAAGTGCCGACCCGAGCCTGACCGACGAGAACACCAACCGCGACGAACGCTCGACCGAGTTGTACCTGCGCGACGCCATCGCCATCAATGCGCAACTCACCGCCTGGGTGGGCCTGCGACACACGCGGCTGCACCGCGAGAGCGTGCGCACCGACGGCTCGCGCGCCACCGACTACACGCAGGCCCTGACCACCCCGTGGCTGGCGCTGAGCCATGCCTTTGCGGCGGATCAACTGGTCTATGCCAGCTGGGGGCGCGGCGTGCAGTCCGAGGTGGCGCCAAACCGCAGCCGCTACACCAACGCCGGTGAGGCACTGCCCGCGCTGAAGAGCCGGCAGGCCGAGATCGGCCTGAAGGGCTCGAGCGAGCACTTCGAGTGGAACGCTGCGGCGTTCGACATCGTGCAACCGCTCTTCACCGACACCGGCCTGTGCACCGTGGCGGGCAGTTGCACGCGTGCTGTCGACGGCACCGAGCACCATCGCGGCATCGAAGCCTCGGGCGCGGTACGCGACGGTGCATGGGTGCTGCGCGCCGGCACGCAGTGGTTGCGCCCGCGCCGCGAAGGCAGCCAGACGCCCGGCATCAACGGGCTCGCGCCGACCAACGTGCCGGCCACCACCGCCAAGCTCGACGCGAGCTACGCGGTGGCCAGCGTCCCTGGTCTGGTGTTGATGGGCAAGGTGACCTTTGAAGCCCGGCGCATGGTGCTGCCCGACAACAGCGTGTCCATCCCCGGCCTGACGCATGCGGACGCGAGCCTGCGCTACGAGACACGGCTCGCGGCCACCACGCTGACCTGGCGCGCCGGCATCGACAACCTGTTCGACAAGCAGGCCTGGCGCGAAGCGCCGTACCAGTTCGGCCACGTGTACCTGTTCCCGCTGGCGCCGCGCACGGCGCGCGTGTCGTTGCAGGTCGATCTGTAGACTGGACCGCATGGACCACGTCGACGCCCTCGTCATTGGTGCCGGCGTGGTGGGCTTGTCAGTCGCGCGTGCGCTGGCGCGTTCGGGGCTGGAAACCATCGTGGCCGAGGCCGAGCCGGCCATCGGCACCGGTGTCAGCGCGCGAAACAGCGAGGTCATCCACGCGGGGCTCTACTACGCCCCCGGTTCGCTGAAGGCGCGGCTGTGCGTGCGCGGCAATGCGCTGCTCTATGCCTATTGCGCCGAGCGCGGCGTGGCTCATTCGCGCTGCGGCAAGCTGGTGGTGGCCACCCAGGCTTCGCAGCATACGGCGCTCGTTGAGCTGGCACGCACCGCCGCTGCAAACGGTGTGGCGGTGCAGCCGCTCAGTGCCGCCGAAGCGACTGCGCTGGAGCCTGCGTTGCACTGCACCGCAGCGTTGGCATCACCGAGCACCGGCATCGTCGACAGCCATGGCCTGATGCTCGCCCTGCAAGGCGATATCGAACGGGACGGCGGCGCGGTTGCAGTGTGCTCGAGCGTCGTCGCGATTCGCTTCGAGCCCGGTTCGCCGGCCGTGGTGCAGGTGGATTCACCGTCGGGTGGGTTCGAGCTGGCGGCCCGCATCGTCGTCAATGCCGCCGGCCTGCTTGCGTGCAGCATGGCGCGGCGCATGCACGGTCTGGCGCCACAGCACGTGCCGCGCGAGCGCTTCGCCAAGGGGAGTTATTTCGCGCTCGCCGGCCGGTCACCGTTCACCCGCCTCGTCTACCCTGCCCCCGATGGCGCCTGGCTTGGCGTGCACCTCACGCTCGACCTCGCGGGGCAAGCGCGCTTCGGGCCCGACCTGGAATGGCTCGCCGACGGCACCGAGCCCGCGTCCATCGACTATCACGTGAACGCGGAGCGTGCGCAGGCCTTCGAGCAGGCCATCCGGCGCTACTGGCCGGCTTTGCGCGACGGTGCCTTGCAACCCGCCTACAGCGGCGTGCGCCCGAAGATCCACACGCCGGGCGAGCCTGCGCCCGACTTCCGCATCGACGGCCCGGCGCGGCACGGCGTGCCGGGGCTCGTGAACCTGTTCGGCATCGAGTCACCGGGCCTGACGAGCGCGCTGGCCATCGGCGAGCATGTCGCCGGTCTGGTGGGCGGTCTGGTGGGCGCGGGGGTTCCGTAAACTCGCCAGGTCGGCGCCTCGCCCATCCAACGAAAGCACAACCATGACCACCGTGACGCTCGCCCAAGCCAACACCATCATCGCAGCCGCACTCGTCGAATCGGCCAAGGCCGGCTACAAGCCGATGGCCGTGGTCGTGCTCGATGACTCCGGCAACGTCAAAGCCGTGCAGCGCCAGGACGGTGCGAGCATGTTCCGTGTCGATGTGGCCTCCGGCAAGGCCTGGGCCGCCGTCGGCATGGGCGCCGCCAGCCGCGTGCTCGGCCAGCGCGCCAAGGACAATCCCAACTTCTTCGTGTCGTTGGCGGCCACCGCGCAAGGCAGGTTCCTGCCGCAAACCGGCGCTGTGCTCATCAAGCACGCCAATGGCAGCGTGATGGGCGCGGTGGGCGCGAGCGGCGGCACCGGCGACGAAGACGAGGCGATCTGCATTGCCGGCATCGAAGCAGCGGGCTTGGCGCACGGTTGACGATTTCGGCGCACGACCTCGACCGGTAGCCTTCGGAAGCCGCGGGGTCCTGCCTGTCGGTGAGTAGCCCGCTGCCGCAGCGCCACAGGAAAGCGTCGATCAGCTGCGGCGGCGCTCATGGTCCAGCAGCCGAGAGCAATTGCTGGACTTGAGCCTTCTGCGGCAACGGATCGACGGCACCGTAGCCGGTTGTTGCCAAGGCTGCGGCAGCGCTGGCCCAACGGGCAGCCGACACGGGGTCGGCGCCCTGCGCCAGGCAGGCCAGGTAGGAGCCGTCGAAACAATCCCCGGCGCCGGTCGCATCGATGGCCTCGACACGGTGAGCCGCCACCGCAATGCAGTCGTGGCCGTCAGACACCAACGAGCCCAGCCGCCCGAGTTTCAGCACCACCGTCTTCGCGCCCATGCGATGGCACCACCCGACGATGTCGCGGGGTTCGGTGAACCCGGACACCAGTTGCACGTCGTCCAAGCTCGTCAGGAAGTGATCGGACATCTGGATCGTCGCCACGATGACCTCCCGTGCCCTCTCGATCGGCCACCGTTTCAGGCGCAGATTCGGGTCGTACGCAACCGTTGCCCCGGCTGCGCGCGCTGCAAGCATCGCCTGACGCACTGTCTCGGTGGCCGACGGGCTGATGGCCTGGCTGATGCCGGACACATGCAGGATCCGGGTGTTCTTCAAGAGCGATTCGGGAACATCGCCGGGCTGCATGCGGCTCGCCGCCGACCCTGCACGCAAGTAGCTGAACGAGCGGCCGGTGTCGAGTTGCCGCACGAAATACACGCCGGTGGGCGCCGCCGGGTCGATGCCTATCGCTCCGGTGTCGACACCTTCCCCGCGCCACAGTTCGAGCAGCATGCGGCCGAAGTCATCGCTGCCCAGGCGCGTGACATAGGCGCACTTCGCTCCCTGCCGGCTCGCCGCGATGACAGCGTTCGAGGTGTCGCCACCATACCCCTGCAGGTAGTTGCGCCCGCCACGCTCGCCGGTCTGATTGAACTCCACCATCGCCTCGCCGATGGCCACGATGTCGAACAACTTGCTCATGTCACGCATGCCTTCCTGGTCAACTCAAGCGACAGTGTCCACCGGACAACCCGGCGCTCGACTGTTGGCAAAGGCTTGAATCGGCGTCGAATCGCCGTCGAACCGAATCCGATCCGCCGCATCGTGCGATGGCGACTCGTCAACTCGTCGCTGCTGCCGTTAGCCTCGGCTGCCCGCGATTCGGAGGCGTCGTGGCGGGCCCGGACACAGGCCACGCGCTCGAACGACAACACTGCAGCGGAGTGGTGACAGTGGGCCCCCAACTTGAACGGCTCGCGTCGACCAGGAGCAGACGATTGGAACGTCGCCACCGGGGTGGGCAAGGCTGGTGCCGAAGCCGCCGGCCACTGGGGAATGCGAAATGCAAGTGTGAATCGACAAATCCGGGACCGGCCAGGACGTTTTCACGTCATCAATCAAACTTGTAAGCTATTGATTTGCCGAGCATTTCCCCGTCACTCCCACTCGATCGTCGCCGGCGGCTTGCTGCTTACGTCGTAGGCCACGCGGTTGATGCCGCGGACCTCGTTGATGATTCGGCTGCTGACCTTCTTCAGCAGCGCGTACGGCAGCTCGGCCCAGTCGGCGGTCATGAAGTCGCTGGTCTGCACAGCGCGCAGCGCCACCACGTAGTCGTACGTGCGGCCGTCGCCCATCACGCCCACGCTCTTGACGGGCAGGAACACGGCAAAGGCCTGGCTCGTGAGCGCATACCAGCTCTTGCCGGTCTCGGCATCGACGGTGTTGCGCAGCTCCTCGATGAAGATGGCGTCGGCGCGGCGCAGCAGGTCGGCGTACTCCTGCTTCACTTCGCCGAGGATGCGCACGCCCAGACCCGGGCCGGGAAACGGGTGGCGGTACACCATGTCGTGCGGCAAGCCGAGCGCCACGCCGAGCTCGCGCACTTCGTCCTTGAACAGTTCGCGCAGCGGCTCCAGCAGCTTCAGACCGAGCGTGGCGGGCAGGCCACCCACGTTGTGGTGGCTCTTGATGGTGGTCGACTTCTTGGAACCGCCGCTTTCGATCACGTCGGGGTAGATCGTGCCCTGAGCCAGCCACTTCGCGTGCTTGAGCTTCTTGGCCTCGGCCTGGAACACCTCGACAAACTCGCGGCCGATGATCTTGCGTTTGGCCTCGGGGTCGGCAACGCCTTGGAGGTGGCCGAGGAACTGCTCGCTCGCATCCACCGCGATCACCTTGGCATGAAGGCGGCCGGCGAACATCTCCATCACCATCGCACCTTCGTTGAGACGCAGCAAGCCGTGGTCGACGAACACGCAGGTGAGCTGGTTGCCGATGGCGCGGTGGATCAGTGCGGCGGCCACGCTTGAATCGACACCACCCGACAGGCCAAGGATCACCTCTTCGGTGCCCACCAGCTCGCGGATGCGGGCCACGGCTTCGTCGATGTAGTTGCCCATCACCCAGTCGGGCTTGGCCTTCGCGATGTCGAGCACGAACCGGTTCAACAGCGCACGCCCCTGAACGGTGTGGGTGACCTCGGGGTGGAACTGCACGCCGTAGTAGCCGCGCGCCTCGTCGGCCATGCCGGCAATCGGGCAGCTCGGCGTGCTTGCCATCAGCGTGAA
>JANXWV010000148.1 GCA_025350965.1 Rhizobacter sp.
ACGTCGGGCTCAGAGATGTCGGTGTACTTGACCGCGCCGTCGTGTCGCACAAACGTCCGCGACAGCCGGCCTGCGCCGCGCTTGCCGTCGAAGTGTTCGAGCAGCGCGAGCAGCGGGCGCTCGCCGGCGTCGAGCGTCACGACGGCGCGGTCAAGTACACCGACATCCTCGAGCCCGACGTGCCCTTCGCCGACGTAGGCACACCGACCTGGGACGGCCTGCATTTGCACCGCTACCTGTCGCTGCTGGACATGCTGAACCCGATGCACCGGCTGTGGTCGGACGGGCGCTGGAACAAGCTCACCGTGGCGCACGGCTGCTACTGGAAGAAGTGCAGCTTCTGCGACGTGAGCCTGGACTACATCTCGCGCTATGACGCCGCGAGCGCCGAAACGCTGGTCGACCGCATCGAGGCCATCGTGGCCGAGACCGGGCAGACGGGCTTCCACTTCGTCGACGAAGCCGCCCCGCCGAAGGCGCTGAAGGCCCTGGCCGAAGAGCTGCTGCGGCGCAACGTGGCGATCAGCTGGTGGGGCAACATCCGCTTCGAGAAGACGTTCACGCCCGAACTGTGCGAACGGCTCGCCGAGAGTGGCTGCATCGCCATCTCCGGCGGGCTGGAGGTGGCGTCCGACCGGCTGCTGAAGCTGATGAAAAAGGGCGTATCGGTCGAGCAGGTGGCGCGCGTGACGCGGGCCTTTACCGATGCCGGCGTGCTGGTGCATGCGTACCTGATGTACGGTTTCCCGACGCAGACGGTGCAGGACACGGTCGATGCACTCGAATATGTGCGCCAGTTGTTCGAAGCCGGCTGCATCCAGAGCGGCTTCTTCCACCGCTTCGCATGCACTGTGCACTCCCCCGTGGGCAAGGCGCCGCATGACTACGGCGTCACGCTCGTGCCGCTGGCACCGGTGTCGTTCGCGAAGAACGACGTGGGCTTCATCGACCCGACCGGCGTCGACCACGACATGCTCGGCGTGGCGCTGAAGAAGGCGATCTACAACTACATGCACGGCATCGGCCTCGATGCGGATGTGCGCTCGTGGTTCAACACCAAGGTGCCACGGACCACGGTGGCAAGGGGGCGGATCGCGCGGGCGTTGGCGGCCCACAACCCGCCGCCTGCGGGTCGCGTGAGGGCGGCATAGGCTCTGAGATACATCAAGGAGAAGCCCATGTCTGACGTCGCCAAAGTCTTCATGAACGGCCGCAGCCAGGCCGTGCGGCTGCCGGCCGCGTTTCGGTTCTCGGAAGCCGAGGTCTACATCCGCCGCGATGAGGCGACCGGGGACGTGGCGTTGTCGCGCCGGCCAGGGGTTGGGACACGTTCTTCGAGCTGGTGGCCGCACTCGACGTGCCCGCTGACTTCACGGCGGATCGAGGCGATGCGCCGGCCCAGCCACGCAACTTGTTCTGATGGCCGCCGTGTTGCCGGCCGCGCCGCCGGCGCAGCGCTTCAGGCTCGACATGCCCGTGGCGAGCTTCTTGATCCGGGGGGCGAGTGCACCGCTGAAGGCGCGGTTGTTGTCGGTGCCGATGGCGCTCATGTGTGTGTCGGCGGTCACGCACGGAGAGCTGGTGTTCGGGCTGGCGCGCCGGCCTGAGGCTTCGGCGCTGCGAACGGCCGTGCGTGAGTTCCTGGTGCGGCTTGATGTGCTGGCCTGGGACAGCGCGGCGGCGGAGCGGTACGGCGCGTTGCGGGCGCTGCTTGAGCGGCTCGGCACACCGCTTGGAAACCTGGACACCTTGATTGCCGCCCATGCGCTTGCCACCGGGGCGGTGCTGGTGACGAACGATCAGGCGTTTCGAAGGGTCGAGGGGCTGTCGGTCGAAGACTGGGCGGTGGCGTGATCGATGGCGCTGAGCGCCATCAGGCAGTGCGCTCTTACGCAGTGCTCCATCTCGCGGTGCCCCATCACGCAGTGCCCCATCAACCCGATGCGTCAACAGCCGCCGCTGCAGCCGCTTCCCGCAGCTTGTCCTTCTTGCTCTTGCGCTTGCCCTTGACGCCGCCCAGCGCCGCCGCCGGCATGGCTGCCGCGGCCGGCTCGAAGCCTGCGATTCGCTCGCGTGGCACGCGCTGACCTTGGCGCTTCTCGATCAAGCGGAAGTGCGCTTCGCTGCCCGCCACGTCGGCACAGATGAAGCTGACCGCCAGGCCGCTCGCGCCGGCGCGGCCGGTGCGGCCGATGCGGTGGGTGTGGTCGACCGCCGAGCGCGGCAGGTCGTAGTTCACGACCACCGGCAAGTCGGTGATGTCGAGGCCGCGCGCGGCCACGTCGGTGGCCACCACCACTTGCAGCCGGCCGCACTTGAAGTCGTCGAGCACATGGGTGCGCGCGCCCTGGCTCAGGTCGCCGTGGAACGGCCTGGCGCTGAGCCCCAAGCCGCGCAGCTTGCTGGCAACCGTGTTGCCGGTGTACTGCGTGGCCACGAACACCAGCACACGCGCCCAGCCACCGGCCTGGATCATGTGGCGCAGCAGCTGCGTTCGGCGTGACGCGTCGACCTCGACCGCATGTTGTTCGATGAGCGGGGCTTCAGTTGCCACGGGCGGCACGTCGATGCGAACCGGTGCCACGAGCAACGCGCTCGCAAGCGCCTGCACCGCGCTCGGGAAGGTGGCCGAGAACAGCAGGTTCTGGCGCTTGGCCGGCAGCAACGCGATGACGCGCGCCAGCTCGTCGGCAAAGCCGGCGTCGAGCAGGCGGTCGGCCTCGTCGAGCACCAGCGTGGCCAGGCTGCCGAGCTGCAGCGCGTTGTGCTCCACCAGGTCGAGCAGCCGGCCGGGCGTGGCCACCACCACGTCGGCGCCGCCGCGCAACGACATCATCTGCGGGTTGATCGAGACACCGCCGAACACGGCGATCACCTTGACCTTCGAGGTCAGGTGCTGTGCCAGCGCTTGCACCGTGTCACCGACCTGAGCCGCAAGTTCGCGCGTGGGCACCAGCACGAGCACCTGCACTGGCGTGCGGGCCGAGCGTGGCGCATGCGGCGCATGTGACGCAGGGGTCTCACGGCCAGTCCGCGCTTCGATGCGCTGGAGCAGCGGCAGCGCGAAGGCCGCCGTCTTGCCGGAGCCGGTCTGCGCCGAGGCCAGCACATCGTGCCCGGCCAGCACGGCCGGGATCGCCGCAACCTGCACGGCGGTGGGCTGCACGTAGCCGCGCGCACGCGCCGCGTCAGCAAGTGCGGGGGACAGGCCGAGCAAGGCGAAAGGCATGGCGCGTGGGGCTTTGGCGTGAGACGGGGCGGCGCAGTGTACGGCGCAGGGCCGACCGAGCGCCGGATGAGCACCGCCGCAATCACCCTCGCCCGCGCTGCCAAACGCCTTCTGGTTCAATCACCACAGGAGGCCAAACCCGATGCGACACCGAGTTCTGAGAGCCAGCGCAGCTGCGCTCGTCACGTGCACCCTGTGGTGCACAGCAGCCGCTGCGCAAGCCCCGCGCTACACCACCGCACCAGCCAGCACCGAGGGCATCGGCACCCGCTACATGGGCCGCGAGATCGCGGGTGTGATGGGCTGGCAGGGCGCGGCCTGGCTGGAGCGCGAGGAACGCGAGCGCGAAGAGCGCACCGACCTGCTGATGAACGCGCTGGCTCTCGCGCCCGGCATGGTGGTGGCCGACATCGGCGCCGGCACCGGCTACCTGTCGCGCCGCATGGCCGGTGCGGTGGCGCCCGGCGGCAAGGTGCTGGCGGTCGATGTGCAGCCCGAGATGGTGGCGATGCTGAAGGACCTGGCGCGCCGCTCCGGGCAGGCGAACATCGAGCCGCTGCTGGGGAGCGAGACCGACGTGCGCCTGCCCGCATCGAGCGTCGACCTCGCCATCATGGTCGACGTGTACCACGAGCTGGCGCGCCCGTACGAGGTGCTCGCAAGCGTGGTGCGAGCGCTCAAGCCCGGCGGCCGCGTGGTGTTCGTCGAGTACCGGGCCGAAGACCCTGCGGTGCCGATCAAGGCGCTGCACAAGATGAGCGAGGCCCAGGTCAAACGCGAAGCGGCAGTGCACCCGCTGGTGTGGGAGCGCACCGTGAACACGCTGCCGTGGCAGCACATGGTCGTGTTCCGCAAGGCCGGCTGACATGCGCCGCCGCACCTGCTGCATCGGCGCGAGCGCACTGGCCGCATTGCCACTGGCGTGGGCCAGGGGTGCCTCGGCAGCCCCGATGGCCTTGGCGGGGGCGACCGCCAACGCGGCCACCCCGGATGCGTCGACCCCGGACACCCAACAGGCCGCCCTGGCGCTGCTGCGCCGCGCCGGCGGCGGGCTGGTGGTCGTGATGCGCCATGCGCTCGCGCCGGGCACCTTCGACCCGCCGGGTTTCGTGGCCGGCGAGTGCTGCACCCAGCGCAACCTCGGCGACGCAGGCCGCGCCCAGGCGCGCAGCATCGGTGCCTGGTACCGCACCCGGCAGCTCGTGCCCACGGCCGTGCGATCAAGCGCGTGGTGCCGCTGCCTCGACACCGCGCAGCTCGCGTTCGGCCGCGTTCAGGCCTGGCCGCCACTCGACTCGATGCTGCGCGACAGCGCGCGGCGCGACGCGCAGGCGACGCTGCTGCGCACCGAGTTGGCACGGCGCGCGCGTGCCGATGTTCAGGGCTTCGAGGTGTGGGTCACGCACCAGGTGAACATCACGGCGCTGGCCGGCGGCTTTGCCGATTCGGGCGACGCGGTACTGCTTCGGTTTGATGCCGCGCGTGACGCGCCGGTGGTGCTGGCAAGCCTGCACATCGCCTGACGCGCGCGGCTGGCGAGGGCGAATCAGCCGTCGGCGGGGCGGGGCACCGGGGCACCGTCAATCGCCACCACCACCACCGCAGCCGCCGCCGTCGCCGCCGTCGCCACCGCCATCACCACTGCCACCATCGGCGCCGCCGTCGCCGCCGTGGCCACCGTGTCCGTCCCCGAAGCCGTCGGTGCCGCCGTCGAACGTGGCGCTGCTGAAGTCGCCGCCACAGTGCACTGCGGCGTTGCCGTCTGCGTTGCCCCTTTGCGCCGAGCGCAGCGCGCTGCAATCGGGCGTGTAGTGGAAGCCGTCGGCCACGCCGAGCTTGGCATCGAGCGCGAACAGCAGCGGCAGCCGGCTCGGCTTGGCCGGGTTGATGTTCTCTTCCTTGCAGCAGTGCCACCACACGCGGCGCAGGCCGGCGTTGCCCTGCTTGTCATGCGCCAGCGCCACGGCCGGCGTGTGGTGCAAAAAGCCGCCGAAGGCTTGCTTGCAGAACGCGTCGTAGTGGCGCGTGTACAGAATGAATTCATGCCACAGGTCGTCGGCCACCTGCGACGGCATGGCCACGAAGCGGCGGCCGCTTTTCAGGTACGCGAGGAAGAACTGCCGCAGCGAGCGCGCCACGAGCTGCCCGTCTTTCGCGGCCAGCTCAGGGCGGCGCTGCTGAAGCTTCTGGATCAGCCCCTTCGGGAACGCATGGCTGCGGATGAAGTCGGCACGCCGCGCGTCACGCAGCTTGAGCCACACGATGCGCAGCGCCACGGCGAGGATCACGCTGACGGCGATGAAGGGCACGAGGGTCATCGGCGCGAGTATCACGCAGCGCCGTGACGCCCTTGCGGCCGGTGTGCCCTCGTGTATGGTGCGGCCCATGCGAATCGACTGGCCCCGTGTGCACCAGCCAGCCCTGGCCGGGATCACACCGGTGCTGACTCTGGTGCTCGCTCTGGTGGTGATGCTCGGAGGTTGCGCTTCCAGCCCGCCGCGCGGTGGGAGCGGCGCTGGCAATGGCAGCGACACCGCACCGAGCCCGCGCCCCGCACAGCCGGCCGACCGCGACGGCCCAGAAGCCAACCCACCCGCCGACCTGGCCCGCGTGCCCGATGCCGAGCCGAAGCTGGAGCCGGTCCGCGCCGGCGGCCCGAACAAGCCCTACGAGGCACTCGGCCAGACCTACGTGCCGATCACGCAGGACAAGCCGTTCAGCGAGCGCGGCCTCGCCTCGTGGTACGGCAAGAAGTTCCACGGCCGGCGCACCGCCAGCGGCGAGGTCTACGACATGTATGCGATGACGGCGGCACACCCGACCTTGCCGATACCGAGCTACGCGCGCCTGCGCAACCCGGCCAACGGCCGCGAGGTGGTGGTGCGCATCAACGACCGAGGGCCGTTCCACGCCGGCCGCATCGTCGACCTGAGCTACACGGCAGCACTCAAGCTCGGCGTGCTGCGCGGCGTGGCACCGGTGGAGCTGCAACGCATCACCTTCGACGAGATTCGCAGTGGTGCCTGGCGGCGCGACGGGCCGGTGCTGGCAGTCGTGACCGCGCCGGTGGTGGTGGCAGTGGCCGAGGCGATGCCAACGCAGACGCCTGCGCCGACGCGTGTGTCGATGCCTGCCCAAACGACCATCGCAGCGCCCGCTACACCGCCCGCCCAAGCGCCTGTGCAAGCCCCCGTACCCCTGCCTGGGCTGGAGCCCGCGTCAACAGCCGCAGCGACCACGCCCTCTGCCGTGACCGACGCGCCTTCCGCCCGCGCCTACACCGGCTCGGCGCGCGGCTTCTGGGTGCAGCTCGGGGCGTTCCGCCAGCAAGAAGGCGCCGAGACCTTCCGCCGCCGCGTCGCCACCGACGTCGACTGGCTCACGCCGCTGCTCGCCGTGTTCGCCGACGCCTCGGTGTACCGCTTGCAAGCCGGCCCGTACCCAAGCCGCGACGAGGCCCGCACCGTGGCCGAGCGTGTGCGCGACGCCTTGCAGCTGGTGCCGGTGGTCGTCGAGCGGCGTTGAGTCGACACTGACGAACGCAGGATGGAAGGAGACTTGATCATGGCAACCGAATCGAAAGTCAATGGCCCGGCGTCCTACTTTCCATCGATCGAGAAGACGTACGGCAAGCCGATCGTGCATTGGATGGGTGTGCTTCAACTGGCCGGGCCGCGCAAGCACATGGAGCTCGTGAGCCTGTTGAAAGCCACGCATGGGGTCGGGCACGGCCATGCGAATGCGCTGGTGGCCGCCTTCCTCGCCAAGAAGTGACTTGACGGAGCCGACCATGGACGTCTTCGAGGCAATCCATCGCAGGCGCACGATCCGCGCTTATCTCCCCGAGCCTGTCGCCCGCGACGTGCTCGAACACGTGCTGTGGGCCGCCGTGCAGGCGCCCACGCCACCGGTGAGTGGCCCGTCGCCATGGAAGATCTGCGTCATCGAAGGCGCGGAGCGTGTGGCGGCCTACGGCGCGCGCGCCAAGGCCTACGCCTACGACCATCAGCCGGCCGGCCAACGCTGGGAATGGACCGAGCGGCCCGACTTCAAGGTCTTCTGGAATGCGCCGGCTGTGGTTCTGTTCTGCGGCCGAAGCGGCAACCCCGAGTCGCCCTTCGACTGCTGCCGCGCGGCGCAGAATATGCTGATCGCCGCCCACGGCGCCGGGCTCGGCACCTGCTGGGTCGGGGCGCCGATCCCCTGGCTCACGAGCCCTGGCGTGGCCGACGAAGTGGGCATCCCCGCAGGGTACGAGGCCAGCGTGGCGGTGCTGGTCGGCTACGGCGCCGAACAGCCCGCGGGCCAACCCCGGCCGCGGCCCGAGATCGTCTGGTGTGCGCCGGATGGCTGCACGTGATCCATCGGGCGCCAGCCTTCGAAGCGAGGCTGAACTGACCTGGGCCGGGCGCAGCCACCTCACTCATCCCACGCAAACCGCTGCACCGCCAGCGCAGTGAACACCGCACTGAAGCCCAGCATCACCACCACCGGCCACACCGCAGCCTGCAGGCCGAGGCCGCGCCAGGTCATGGCATCGAGCCCGTCGATGGCCCAGCGCGTGGGCACGAACAGCGACGCGGTTTGCAGCCACGCGGGGAAGATGAAAGACGGCACCCACGCGCCGCCGAGCATCACCAGCAGCAGCGTCGCCAGGATCGCCAGGCCGCGGGTGGCCTCGGGGGTGCGGCCGAGTGCGGCGATCAGCAAGCCGAAGCTCGCGGCGAGCAGCGCGAACGCGACCAGCACCGCGACGAAGCCGATCCAGCTTCCTTCGACGCGCACGCCGAAGGCCACGAAGGCCACCGCGTAGATCACTGCGAACACGATCAGCGCGATCAGCGCGGCGCTGGCGATGCGGCTGCCGAGCAGGGTGCTGCGCGAGATAGGCGCGGCGCGCAGGCGCTTCCACAGGCCGAGGCGGCGCATCAGCAACAGGCCCATGCCGATGTCCACGCCCATCAACAGGATGAATTGCACGCCCATGCCGGCGAACGAGTGCGCATAGCTGTTGTACTTGACCTCGGGGCGCGCGCCCGACTCGACTTCACGCGTGGTGAACGGCACGCTGAACGACGGGCCGCCCTGCGGCGCCGAAGCACCGGACGCGGCGCCCTGCGGCGCCAAGGCACTGGACGCGGCGCCCTGCGGCGCCAAAGCACCGGACGCGGCGCCCTGCGGCGCCACGTTGCGCAGCTGCACGCGGGCAATGCTGTCGAACATGTCGGTCAATTCCTGGCGGCGCTCGGCGGGGAGTTGGTCGTTGCTCAGCGCCTGGGCACGCATGCCGGTGAACAGCCCGGCCGAGCCGCTGAAGACCGACTGGCTCACCACCTCCATCGCATGCTGCGCGAGCAGCCCGCGCACCAGCGGCAGGACCGTCGATTGCGACGGGTCGAAGTGCAGCACGATCTCGGGCTTGCGGTTGCCGCCGAACAGCGCCGTGCCCGCCGCCGCGCCGAAGCCCGCTGGCAGCACCACGG
>JANXWV010000152.1 GCA_025350965.1 Rhizobacter sp.
CAGAGGGTTCCACGACCTGGGGCCACCAAAATGTCTTGGGCGGCTTGACGAACACCGTTGCGCGTTCAGGCGGCGGGTGTGGCAAGTCGATCACTACATTGACTTCAGGTCCGGTGACGATAGAAGGCATCCACCACACGGCGGCCCAGACGACCGAACTCGATCGTCCTACCCTCAGCTTCTTCGGTACAGTTTGGCTTCGGCATTGCCCGCTCGCTCATCAAGATTCGACACCTCGATAAACGGGCATTCATAGGGCAATGCCGTCCTCGCTTCTACGGGGGTAGGTGAAATATCCGGGTTAGACGGCGCGACCTCGATCTGAGCAGCGCAGTGCAGTCGGCGCAGCCGACCGCCCCGCCCGGAGCCCCCGCCGGGCACCGCCCGCCGCGAGCAAGCGACGGTGTTTGCGGTTCGACGACAGGGCACCCACCGTTGCGCAAAGGCGCGCCCGGGCAGGTGGCAGCGCGCCTGTGAGGTGCCG
Source organism: Rhizobacter sp. (assembly GCA_025350965.1). Lineage (GTDB taxonomy): Bacteria > Pseudomonadota > Gammaproteobacteria > Burkholderiales > Burkholderiaceae_C > LMDS01. The sequence continues at coordinate 485 of JANXWV010000152.1, forward strand.
AGGAGCGGAGCGTTTCCGGCCGCGCGCGAAGTGCGCTTCGTAAACTGACTTTCGCCGACTGTTTGAACGCAGCGAACGCAGTGAGCGAAGTGAGTTCGGCGACGGTCGGAAGCGCGAGCACCGCAGGGAAGTCGGCGTACCCGCCGACCACCGAACCGAAGCGCTGACGCCTGCCCGGACGCGCCTTTGCCGCTCCACCGGCGAACGACGACAACGAAAAGAACAACATCACCTTCCCCATCCCATCGGCGCATCGTTCAGCCCCCAGTACAGGCTCTTCTGCTCCATGTACTGGCGGATGCCCTCGCGCCCCTTCTCGCGGCCCAGGCCGCTGTCGCGCCAGCCGCCGAAGGGCGTGGCGATCGAGAACTGCTTGTAGGTGTTGATCCACACCGTGCCCGCTTGCACGGCACGTGCCACGCGCCAGGCGCGCTTGTAGTCGCGCGTCCAGACGCCGGCGGCCAGCGCGTACAGGCTGTCGTTGGCCTGCGCGAGCAGGTCTTCTTCGGTGTCGAACGGCATTGCCACCAGCACCGGGCCGAAGATCTCTTCCTGCGCGGTGAGGGCGCGGTTCGTGAGGCCTTCGATGATGGTCGGCAGGTAGTAGTTGCCGCGCTCGTAAGCCGCGCCGCTCGGGCGCATGCCGCCGGTGCGCAAGCTGCCGCCTTCGCTCAAGCCCAGGTCCACGTAGCGCTTGATCGACTCGCGGTGCTTCGGCGTGATGAGCGGGCCCATGTGCGTCTGCTCGCTCGCCGGGTCGCCGACACGCAACGCCTTCGCGGCGGCCGTGAGGCGCTGCATGAACTCGTCGTAGAGCTTGCGCGCCACGAACAGCCGCGAGCCGGCGATGCACGCCTCGCCCGACGAACTGAAGATGCCGTAGAGCACGCCCGCCACCGCGAGGTCCAGGTCGGCATCGTCGAGCACCATCGTGGCCGACTTGCCACCGAGCTCGAGCGACACCGGCATCATCTTGTCGGCCGCGATGTGCGCGATGTGCTTGCCGGTGGCGGTGCCGCCGGTGAACGACACGCGCTTGACGAGCGGGTGCTTCGTGATGGCATCGCCGATCACCGAGCCGCGCCCCGGCAGCACGCTGACCAGGCCCTTCGGCAGGCCGGCCTGCTCGCAGAGCCTGGCGAGTTCGAGCGCCAGCAGCGGCGTCACTTCGGCGGGCTTGATGACGACGGCATTGCCGGCCGCCAGCGCCGGCGCCACCTTCTGCGCTTCGCTCGCCACCGGCGAGTTCCACGGCGTGATCGCGGCGACCACGCCCATCGGCTCGAACACGCTCATGGTCAGGTAGTCGCCGCGCGACGGCGTGAGCGTTTCCTCCAGCGTTTCGCACGCGCTGGCGAAGAACTGGAAGGTGCCTGCGGCGCTGGCGACGAGTGCGCGCGTCTCGTTGATCGGCTTGCCGTTGTCCAGACGCTGGCGCTGCGCGAGCGCTTCGCTGTTCTCGCGGATCAGCGCGCTGATGCGCTGGAGCACGGCCGCGCGCTCGTGCGGCTTGCGCTGCGCCCAGCCGCTGGTACGGAAGGCATGGTCGGCCGCCGTGATGGCCTCGTCGACATCGGCCAGCGACGCACCGATCTGGCTCGCGACC
>JANXWV010000031.1 GCA_025350965.1 Rhizobacter sp.
TCGGCCTTGACGCCCGCCTGCTTGAGCAGGAACCGCGTGATCACGCGGTGCACGACCTGCAGCACGGGCGTCAGCAGCTTGGGCTGTGCTGCCAGCAGCAGGCGCAACGGGATCGGCAGCGACAGCACCCACTGGCGTACAGGCACAGGTTTGTCGCTCGGTCATCGCCGCAAGTTTCTGGCCGCAGCGGCGCAACTCCGGCTGGGCTCCGCTGCGCTCGCAGATGCCCGGGCGGTGGCGCCGGCCCCGCACCGCGTCGAACGCCGTCAGGTCACGATGGTGTTCACCGACCTGGCGGGCTCGACCGCGCTGGCGAGCCAACTGGATCCCGAGGATCTGAACAAGTTGTTGCGCAGGTATCGCGATGCCTGCGCTGTCGTGATCGCGAAGTTCGACGGACACGTGGCTCAGTATCTGGGCGACGGCGTGCTCGCCTACTTCGGCTATCCGCAGGCGCAGGAACAGGCGGCGGAGCGCGCGATCCGATCGGCCCTGGAGATCGTGAAAGAGGTCGAATGCCTGCAGCGCCCCGATGGCCTCCCGCTTCGGGCACGCGTCGGCATCGCGACCGGCCTGGTCGTCGGCGAGACCGGTGGCGAAAGCGCGGAGCGCGGGCAGACCTTGGTCGGCGAGACGCCCAACCTGGCGGCCCGGCTCCAGGCGCTTGCCGCGCCGGGCAGCGTGCTGGTCGCCCCCGCGACGCGGCAACTCACCGGCGAGTTCTTCGAATACGAGTCCGCCGGCGAGCACGCAATCAAGGGATTCGATCATCCGGTTGCGGTCTGGAGGGTGATCCGCGAGCGCCAGGTAGAGAGCCGGTTCGCCGCTGCGCGCGGCAAGTCTGCCGGACCGATCGTCGCGCGCGAGCGCGAACTGGCCTTTCTTGGCGATTCCTGGCGGCGCGCCGCTCGGGGCAACGGCCACGTCGTATTGCTCTCCGGCGAAGCCGGAATGGGCAAGTCGCGCTTGCTCGAAGCGCTCGCCGAGCGGGTTCGCGGCGAACCGCATCGGCTGCTCCGCTGTCAATGCTCGCCCTATCACCGCAACACGCCTCTGTATCCGGTCATCCAGTTGCTTCGGCATGAAGCCTCAATTGAACCGGACCGTTCCGCCGATGAAAATCTCCGTGGCATAGAAGACTTGCTGTCGCGCATCGGCCGGCCATCGCGCCGGGATCTGCTGCTGATTGCAGAACTGCTGGACCTTTCCACCGCCGATCGCCTGTCGCCGATGGAGTTGACGCCTGACCAGCGCAACACCGAAACGATCTCGATTCTCGAGGACTTTCTGCTCGCCGCCCCGGGGGGTGTTCCGGCGCTGCTGCTGCTGGAGGACGCCCACTGGAGCGACCCCACGACGCAGACCTTGGTGGAACGCCTGCTGGGGCGCATCGAGACCGAGCACGCGCTGGTCCTGATCACCCACCGGCCGGAGTTCAGTCAATCCTGGGGTGACCGCGCGCAGGCGACGGCGATTTCATGCAAGCAACTGGGACCGGATCAATGCGCTGCGCTGATCCGTCGCGTAGCTGGCGAAACGCCGATCGACGATGCGCTGATGCGGGAGATAGTGCGCCGAAGCGACGGAGTCCCGCTCTACGCCGAAGAGATCACCAAGGCGATCGTCGACACGCAAAGCGCGCATACCGTCGCAGTGCCCCTGACGCTGCAGGATTCACTGATGGCGCGCCTGGACCGCCTGGGAGCGGCGAAGGAGATTGCGCTGGTCGCCTCGGTGATTGGCCGCCTGTTCTCGTACTCACTGCTGGCCGAGACCACCGGCGCGGATGATGACGCGCTGCGAGGCGCCTTGGGCCGGCTCGTCGACGCAGGGCTGGTGTTTGCCGTCGGAGTAACGGTGGAGAGCGGCTACCGCTTCAATCATTCGCTGGTGCAGGAGGCGGCGTATGAAAGTCTTTCGCGCAGCCGACGCCAGGCGTTGCACCTGAGCATCGCCGGTCTGCTGGAGTCGCGGCAGGAAACCCGAAGTGCGAGCGCACCCGAAATCGTCGCCCACCATTTCGGCCGCGCCGCGGAGCCGGAGAAATCGTGCACGTTCTGGATGCTGGCCGCCGAAAAGTCGCTGCGGCGCTCGGCCTACACGGAGGCGATTGCCAACCTGAACGCTGCGCTCGCGCAAGCCGAACGTATTGGCGACCCATCGACGCGGGCTCGCCGCATGCTCGATGCGCAGCTCAGACTCGGTTCGACCTTTCACATCCAGGCCGGACCGCTGAGCGTCGAGGCGGCGTCGGTCCTGTCGCAGGCGTACGCGCTGGCGAAGGAGGTCGATGCCGAACGGCAGCTATTTCAGGCGACCTGGGGGCTGTACATCAACACGGCCAACTCGCGCCAGTTCGACAAGGCCCGAATGCTGGGCGAGGAATTGATGGCAATCAGCAGCAAGCTCGCCGATGACGATCTGCAGATGGAAGGCTTGCATCACCGCTGGGGTTACTGGTACTTCACAGGCCATACCGCGAAAACGCTGGCCTACACGCGGGAAGGCCTCGGCCGCTACGACTCCCGGCGCCATCACCAACTTTCGCAGGTGTTTGCCGGCCACGACCTTGGCGTCTGCGCGCATTGCGTCGAAGCGATCGCGCTTGCTGTGGCCGGTCGGCAGGATGACGTTGCGGCCAGCGTCGACGCCGCGGTCGGGCTCGCCGATTCACTCCAACACCCCTTTAGCCTCGCTTTCGCCTTGGGCACGGGCAGCGTTGCCCTGCACCTTGCCGGCGACATCGAAGCCTGCGAGGTTATCGCGCAGCGCGAGATACAAGTGGCGCTGAAATACGATCTTCCGCTACAGCGCGCGCTCGGACACTACATGCTTGGTCTGGCGCGGACGCAGCAGGATGACATCGCCGCCGGGCTGGCAGCGATGGAGGCGAACCACGAGGCGACGGTTAGGCACAGCTTCCTCGGCGTGTACCCGGACGTGGTCATCGTCGATGCGCTGGCCAGGGCCGGTCGCGGCAAGGAAGCGCTGGCACTCGTGACGCGGACGCTCGAAACGCTGATTTCGCCCCAGGTCGGCGTGCATGTTTCGGAGCTCTGGCGGCTGCGCGCAGAGCTGGCACTGGCGGACTCGGCCGCGAACGTGGCGCTGGCCGAGAGTTGTCTGCGCACCGCCGTCGGCATCGCCTCCGAACAGGGCGCGACGACCTATCACGCAAAAGCGGAATTGGCGCTCGCCCGCCTGCTCGGCTGATGCTCAGCGGGTCGGAGGATAGGTTTTTCAAACGCCCTTTTTCCTTCCCCACGGCACCCCGAACACGGCAGAACAGGGTCTGAACACAGCGC